>RFRK01000044.1 GCA_009924525.1 Betaproteobacteria bacterium
GTCTCGCCACGCTCAAATCGATGCTGCATGAGCTGATCAAAAATGAGATTCAGATGCTGCCAATCTTTAGTCTGTTCACCATCGGGCAGCTGAATTACTACGACTGGAAACCCCCAGTCGCGCAGCTGTTGCGAGAGTGCCTCGGCATAAAGCGGGCCGACACGATCATTGGTGACAAGGGCAACACGGCCAGGCGCGAGCGCCTGCTGCCAGCATGATCGAACGCGGCTCACACCCGATCCAATCCAGATCGGATAACCCCGATCGGCAAGTGACACGCTAAGCGTTTTCATGATGGAAATATCCTGCATCACTAAGGCCCTGCTCAATCGCACGCATGACAACGGTGACTGATGCGCGAGTCGTAGGAACAATCAGATTCGCGATCGAGCGATACAGCGGATCACGATCACGATAAAGCCCCTCAAGTGTAGCCCGCGGATTGGGAGACTGCTTCAGTAGCGGCCGGCTCGTATCCAGCTTTAATCGCATCCAGAGGTGCTCCGGCTGTGCATCCAGATAAATCACAAACCCTTGGCTAAGAGTATTGCGATTTTCTTCCGACAAAATCGCGCCGCCGCCCGTCGTCACCACCGTGCCCTGGAGAGCCATCGCCTCGGCAATCATTTTCGCCTCGCGCCGGCGAAAGCCTGCCTCGCCCTCAAGATCAAAAATGGTCGCGACACTCGCGCCACAGCGCCGCTCAATTTCCTGATCGGTATCCAGAAATGGCAGCCCGTGACGCTTGGCCAGGCGCTTGCCCACAGTGGTTTTTCCGGCGCCCATCAGGCCAATAAACACGATGTTTCGCATGGAATGCAGTCTAGCAGGCGATACACTTCTGCTTATGGGTGTGGTCCTGCGTTGGCTTGGAATTCTTCTTGCGGCATTGGTGGCAGTCGTGGCCATCGGCCTGCTGGTGATCGCCCTGGCCACCCCCCGACTGCCGCCGATCAATGCCGTCGCGGATTACCAGCCAAAAATGCCACTGCGTGTCCTGACTGCCGATGGTGTACTCATCGGAGAGTTTGGCGAAGAGCGTCGCAGCCTGGTCCGGCTGCCCGATGTGCCCAAGGTCTTGGTACAGGCCATCTTGGCCGCCGAGGACGACTCCTTTTTCCAGCATCGCGGCATTGATTTTTTTGGAATTGCCCGGGCGATGGTTGCCAATGTGTTTTCAGGCAGCAAGTCCCAGGGGGCCAGCACCATCACGATGCAGGTCGCGCGAAACTTTTTTCTATCATCAGAAAAAACATTTACTAGAAAAATCTATGAAGTGCTGCTCGCCTCGGAGATTGAGCGCAAGCTCACCAAGAATCAGATTCTTGAGCTGTATTTGAATCAGATTTATCTCGGTAAGCGGGCCTATGGATTTGCCGCCGCCTCACAGACCTACTTCGGCAAAGAGATTTCACAGATCACGCTGGCCGAAGCGGCAATGTTGGCAGGCCTGCCCAAGGCGCCTTCGGCATTTAATCCTGCCGCGAATATGCGTCGGGCAACGCTGCGACAGCATTACGTGCTTGGCCGAATGGAAAAGCTCGGCCTAATTAGTCCCCGGCAAGCCGAGGCTGCTAAAAAAGAAAAAATCACGGTCATTGGCCGAATTGATGATTTCCCTGTGCGCGCGCCTTACATCGCAGAGATGGTCCGTCAGCTTGTCTTCGATCAGTACAAAGAAGAGGCCTACACCCGCGGCCTAACGGTCTACACCACGATCACTGCAGAAGAACAGCGGGCTGCACATAAGGCAGTTCGCAACGGCCTGATGGAATACGATCGGCGTCAGGGCTGGCGCGGACCCGAAGCATTTATCACTCTGCCCAGCGCGCGCGATGCCCAAGAAGATGCGATCGAGGATGCTTTAAACGATCGTCCCGATAGCGATGAATTGCTGACTGCGATTGTGATTGATGTGAGCGAGACCCAGGTCGTCGTCCGTCGGGCCCGCGGCCAGCGGTTTGAGATCTCGGGTGATGGATTAAAGTTCGCAAGCCCCGGCCTGTCATCGGTGGCGCCACCCGCAAAACGTTTGCGTCGCGGGGCGGTTGTTCGTATTGCGCGAATGGCCGATAACAGTTTTGAGATCACTCAAATGCCCGAGGTCGAATCAGGCTTTGTGGCACTAAATCCCCAGACGGGCGCGATCCGCGCGTTGGTGGGTGGCTTTGACTTTAATCGCAACAAGTTCAACCGGGTCACACAGGCCTGGCGGCAGCCGGGATCTGCCTTTAAGCCCTTCATCTACGCGGCCGCCCTCAATCGGGGCTTTTCTCCGGCCACCATCGTTAACGATGCGCCCGTGCAGTTTGATCCTGGCCAGACGGGCGGACAGGCCTGGGAGCCGAAAAATTACGATGGAAAATTTGACGGTCCAATGAGCATGCGAACCGGATTAGCGAAATCAAAGAATATGGTCTCGATCCGTGTGCTGCACTCGATTGGCCCGCGATACGCGCAAGACTTCATCACGCGATTCGGATTCGAGCCGGAGAAAAATCCGCCTTACCTCACGATGGCGCTCGGCGCAGGCTCCGTTAGTCTGATGCAGATGGCAGGGGGCTATGCCGTTTTTGCAAATGGTGGCTTTCGGGTCAATCCCTACCTGATCGATCGAATTGTTGACCTCAAGGGAAAAACAGTCGCCAAGGCACAGCCTACCAGGGCGGGCAATGAGAGTCAGCGGGTGATGGATCCACGGCATGTTTTTATTGCCGACAGCATGATGCAGGAAGTCGTTCGATCGGGAACGGCGATGCGCGCCCTCTCCCTGGGCCGCACGGATCTGGCGGGCAAAACCGGTACAACCAACGACTCAATGGATGCCTGGTTCGCGGGCTATAACGCCAGCATGGTGGGGGTGGCCTGGGTGGGTTTCGATCAGCCAAGAAAATTGGGCGACCGTGAAACAGGGGGTGGTCTGGCGCTGCCCATCTGGATGGAGTTCGCAAAAGTTGCCCTTGCAAAAACACCAGCGAGCAGTCGCGCCATGCCGAATGGCGTGCTCAGTATTGGTGGCGAGTTCTACACCCAGGAGAGCCGGCCGGGCGTGGGCGTGGCCAGTGTCGGCCTACGATAAAGCGTTTTAATCCGCGTCGGCCAGTGTGCGGCCCGCCTCCAGGCTAGCCTGCTCGATGAAGACCTTCCAAAAATCAGACCCGGAACGCGTGTCACACCAGGCACCCTCTCGCCATCCAAAATGAAATGCACCGCGCGGTGAAGCAAGCCAGATCTGCTGCATCGGGGTCTGCAAATTCACCACCAGTTTGCGGCCAGACGGAAACTCCAGCTCCAAGACCGGCCCGTGACGGATCGACTCAATCTCAGTGTCATCATCCTGCGACCATGCATCAATCCTGCGCTCAATGGCATCCCAGACTTCGGCGGCCCGATCCAGAAATTCAGTTTCGGTCATACTTCTCTTCCATGAGTACACTGCGCTCCGTGAGCTGTCGGCTCGCACCCTTAATAGCGATGATTCTAGTCGGCTGCGGCCAAAAGGGTCCCCTCACCCTGCCAAAGCCGCAGTTCCCTGCGCCAGCAGCGGCCAACGCATCCGGCCCGCCCCCATCGAATAATCCCCCTGCTAACGAGCCGGCCCATCCCGTAAAAAAATGAACGGCCCTTCTATGCCATCAGGCCCCCTTACGGGGACACGCTTTCATCGCAATTCAGCAGGAATACTATGCTGCGAGGGCCGGCCACTCACCGAGATTGCCCAGGCCTTTGGCACGCCCTGCTATGTCTATTCCGAACGAACACTGGTCGAGTCTTACCAGCAATTTGCTGCAGCGGCTGCAGAAAAGAATGCGCTCATCTGCTACGCACTAAAGGCTAATTCCAATCTCGCTTTGATCGCTCTGCTGGCTGCTGAAGGCGCAGGCTTTGATATTGTCTCGGTAGGCGAACTACAGCGGGTAATCGCGGCGGGCGGGCAGCCCAATCGAATCGTATTTTCTGGAGTTGGTAAAACCGAGTCCGAGATAGCGGCGGCGCTTGGTGCAAAGATCAAATGCATCAATATCGAATCGGAGGCAGAGCTACATCGGGTCGCACAGGTTGCATCAGCACTGCGGCTAACAGCACCCATCTCGCTGCGTGTCAACCCCGATATTGATGCGAAAACCCACCCGTATATTTCGACCGGCCTGAAAGAAAATAAGTTTGGCATTCCCATGGATCTGGCCGAAGCGGTTTATCGGCAGGCCAAAACAATGCCGTCTGTCATGATCACAGGTGTTGACTGCCATATCGGCTCGCAGATCACGAGCCTGCCGCCCTTTCTGCAGGCCCTGGATCGTGTACTCGAGCTCGTGGATCGGCTCAACGCGGCAGACATCGAAATTCAACATCTCGATCTCGGAGGCGGCCTGGGCATCTGCTATGACGGCGAGACGCCACCCACGCCGCAAGCACTCCTTGGCGCGATCTTCGAGCGACTGCATCAATGGCAGCAGACACGCCGTAGCCCCCAGCCTGAAATCCTATTTGAATTTGGCCGGGCGATTGTCGGCAATGCCGGCGTCTTGCTCACGCGCGTTGATTTATTAAAGCCGGGGCCTCACAAAAATTTTGCAGTTATCGATGCCGCCATGAATGATCTGATGCGGCCCGCTCTGTATGAGGCATGGCATGGCGTGGCCGCTGTGTCACCCTCGGCTGCGCAAGAAGCCACCTGGGATCTGGTTGGGCCGGTCTGCGAGAGTGGCGACTGGATCGCCCGAGATCGTCGGCTCGCACTCTCCCCGGGAGATCTTCTTGCTGTGCTCTCAGCGGGCGCCTACGGAATGAGCATGAGCTCAAATTACAACAGCCGTCCGAGGGCTGCTGAGGTGCTGATTGATGCGCAGGGCCAGGCCCACCTGATTCGCCGCCGAGAGGAATTCACCGACCTCATTGCGGCCGAATCGATTCCTGACTATCTTCGAAAATAAATTCTCGATCCTAGAAGTATCAGCACGATGGCACTTGCAATTGCAGGATCAATAAAGTTGCTCTTGCCGGCCCGATGCAGAAAAAAATGTACACACGCTAAGAGTGCAATTGCGTAAATAGCACGATGCAGCCGCTTCCATCCGCGGCCCATGCGACGCATTGCACCCGCATTCGAGGTCAAGGCCATCGGCAGCATCAGAAAAAAAGATAGCAGCCCCACAGTCACAAATGGCCGCTTCAATGCATCACTGGCGACTGCAGCTAAATCAAAGTCGTGCTCGAAGGCCCAGAACGCAAGCAAGTGAATGCAGGCATAGCCGAACGCCCACAGGCCTAGCATTCTTCGCAACGAAATCAGTTCAGGCCAGCGTAACCACTGGCGAAATGGCGTTACACCGAGCGTGACCAAAAGCAGCGTTAGGCTCCAGAGACCGGTTTGCCGAAGAATCGCTTCCTGCGGATTGGCGCCCAGCTGCTGACTCAGAATGCGACCGAGGAGATCAGCCAGCGGCAGCGCGCAGAGCAGCCAGATCAGCCGCCATGCGGTTCGCGGTGACATCAATAGAAGGTCTTCAGATCCATGCCCGCATACATCGGGGCCACCAGATCCGCATAGCCATTAAAAAGCTCAGTCTTTCGACGAGGAGCAAAAAGTGCATCGGTGCCCAACACGCGCTCAGTGGCCTGCGACCAGCGCGGGTGGGCGACCTCTGGATTCACATTGGCATAAAAGCCATATTCCTTTGGCGCAGTGAGGGTCCAGAGTGTTGGCGGCTGGGCCTCAACAAAACGTATCTTGACAATTGATTTGCTGCTTTTAAAACCATACTTCCATGGCACGATGAGCCGAATGGGGGCGCCATTTTGTTCGGGCAGCATCACCCCATACATGCCAAAAGTCAGCAACGAGAGCGGATGCTGGGCCTCATCCATTCGCAGGCCCTCGCGATAGGGCCAACGCAGGGCGCGATAAGAGAGGCCGGGCATCTGCTTCGGATCTGCAAGGGTTGTGAATTCAATAAATTTCGCTGAGCCCAGCGGCTGGACCCGCCGAATCAACTCGGACAGCGAATAGCCCACCCAAGGGATCACCATCGACCAGCCCTCCACACAACGCAGGCGGGTAATGCGCTCTTCCATCGGCGCAAGCTTTCTTAATTCATCAATATCGAATTCGCGAGGCCGCGCGACTAAGCCCTCGACAGCAACTTTCCATGGTGCAGTCCTCAGCCGGCCCGGGGCCCGCTCTGCGGGATCTTCCTTTTCAAGGCCAAATTCATAGAAATTGTTATAAGTCGACGCTTCTTCAAAAGGCACTGGCCGCTCAAGAATTGAGTGGCGACTGGGCTTTGCCGCAAGCGGTGCATAGGCAGAGGCAGGCTTCGGTGTGGAGGCCTGCACCAGGCCCGAGCCTGCAGCCAACGCAGCGCCTGCGAGCACAAACGCGCGCCGGGCAAGAACCATCGGCTCGGGCGTGATCTGGCCCGACAGATGGTCGCCCCGGATTAAACGCTTGGCATCAGAGCGAGCCATAGGAATGCAATCCAGAGAGGAACATGTTCACACCCAGAAATGCAAATCCAGTAATCAGCAAACCGATCAATGACCAATAGGCGGCCACCTGGCCCCGCAGGCCCTTCATCATGCGCAGATGTAGCCAGGCGGCGTAATTCAGCCAGACGATTAGCGCCCAGGTCTCTTTGGGATCCCACTGCCAATATGTTCCCCAGGCCTCCGCCGCCCAGAGCGCGCCAAGAATGGTGGCGACGGTGAAAAATGCAAAGCCCACTGCAATGGCTCGATACATTACATCGTCAAGCACCTCGAGCGCTGGAAGGGCCGCACCGATGCGTCTCCGCAGCGCAATCACCGCGCCGATGAAGGCTGCAGAAAATCCAAAATACAGGGCCCAGTAATCAGGCAGTCCCGAGCGACGAAAGACCAGAGGCTCGGCGCACAACAGCACACCAAGAATAAATAAGGGCGCAAGCTTCCAAGTCGAAGTGGTGTGGGCATTTTCTTTGATCAAATACGCAAAGCCGACCATAGCCGCCAAAGAAAACGTGCCGTAGCCCACAAAGTTAGCAGGGACGTGGATCTTCATCCACCACGACTGTAAGGCGGGGACCAGCGGCTGAATTTCATGCCCGGAACGGGCCACGATGTACCAGAGCAGAAATGCAACTGCGGCGGTAATGATGAGTGAAACGAATCCACCGAGACTGCGCGTTTTATAGCGGCCCTCATAGTAGAGATAAAACATCGCGGTAATCACCGCAAACAGAATGAAGACCTCGTAGAGATTGCTTACCGGTATATGGCCGACATCGGGGCTGATTAGATAGGACTCATACCAGCGCACCAGCAACCCAATCGATCCCATCACGCAGGCCGACCAAGTCAGTAGGCTGCCCATCCAGAGGGCGGTCTGGCCCTGTGCGAAAAGCCCGACCCAATACGAGACAGTGGCAAACGCGAACAAGGCACACATCCAGAGAATGGCGGACTGTGAGGCTAAGAAATACTTCAGAAGAAAATTGCTCTCCGCAGCCGCTGCAGAACCGCCATACATCGCCACTGCAAGAATCGAGGCTGCAGCGCATCCGATAAAAAATGGCCGAAGTGCGGCCCAGAAATAACCCAGCAGAACAGCAGCAGGCACGCAACACCAGAGAATGACGAGCTCATAGATATCCATGAACGAGGCATAGCGCTGCGTGGCAAATGCTGCCCCAAGGGCGGCAAGCAGGCCAAAACCTAAATCCCAAAGGCCCCAGCGTCGAATCAAAAAACCATCATTGGGATTTATGGTGGACGAGGCTGTATTCATGATCGACGTTCTCCGTTAGCCGATAGGACTGCTGCCAGAGCCGAAAATTCCTTTTCAAAATCGACGGTCTGGCGGGGTGTCGAGGCGGCCATTTTCAGCTCGACCTGCCCCCCCTGATTCTGAGACCAGAGCCAGACCCGCCGCTCCTGTACATAGAGCATCGCGAAAACCCCCAGCGTGAGCAATAGACACCCTATATACACGGTGGTCTTACCCGGCGAACGTGTGACCTGAAACACGCTGGCCTTGACCTCTTGAAAATCATTCAGCGCCACAAGCAAGGGGGCATCAAAAAGCTGCGCATCGCTCACCGCATTCAGCGCCAGCTGGGCAAAACGGATGTTGTCTTCATTGCGCTCAAGAGGCCGAAGGCCATCTTTGGTGCGGGCCTGCTGCCAGAGCTCCCAGAAGGCGCCGGTCAGAAGCCGCAGCACGATCTCGGCGGCCCGCTCGCGCTCGGCCTCGGGCACTGTTTTTTCTAGCAGCTGCCCCAGCTGATTGATCCCACCTTCGGCTACGGCCTCCAGGGCCTTCTGGGCGCTCTCGGCCAGCGTTGAAGAGACATTTGCAGGCGCGGACTGGGCCGCGAATCGGCGTGAGGCCGCAGCCCGCATCGCGGGGTCGGCCATCGCAGCCCGCAGCCGCATGAATTCATCTAGGGAGTCCTTCGCATCGGCGGGAATCCGCAGGTAACGAAACTGTTCATCGGGCGAATTGCGCACGCCCGCAAGATAAACCCGCGCACCCTCGAGCTCAATCGGAAGCATATAGGTATGAAACTCTTTAGCCTGGCCACTCGCATCGCGAAGCTTGTAGTTGATCGACGGCCCAACATTGCGCAGCTGCTTGGATTTTTCGGAATTCAGAGCGGGCGATAACACAGTAGCAACGTGCTTTTTGAAAGGGTCTTGCGCCTCGCGATCGTCTGGCGGTTCGCCAATGTTTTCGACATTGATCGGCTTAAACCCAGTGAGCTCTAAGGAGAGATTGCTCTGGGAATTTTTCAGGCCAACACTCTGACCCACTGTGAGCTCAACCGACAGGCCTGAACGAATCGGGCCTGCCATCGGATAAGCGGTAAGTTTGAGATGAGAGCCGCCATCATCAAAGCTCGATTGATAAATCGCCACACCCCGATGGATCAGGGGTTTATTGACCTCAATGGTGGCAGTCTTTTCCTGACCTGTTTCTTTATCTTTGAGGACAACATCACTCGCAAAGAGCTTCGGCATTCCCGTGGGGTAATACTCAATACGAAACTGCTTGAGATGCAATTCAAACGGCAAATCCAGAAGTAGCGAGCCATTACCCTGGGCCACCACGGCAACATCGGTCGTGCCGCCCTCGGGCACGAGTGAATTGGCCCGGTAGCTCGGCGTGTGGGCAGGAAGCCGTGCGCTGCCCGGTACTTCATTGCCTTGAAATTGATTCATTTGCAGCGGCGCTTTATCGGTCCACCAGGCCATGGTACGCAGCGGTAACTCACTGTCGAGCAGGCCGCCCAGGGAGATCACCACAATCGCGAGATGCGTAGCGATGTAGCCCAGCCGATTAGACGTACCCTTGCGTGCAACCAGCAAGGGCAGCCGGCCGGCCGCCTGAGGCTCCGCGGCGCGCAGACGATAGCCGCGCTCGCGAAGGGCTGTCGAAAACTCCAACCGACGCTGCTCGGCCGATGACTCCGAAAGCGAGACAGCCGCACGATACTTAAACGCAGGAAAGGTGGAGTCGCGAACCTGCTCACGCCAGGAGCGGGCATCTCGAAGCATCTTTGGTGTATTTCGAACCAGACACAGGCTCGTTGAGATGAGCATCAAGCCCATGATGACTAGAAACCAAGGGGCGTTATAGACCCGCACCACATCAAGCGCAGAAAATACTTCCGCCCAAAATGCGCCAAACTGATTTACATAATTAATCGATGGTGCATTCTGGCCAACGATTGTGCCAATCGCACTGGCAATGCAGACCACTACCAAGGCAGAGATCGCAAAGCGCATTGAGCTCAGAAGCTCGACGGCCTCTGAGATCAGGGGATGTTGTGCCTTGAGCTCCAGGCCCGATGTCGAGGGGCCCGGAGAATCGGCCCCCTCAAGGGATGCAGGCGTCTGATTCATGCGTGAGTCGAAAGCGAACGGGCGGGCCGCGCTTTACAGGCTGCTCACGCAATTAACGTAGTGAGGCAACGTACTCGGAGACTGCGGCCACCTCAGCATCGGACATCTTCGAGGCGATGGTGATCATCTGGCCACTATTTTTCCGTTGGCCTCCGCGGAAGGCATTGAGCGTAGCCTCCGTGTATTCGGGGTGTTGCCCTGCGAGTTTCGGATACTGGGCAGGAATCCCCGCTCCCCCCGGGCCATGACATCCTGCACAGGCAGGCAGGCCCTTTTCAGGAACACCTGCGCGATAAATGCGCTCGCCGACCGCAACTAACTCTTTACGCTTGGGCGAGGCGGATTTTGGCGTCTGGGATGCATAAAATGCGCCAAGATTTCGCATGTCATCCTCAGACAGCATAGTCGCAAAACCGAGCATGATCGCGTTGTTACGCTCCGGCTCTTTCGCGCCCGGCTTTAGGCGAAAGTTGAGAAGCTGCTTTTCGATGTAAGCCGCATGCTGCCCAGCAAGAATCGGGTTTTGTGCAATAACGCTATTGCCATCGGGCATATGGCAGCCTGCGCACACCGCCGCTGCAGCCGCCTTGCCTTTTGCGATATCAACGGGTTTCTTTGTTGCTGCGGGATCTGCAGCCACCGCCGAAGTTGAAACGCCCGCCAGCATGGCCATTGAAATGAGGGCCACAGACAACGATGTCCGCAGCGTCGTTCTCAGCACCCTAAAACCACTATAAACCATGTCAAACTCGCAACGCATAATGACTCCCAACGACAATTGCTTTTAACCACCGTATTTTAGTCGAGTCCACTCCCGAGATGACCGCGTCAGCCCCCGGATTAATGCCGCCACTCAAAGATTGGATCCAAAACATCAATTTTCTGACCAGCGCATCGAAAACCATTGAACTGCCAGCAGACGGCCCAGGGGAGATCGCCATCGCGGGCCGATCCAATGCGGGCAAGTCATCGGCCATGAATTTGATCTGTAACCGCCGACGACTCGCCTTTAGCAGCAAAACCCCGGGGCGAACCCAGCTGATCAATGTGTTCACCCTGCGTCATCACGAGCAGGAGGTGGGCCGGCTTGTCGATCTTCCCGGCTATGGCTACGCGGCCGTCAGCCAGGCCATTAAGGCCCGCTGGCAGCGGGAGCTTGCAACATTTCTGGAGACTCGCGCCAGCCTGGTGGGGCTGATTCTGGTCATGGATATTCGACACCCCTTTGGACCACTCGATCGACAAATGCTGCAATGGTTTGATCTCCGTAATCGGCCGATCCACGTGCTGCTCACCAAGGCAGATAAACTCACACGAAACGAGCAATCGATCGCCCTGGCAAAGGCCCGCAGACTGATTGCTGCAGAAAAAGCATCTTGGGGAAGAAACTGCTCAGTCAGCCTCTTTTCGGCCTCCCAGAGACTCGGCCGCGACGAGGCCATCGAAAAAATTGCACAATGGTGGCATCTGCCATCCGCCGCACCAGAGCCGAATGTTGCAAAAAAAAACCCGGCGAGGTGATCGCCGGGAACGCCTAAATGGGTTAGGCACCCGCTCAGGGAGGAGAAGCGGGAGACGACAAGTCGCCTGTGTTCATGATATGTCCAAGACAGAAAACTTTCCAATAATAACCATACAACCTAAGTGGAAATGATCCGTATGGCCCAATTTCCCATGACGAGAATGCGCCGAAACCGGCGTGACGCCTGGTCCAGAGATCTTGTTAGCGAGCACTCATTATCAGTCAAAGATTTGATTTATCCGGTCTTTCTGACCGAGGGCAGGGATCAGTCCGAGGCGGTCCCGTCTATGCCTGGAGTCAGCCGAGTGAGCCTAGATCGACTGCTGCCAATCGCAGAGCAGTCCGCCGCCCTTGGCATTCCGGTGCTCGCCTTATTTCCGGTTATCGAGCCCAGCAAAAAAACACCAGATGGCCGAGAGGCCTGTAATCCGGCAGGCTTGATTCCGCGTGCGGTTGAGGCGCTAAAAAAACAGGTGCCTGAAATCGGAATCATGACCGATGTGGCCCTAGACCCCTATACCAGCCACGGGCAGGATGGCCTGATTGATGAGGCAGGCCGAATCCTTAATGATGAGACCGTCGAGTTGCTGACCAGCCAGGCGCTGGCACAAGCCCGGTGTGGCGTCGATATTGTTGCGCCCTCAGATATGCAAGATGGAAGAATCGGGGCAATTCGTAAGGCGCTTGAGTCCGAGGGGCTCATTCACACCCGCATCATGTCATACGCCGCTAAATATGCCTCAGCCTTTTATGGGCCGTTTCGCGATGCGGTTGGGAGTGCGGCCCAGCTCGGAAAATCCGATAAGAAAACCTATCAGATGGATCCCGCGAACACTGACGAGGCCCTGCGCGAGGTCGCCCTCGATATCGAAGAGGGTGCCGACATGGTGATGGTCAAACCGGGCATGCCCTATCTCGATATTGTCTGGCGTGTGAAGGAGGCCTTTGGCATGCCAACTTTTGCTTACCAAGTCAGCGGCGAATACGCAATGCTGAAGGCCGCCTGCGCCAACGGCTGGCTCGATGAAAAGAAAGTTGTTTTGGAATCAATGCTCGCTTTTAAGCGGGCGGGCGCAGACGGGGTGCTGACTTACTTCGCGCCCATCATTGCGAAATGGCTTAAAGAGGGGGGTTGAACACCCCGGGCTTACACGCACCATTTGGAGGGTGCCCCGGGGGTCAGGCTCACAGCCGAAATCAATCGCTTACTTTAGGCGGCCTTCTGCTCAGCCGGTGCAGTCTCGGCAGCCGGCTCAGGACGATCGACGAGCTCCATCAATGCCATAGGGGCGTTATCGCCGGGCCGAAAGCCAAATTTCAGAATCCTGCAATAACCTCCGGGGCGTGAAGCATACCGGGGACCAATCTCTGCAAACAGCTTGCTTACGATTTCGCGATCCCTGAGCCGATCAAAAGCCAAACGTCGGTTGGCCAGTGTCGGGCTCTTGCCCATTGTGATCAAGGGCTCGACCACTTTACGCAGC
>RFRK01000045.1 GCA_009924525.1 Betaproteobacteria bacterium
TTTATTTCTTGCCATACGCCGCATCATGATCGAACTTGAGAAGCACGATTCGAAGATAGTCGCCATCTCGATAACCGATGCCACGGGCTGATCTGCTTAATCGAAACGAGTAAAGGGTTTTTATGTCCGGGGGCAATGCATAACTCTTTATCCCCTCCCAATTTAATCCCTTGTCCCTATAGATCTCACTCCAAGTTAAGCGTTGGATTTTGCGGAGAGTCGCGCGAACACGCTCAGCCTCGTCTCGGCTGAGGTCAAACCAATTCTGCTGAAATTCTGGGCAGTTAAGATCAAGTCGGACGGGTTTTTCGGGGTCTGGCACGCGTCCTCGCTGGAACTAAGTCATCGGGGTCACTCGGTCGAGCGGGCGTCCTCTTAGCCCACTCGAGGGCTTTTCTGAGTCGCTCCTGATTTTCTTTCTTGTGTAACCAGAGTTCGTTGTCAGGGATCACTGTGGCTGTTCGGATAATCCAGACGCCCTCAGCAGGTCTCTCAATGAGCACTTTCCGCCCCGCATATTCCTTGCCAAGTGAAATCTGTCCACTGGTACCAACTGACTTAACCACCGTTGCTTCTAGGAAAAAAGTTCGCATTACTAATCCTTTCATGCATTCATGCAGCATGATAATTAATTTCTGCGAATAAGCAAGCGCTCGGGAGTTTCGGTTGGAGAGCAAGAAATATCAAAGGGGGATCCATGAGCTCTGATTCCTCAGGGCTATCAAGGGTGACCGCTAGATTTTTTGAGACCAAACCTAGGATCCTCTCCTAGTCGGAGATTGCTGCCGATCACGCAAGACCATCAGAGATTTGCGTGCATTGCTCTGCATCTGTACGAGAGCTGATGCACTCACGGGCCATCGCGGCGCCCACCTCCCTTGGTGATCAAAATTAGAGAGCGCCCGGCATTGGATCAACGGGTGAAGCCGAGAGGGATCAAGGGTATGTCCAAAGTCAACCAGACCGATCGGCCGGGATGGGCGTGCCATACCAAAGCCACAGCCCGCCCAAAGGCTGAGCGCTCGGGCCAGCACTTGGCCGGCAACCGGCATCTGCAAAGGAATGCCGACCTGCAGATAAATTTTTAAATTATTTGCCTCAAGAAGTGTTTGGCCGGAAGCGACGCCGACTGGAAGTCCCTGATAAAGCTCTGCAACCCCTGTTTTTGGCTTTCGTCGACCCGCCAGTCCCGCCACGCCATGGGCTGGAATCTCAGTGTCGCCCAATGAAGCACCCGGACTCAGTAAAGGATCGGCAGGCTCACCCCAATCTTGAAAACTCTGCTGTGTTGGCGAGAGTACCTCCCAGCGAATCCAGCCAAGCGCTATTCCGCGGGATACCTCAAGCGATGACCTCAATAATTCTGGACCAACTTCAGTAGGCGTCTTTGCTCGGCCAAATAGTGGAAACAAGCCACGAATAACGCCGTTCCGAATTGCGTCGTGACTGCCATGGCTAAAACTCGCCTGCTGTGCGGCGACCATCGCCGCATGGGTTAGTGCAAACTTGGCATGCCACAACAGTCCGATTTGTACGATCACCAGTCCAAAAAACAACAAAATAGGAAAAGCAATTAGTGACTCCACCATCGACATGCCCGAGGGTGATTGGCAGGAAGAATTGGCTCGATGCTTCGTACCCATCAGAATCCTGACTTACGTAAATGAAGACGATTGCCAGGGGCGAGCTCAGGAAATCGATACGACTCCAGGACATGAGCCGCGCTGGAAAGCCATGCAATCGACCAAGGGCGAAGCACGCGTGGACGGTTAAGTACAACCCAATCAGAATCCAGGAACACAACAAAGATTGGCTTCGCTAGGCCAGCGCTATGGACTGCATTACATCGCCGTAGCAAAACGGGGGCACCGTGACATCTGAAGATTCCACAAAGCCGATCGAAAAAGCCTTCACTCACCCAGAGCTCAATCGGTTCGCGGAACCTGCTGTCCCCTTCCAAGCGACTGAAAGGATGCACATCAAACCAATGACGCCGCATCAGAACAGTCCAGAACCTGCCAGCCGGGAAACTAAGGGCACCGCAAGCACCATAAACGTGCACGGGAAAATGCAAATCGCGAGCGGCATAAGGAGTTTTACCGGGAGCTTCATCGCCTGGCGCTCAGCCTCTAGGGCACGGCTCGTCCTTAATTGCTCAGCCTGCCGCCGAAGCAACGCGGTGACGCTCACCCCTTGCTGGTCAGCGGCACGAATCGACGCCGCAAACTGAGTTATTTCTGCCAAAGCAAGTCGATCAGCGAATCGCTGAAGCGCAACCGATTTAGTTTGTCCAGACCGAATGTCCTGCGCCAAAACCGCGAGCTGCTGACCTAGGCCAGTCTCCCGCGTGCTGCCAAGATGCTGAATTGCGAGCTGCAAGGCAGACTGAAAATTCTGGCCACTTTCAAGCACCAAAGCCAAAACATCGAGAAAAGAGGGAAAGCCCCGCAAGATACCCCGTCGCAACTTCTCTACTTGATCAAAGAGCCAGGCCCTCGGAATCACAAAAGCAAGACCAAGAAAAATAGCGGCGCTGAGGAGGATCGGTCGGATGAGCGATCCAAATCCCGATATCAAGACGACAATAGTTAGCCCGCTTGCTAGAGCACAAATAATCAAGGCTAAACCAAGCGAGATCTGGGAAAAGAGTAGATCATCGATCTCGGGGGAAAGCCCAAGCACATTCAGCCTGCGCTGAATAGCTGCTGAAGGTCGGGAAAAATGTGATGTCAACGGCGAGAGACGAAACACAAGCGCCATCAATCCACGATAACGCGGAGGAAAACGCCGAAGGGCAGTAAATTGGGGCTCGATTAAGTCGACTCTGATGACTCGCCGTATCGATTTGAGAATAGAAAATACAAGTACCGCAGCAGCGAGCGCCAGAGTCAGTTGAATAAAGAGAATCTCCGAAGATATCAACACGGGTCTAATCCTGAAGACGAATCAGCCGGCGAATCCAGACCAGCCCAATAAATTCCAAGAACATCACAGCAGCAAGCACGATGTGGCCCTCTCGGCTAACCCAGAGCGAGGCCATTGAATCGGGGTCAATCAGTGTAAGGGCGAGGGCCAAAAGCCCAGGCAGGGCCACCATTACCCAGGCCTGTAGCCGCCCCTGTGCCGTTAACGCATCCACTTTTTCCTCCAGAATAAGGCGCTGACGAAACGAAGCGGCGAGGCGATCTAACGCGTCCGAGAGACTGCCTCCGGAGGCTGCCGAAACGTTGATGGCGAACGCAAGTAACTGAAGTTCCTGGATTGGAAGTCGGTGCGACCAAGTCGACAGCGCACGATCGAGTGGCATTCCGATTCGCTGCATTCGATCCAGCATAGCCAGCTCCTGGGAGATTGGTCTTGAACTCTGTAAGACCAGCTGGGAAAGAGCGGCGCGCACCGACAAACCAGCTCGAAGCGAGGTGGCCAGCAGCTCAATAACCGCTGGAAGCTGATAGCGAATCAATCGGTAGCGCCTCGCCAGACGAAGCCTCGTCAACATCAGGATCGCCGCCAAAATGCCCAGCCACAGCAAAGGTGCGATCCAGAGTGCCCCAAACAGCAGCCAAGAAAGTGCCACGGCAAGCATCGCAGACCCTAAACCCAGCCAGCGAAGCGATTCAATCCTGAGAAAAATATGGAATCGCTCAAGCGAGCGTACTAACCGATCCTCGTAGTGAGTTTTCTGCTTCGTCGACCAACGAATCAGCCCGGGTACGGTGAGTGCCAGCACCGTAGCCCAGAGCGCCCCGGCGAGCAGGCCGAGTCCCATCACGACTCCACCATCAGGGGATAGAGCGCTGCGTGTTCGGACACCCCATGACTGCTCAGCCGCTCAAAGAAATGGGGAACAACACCAGTTGCACAGAACTTAGCCCGATCGGGGCGCCACGCGAAGACCTCCTGAGTCTGTACGACTCCGGACTCCACTCCCGTTACCTCAGAGATACTAATCAGGCGACGCCGCCCGTCAGCGCATCGCTGCTGCTGCACAATAAGATCAACCGCAGACGAGATTTGCTCACGAATTGCCACGAGCGGCAAATCAAACCCTGCCATCAACACGAGCATCTCAAGCCGCGCAAGTGCATCGCGCGGACTATTTGCATGGACTGTTGTAAGAGAGCCCTCATGGCCCGTGTTCATCGCCTGCAACATATCAAGCGCTTCTCCGCCACGGCACTCGCCCACCACGATACGGTCAGGCCGCATTCGAAGTGAATTCCTCAAAAGATCCCGGATGGTCACGGCGCCCTGACCCTCAGCATTCGCCTGCCGAACCTCAAGCGACACCAGATTTAAATGCCTAAGCTGTAGCTCTGCGGCATCCTCAATCGTTACAATTCGCTCGTGAGATGGAATCCACTGCGAGAGTAAATTTAACAGTGTAGTTTTGCCGGATCCAGTTCCGCCGGAAACTACAATATTGAGACGATGTCGAACCGCAAGCTCGAGTATTGAGAGCATGGCCTGACTCGCCGATCCAAGATTACAGAGATCCTCTGCCTGCAGGCGCTTTTTAAGAAATCGTCGAATGGTGAGACTACAGCCCTTAATCGCCAGCGGGGGTATGACGGCATTAACCCGGGAGCCATCCTGCAATCGCGCGTCCACCATGGGAGACGACTCATCAATTCTTTTACCCAATGGAGACACAATACGATCAATAACCGAACGTACGCTTTCATCGCTTGCAAACCGCAGCGGCACTCTATGGCAAACGCCTGCTCGCTCAGCGAAGATCTCGTCGAAACGATTTACCATCACCTCTGAGATCTCAGGATCATGAAATAGCTGCTCGAGCGGTCCTAAACCAACTGATTCAGCCACGACCCGATCAACAAATTTCTGATGTGTCATTTGCGGCGTGTCACCCAAAAGCTCCCGCGCGATAGGCTCCATCAACTCCCGACATTCCGCTCGAATCGCCTGATCGGAGACCCCTTGCCAGTCACGCTTTCGAATATCAATTAACGAACGTAGCTGCAATACACCGCGATCCACCAGCGGCTGCTCAGCAAAAGTCTCATCGATGCGTCTGTCTGCTCTTGTCAGCTGAAGTCCGAGTACTTCGAGTGTCCAGTTGCCGATCTGTATCTGATCCCCCAATTTAAGCGGCCCATACTCGGTCACTCGATCTGAGTTCACAAGAGTTCCAGCCAAGGTTCCATGATCACGAATAAATAAGGCGTCATGTTTTAGTTGAATTTCTGCATGCTGACGCCCCACCCACAGACCCGACAGAGCAACGTGCGCATCCCCATCACGGCCAATAACGGCAGGAAATGTTGATATTGATACCTCTGATATCGATGATCCGCCCTGATGCAGGCGAAGTTGCAGATTCGGATCCATTTCGGCCCGTGAAGCCGTCTCAACGAGAGTCTGCTTATTCATTAGCACCCTTTGAATGGATACGATGACTGGTTTGTTCGAGCGATTGTGTTGCGCGATCGGTCAAAGTACGGTTTAGATCGGAATTGGGGGAGATGAATCGCGGAGTTACAAAAACCACCATCTCACTGCGTCTCTCACGAAAATCTCGGGATGAAAACAGCTTCCCAAGGACCGGGATACTTCCCAACCCAGGCATTTTGTCGAGAGTCTTGCTCTTATCCTCAGAAATAAGTCCGGAAATTACAAGCGTTTCACCCTCTTGAAGATTGACCTCGGTTTCGGTTTGTCGGGAAAGAAAAGCCGGTAGGTCACCAACCTTGATTGCAGGATCAAGTGTCGAGAGCTCGGTCATGACGCGAGCGGAAATACTCCCGGACTCGGTAAGTGTCGGATTAATCTCAAATTTGATCCCATACGGTTTAAATTGGACTGAAGTCGCACCAAGTGGGCTCGTCGTTGGCAGGGGGATCTCGCCACCGGCCAAAAACCGGGCGGAACCTCCGCTGCGACAAGAAAGAATTGGTTCCGCAAGCACAATTGCATCACCCTTTTGTTCCATCAAGTTAACGACTGAGGTCAGCGTACTTTGCAGACCAAAATACATAGCGAAAGGTGAAACCTTATTCACCAGCGGCTCTGCTGTCGTGCCAGGAAGATTCGAAGTTAAATTGGGTACCCCTGATGCATCAAGAGTTCCAGAGGATGCGGGCCTGAAGCGGGAATTGGTCCGCATATCGCCAACGACCCCAAATAGCGGCCCTGCGGTACTCTTTTGCCAATTAACACCGATGTTTTCCAGTGCGCTCTTCTTGACCTCAAGAAAACGAACCTCCATGGCGATCATTTGCTCAATACCGGCCTGCTGTACCAAATTCATAATCAGTGGCGAGCGCTGGGCGAGCTCCTTGACTTTCTGTGCCTCTTGAACGTTGCGCGCGCGTCCTTCAAGCACAACTTTGCCGCCAATAATTCGAGTCTCAATATGGGTTGATTTTCCAAGCCAGAGTCGAACGTCTTTGAGCAGCTGCTCTTGGTCCCCCGAATGAACCTGGACCATTACTCGACGCTCAGATCCATCGTGATACCAGAGATGTAAGCTTGTTGAGCCCGGCTGAAGGGCCATGAGTAACACCTGATCGCGCTCGAGTCGTTTTGCAGAAAGGATCTTTCCGTTACCCAATGCGATGCGCTTGAGTCCCCGCTCGGCAACAACAAACGTCTCACCCATGAGCAAGTCAATCTCCGCCCCTAGCGGTTTCGCAGCGGTTACTGTAGTAGTCTCTGAGGCGTTCGCAGCGTCTGTCAGCGATAGCTCAGGCGCTGCTGCCCATAGGTTACTGAGTGTCGAAAGGCCTATCGCCATCACGATGAGCGATCGAAAAAAGAACCAAAGGAATGGGATACCAAGAATCATCGAAGGCCTCCCTCAGCACTTCCAATAAGGATTTCAATAGGGGCGTAAGTCACAGGGGCCGATTTCTCAACTCGACGCTCCACAACTGCTGGCCGGGGCAGTTCTTCCGCAGCCCGGAGCGCAATGCCGAGTCGGCCTTGCAACTGGCCTGCGAGCACCAAATTCGCCAAGCCGACCGGCACAGCAAGGGTGATGGTCGCGTACGTTCCTGCCTGGTTTGGTCCCCGCTGCTCCGCAGCCTGATCTGATCTCCGCTCCGTCTTTGCACCGGTCGCGAGCACGCGCAAGTTCTCCGCGATTAGACGTGCCCGGGGCGCAACGGGCGTCCGGTCAGTCGGCAAGGAGGAAATCCCGCTCTCGGAGGGCTGAATCAGCGGAAGGGCGGAGCCCCAGAGGTCCACTCGATCTCCAGGCTGAATCAGCCCTCCCACCGAAGAGACCTCATCCACTGAAATTGAAATGGCGCGATACCCGGGCTCAAGACGAACCCCATTTTGCTCAGCAGGTCCCTGCCGAAGATGTTCGACTGTTAAGGGGTGCCCAGCTTTAATCGCCCGAACGACGCGTCGTTGATTAATTGAATCAAAATCTAAGGGCATGATCGCTCCCGGGAGCGACCACTCCTGAGGCATTCGCCGAACCGCAACTGTCTGGGGGCTCGCGATGTCTCCCGACCCCAAATCACGAGCAGCAACCAATACCTCAATCAGCCCCCCTTTGGGCAGCAGTCGCTCACGCTCCTGCATTACCTTTGACTCCGCATAAGACTGAGTCAAAAAGAATGCACCGATCGCCGATAGCCCCGCCAGCAGTAGAGGCCAATGCTGGCTCAATAGACCCAAAAGAGGGCCTCCTTTGCCGAGTATCGCAGTCCCCCGACTAAACGCACGAACTGTGTGAACGAAGTCAAGTAAGGCGCGATGTAGTTTGATGGCTAGAGTCTTCATGATTGCCCCGACTACCAAGGCAACGAAAGAGAAAACGTATACGAAGCCATCAACTCATGAAGCGCTCTGCCGAGGCTCATCGCCGATCCATCGAACATTAGCCAGGCGCCACCAAGCGCGGTCATCGCCAACAAATACTCCGAAAACGCCATGCCGGCAGGCGCACGACTCGGCCGAATTCGAAAAATTCTCTGCTGCATAAATCCCCCTTACCTCTGTAGAAAAATGGAATAACTGCCAAAACTTGGATCGCGGCCAGAGACGAGAAACTGGCCATCCGAAAAAGTGGAGATCTGTCCATACTGGAGTTCGCGATTCGCAAGCAATGCGGCTCCCGCTCGGCTCAGCAGTGATACAGACTCTTGATGATGCTCAGCGAGCGGCTTCCATGAATGTCGAATCTGTAGCCGTGTATCCAGCTGTCGATCGATAATTTCCAAGGGCCATTCCCCCTTTCGGGTAGGCTGCATATGCCGCATTGATGTCATCGGAATCACAACACGCCACCCCCAAGCCCGGCCCTCCCGATGTTCGTCGATCCACTGCTCTGATATCCACTGCTGTCCGATCATCGTGCCTGCAACGCACCATCCGCCTGTGCGCTGAAAAACTGCAAGCTTGCCCTCGCGCTGCCAATCGTTAGCCCGCTGCTGTGCCAAAGAACAGCCAGGACGATCGCCGCGTAAATATGTCGCATGAAGATCGACCCCACCGACCTGAAGGGCCAGAGAGGAAATAGCAGCAGCAACAAGACCCGATGCCATGGCGCTTTAAGCTATCGGGCGGAAACCCGAGTGCCGGGATAGGCGATCTCGTGATCAACAGAATGAAATTGGGATCGAAATTCAGACGTTGAACGCTCTAGTCCAATTCCGCTAAGCACTGGCATCAGCAAATCCTTTCCGGGGATGTAAAGACCCTCAATCGCCTGCGCAGCCAGCGCCGATGGAGTCTCCCCCTCTCTCACACGCTTAAAAAAGTCGGATTGATCAGCGGCCGCCCAACTATCTGAGATCAGCGCAATACGGCTTGAAATCGTCAATCGGGGAACAAGTCGGGGTGCTGACTGAAGAGGCGCATCCCACAAGACTGTAGAGACTGTTGA
This sequence comes from Betaproteobacteria bacterium, assembly GCA_009924525.1. Classification (GTDB taxonomy): domain Bacteria; phylum Pseudomonadota; class Gammaproteobacteria; order Burkholderiales; family Burkholderiaceae_A; genus Lacustribacter. Next base: position 8,861 of record RFRK01000045.1, read on the forward strand.
TCGCGAAAGATGATCTGGTGTTGGTAGCCCGAAAAGTGCTGGGCCTGCCTTCATACTCAAACTGCGAAAAAGATCCGAAAGTTTTACCAAAAGACCCTTATCAGCACCATCGACTCTCGGAAGATCAAGCGATAAGGAGACATCTTCTGGCCGGTGCATCACAACGCGCTGCGCCCCGAGACTCTCTACAGCCTTCCAGCTGGGGGCATCAAAGGGAAAGACCTCCTTCTCATCGGAATAAAACACCGCGGATCGAATTTTTTGTATCGGATTCGAATATAGCGCTCGACAAAAACCAGGTCGGTTATCGCAATCAAACGCTGAAAATCGGGCCGCTTGACTGGTTTTGAGTCCTGCTATGCCGATATTTCCAATCACTAAAAGCATCATCAGCAAAGCGCTCATCATCGACAGCAACAATATGAGCTCAAGCAGCGACTGCCCCTGAGGCGGCTTAGACTCACCCCTACGCTCCCATGGGTCTTCCCGAAATACAAGCATTACGGATTAGTCCCCTGCGACAAAAGCATGGCAATCGACTGATCGGCAGTCGAAGGTGCAACCAACCGGGACGCCCAAAACGGCGAAAACAAATTTGCAAATTCGCGTGTGGCGGGGTTGGAGAGCGTGTCTGCAGGACGCAGAAAAAATAGCTCTGCAACACTCAGTGCCCAAAGCTTATCGGGCTGCTTGGACGCACTATCGGCCATCACGGTCTGCCCTGCTGTAATTTTCTGAGCTTTTGATAACGGCAGGCGGACTACAACTGGAATTCGAACCGAGGCAGACTGACGGGCCGCGTCAGCGCTCACAGCCAGTTCGCGATAGCCGCTCAAACCCTGGTAGCCGGCAAGACCTATCGCCTGGCTGCCCGCAAGACTGAATGCAGAAGGGTTGCTCCCAAGTCCCGCGCCGTCTCTAGAAATTTGTACGTGGCTCGATGCCTGCGCGTCAGCCGCACCCCATGCAAGCGGAATCGCCTCCCGCAAACCGGAGCAGCGCCAGTTCAGCCAACTCCTGCGCCGCCATGAGTGGATCGATAAGGTATCGGCCGACTCCCAGCTCGAAAAATCTGCACTGAGCCATGTCCCACCCCGCCGAATAAGCTTACTAAAGGCGGAATCTAGACTGGTCGGTATACAGCCCACGCTGGGCATTAAGTAAAGTCGCTGATCGAAACCCCGGCTGCGTGAAAAGTCATCTTGTGACTGCTGAACCAGATTGGCAAGTGGTGCGCGCTCTGCGCCTGATCGAGCGGCAGAAAAAGAAGAAAAAGCCGAAAGCGGGCTGCTCGGAATGAGCTGGCCGAAAAATCGCGAATCCCCCGACCACACGACTTCGTTAACCATCGCCTGCGCGGCGAACGGCGTCGCCGCTGCATGCATTAATTTCTGACTCGAATGTAACATCTGCGCGTAGCCCGAGCGCATAGGCGTTTCAATTGACGCTCCAGCTTTCGCCATCTGATAACTAACTGTTACGGACTCGTTGATCCAGCTCGCCACCGCCTGTGCAGCGGGGATAACAGCCGCTACCGTACCGATATTCTGCGCGAGTGTTTGGGCATACTGAGTCCAGGAAGCCAGCGTTACCGATTGGGCAATCATGATCTCGTTCGCTGCAATTGCGCGATTGCTATAAGCGTCGTAATTGAGGATCTGCGCATACCATGTCGCGACTGACTTAGCCGCCGCATCTGCGAGCCCCATTGCCTTCGCTTTTTCATTGCTAATTACGGCGGAGCGCGCCACTAAAAACACAAGCGCTGCAATCAGCGACAATATGCCGAGCCCAAGCATTAAGACCGCGCCTTTAGGCGGTGAATCAAGCCTCAATGGTTATCCTGGTTATAGTTTTTCAGGTCTTTGCGAACATTTGCCTGTGATCGCGCCGCAGATGCAGAGCTGGTAGCTGCATTGAGGGCCGCCCCGGCATCATTACCCGAAATTTCCTGCGCAATCCCGGCGGTCTGATTGCGGATGGTCTGACCAAGCATGCTGTAGACGCCAATGGCGGCAACGGCAACAACCGCAACCACCACAATGTATTCCGTCATTCCCTGACCGCGCGGAGCGCGATGCACTTTTCGAGGGGAAAAATTGCGCGAGACGCACTGTTGACTTTGAGTGAGTCTGCGCTTTAAGAAGCTCAACATATAACCTCCTGTAAGAACTGATCGAAATGATCGGACAGGAGCTATATTCAATAACTTTGTACCACGGGAAAATCGTCTACATAGACTATTTCGCGATGACTATGACGATCTGGTATGGGGAAAGCAGTCCATGGCGGACTGATCGAGGCGGCTACTCAATGCGCATGCAGCACGTTGGCCGCAAGCCCCGCTACAGCGATACCGATGAGCATCAGTGCAGGCTGCTGCCATGCGGCTGCACCGAGTCCGCCATGGTGATCATGGGCCTGCGCATGCAGCTGGGGAATCAAATCCGATAAGGCGATGTAAATAAAGTTGGCGGCAGCTACTACCAGCAGATACGGCACCCAAGCGGCGGACTGGGCCAGATAGAAAAACGCCACAACTGCACCCAGCAGTGCGCCGCAGCCTGTTAAGAGATTAAAGAGCAATGCCTTTGCCCGACTAAAGCCACTATTTAACAGCACCACGAAATTACTAATTTGCTGTGGAATTTCATGGGTGGCAATCGCAAGGGCTGTAAGTAAACCAAGTAGAGTTCCCGCCTGAAAGGCTGCGGCAATCAGAACGCCATCGGCTAACAAATGAATGAAACTGCCCCCGAGGAGTGCCCAGCCACCACGTCCTGCAGAGGCCGCATCATGGCCATGTGGATGGTCATGGCCATCGTGCTCATGATGATGGTTATGCCGAAGAATCGCCAGGCGCTCTAAAACAAAGAATCCCACCAGACCCAAGAGCATGGCAAGACTTACCCCATGAATCTCGCCACCAAGATGAATACTCTCGGGCAGCAAATGCAAAAGCGCAGTACCTAAGAGCATGCCAGCCGAAAAACTCACCAGTCGATCCACAAAGCGAGTCAGCGGCCCCAATGAGACCGCCGCGGCAAGCAAAATAGAAATGATCGTCGCAGCGGTCGCCGCTGCTACGGTGTAGATTAAAAGCATTGCTGACTAGGCAACACCGTGCTTTTTAAACCATGCCAAAGCCCGCTGGAATCCATCTTCGGCAGCTTCCTTGCGATAGGTCGGCCGATAATCGGCATGAAAAGCATGCGGCGCATCGGGATAGACCACAAACTCTGAGGCTTGTGAAGGCTTGCCGCCAAAAGACAGTCGTGTCTTCATCTCCTCTACCGTGTCCATGGGAATGCCGTCATCCTTACCGCCATACAGCCCCAGCACCGGCCACTTTAGTTTTTCTGCGATGTCGTGCGGATGCGTGGGGGTCGCGGCGTTCACGGTAGTCATCAGCCGCCCATACCAGGCCACTCCAGACTTAAACCGTGGATTCACTGCTGAAGCCATCCAGACAATGCGCCCGCCCCAGCAAAATCCAGTCACGCCGAACTTTGCCGAATCGCCGCCGTTGGCCGCAGCCCAGTCTAAAGAGGCATCGAGATCACTTAAAACCTGGGTATCAGTAACTTTGCTCACGACATTCGTGAAAATCTCAGGCACGGTTGCATGACATCGCCATGACGTACAAAAAAATCGGGGGCGATAGCCAAATACCCACGCTTGGCAAGCCTGCG
>RFRK01000046.1 GCA_009924525.1 Betaproteobacteria bacterium
GTCATCCAGAGCCGTGTCGATGCCGACCACGAGAGTTTGTTTGTGACGGAGTCAGCCCGCATGGATCCATCGCCATAGGGGCTCGCATAGCGCGCAAAAATATCCGTTCGATCTGCGGGCCCGAGGGTCTGGGCTGCATTAATCTGGGGGCCGTAAAGACTTGGGCTATTCAGGTTTGCCGACACCCGGAGATCTGGGCCTTGATTTGAGCCGCTGCGGCCTGGGCCCAGACTCAGCGCGCTACCCACTGAAGTGTGATGCCGCGTGAAGGAATAAGAAAAACCTAAAAGGCCACTCCAGCCCTGATCGCCCGAAAGCAAGTGATGCCGCGCCTGAAATTGTAGGCTGGCATAGCCAGAGAGTCTGCGCTGTAGGCTGATTGCGGTGATGCTCTGTGTGGGCCCAATTCCCTGAGACTGTGTGATGAAGTGCACGCTGCCTGTGAGCAGTGGCGTGATCGCACCGGAAAGTGTGAGTTGTGTGGTGCGTTGTGGGTGGACATCAAATGTAATGGGCGTCAGATCAGAGGTAGCAAGAATTCCTGTTAGTCGTTTGTTCAATGTCGCGCGCGCCTCTGCAAACCACTGCGGCGTGCAACGTTGATTTTCGCAAGACTGGCCAATTGCAGCGGTGACAAGTACGCTGGGCAGCGCCCGAGAATTCAGCTCAAGGCTGTCGCGGTGCCGTGATGCGAGGCGCTCGGTATGCAGCCCGATGGTGTAAAACTCGTGCAGGCCCCAGCGCAATCGTGCTGAAACCAAAGCGGGCGATGCAAGTTCGGCCGCAAACTGCCGTGGCCTTCCTGCAAAGATTTCCCATTCGGTTTTCCCTGGCGACAGTAGCCGTCGATCAGCAGACCACGGCAGCGCGACCGTCTGCGCAACGCCATTGACATCCACCAGTCGGGCTTCAAGAAATCCTGGGACCGTGCTTGCGCCATAGCCTTGAATAACATAGTTGCCTGGCGGCAGAATCTCGCTAGAGAAGACAGCAACGCCATTGCGATCAAAAAATTGCACACGCGATGGATTTTGTATGGCCAGCGGCGCCTCTGCCTTGCCGTCGCCCCGAAGTGCTGGTGCGCGGTTGGTGGCCAAGAGCCCCTGAAACTCGCCAAAGCGCTGCTCAACACCGGTCTCCGTGCGGAAATCGCCGGCACGAATCTGTGCGCCATTCGCAAAAAAATATTCTGCCGAGGCGCGACCAAAGCCGAATTGCTGAGTTCGCTGCTCAAGTGCGGTCACGGAGAGCGGCCCGCGAGCTAAGACCAGGCCTGCGCCCGCCAGATCGGATCCGGCAAAGAGATCCAAGGCCGCTGACGGCAGCACGCGGGCGGGTGGTTGCGTGAGCAGTTCGGGCTGCTGACTGAGGTGCAGGGCATCGTGCAAAAGGGCCACACTCTGTAATCCCGAGGATTGGCCCAGGGTCAGGGTCCGCGAGGCCAGTGCCCGCTGAGGCAGCCGAACTTTCAAAAGCCCCTCGGATTCATCGAAGCTGCAATGCTCAGCTGGGACTGACCAGGCCGCACCCTGGCGGTGTCGCGCAAGGTGCTCAGCTGAGAGCGCCTTCGCAATTGCTTGAACCTCGATGCTGCATTCCCGTTCGGAGAGTTGAATCTGGGCGCCGCGCGAGATGAGCGCGCCGTTTAACTCGACTGCTGCGAGTAACCATGCGGCAGCGAGCATGATTAATGAATCGTCACGCCATGCGGAATTAAGGGATCCTGCCGCGAACGGTAGATCGGTAGACTGAATCGAAATCGAAAATTCACCCCCTGATTGGAGAGTGCATCGTCGGGAATCTGCTCAATCAAGAGACGGTAATGACGTGAGCGGTCCATGATGCGCGCCCGAATTACTTGCCGACCATGGCCCGCAAGTGAAAAAAATCGCGGTGAGATCTCTACCCCCAGGGGATGGCTTGGAATCGCCAAGGGTGCCGGCGGTGTGAGATGCGGCGATGGCGTCGAGAGTGTTGCGGGCCCGCCCTGTGCGGCAACATTGCTTGGGGCCGCAGCCGGTGGCTCAGTAAATCCGGGATCCCAGGGAATGACCCGCACCGACCAGCGGGTCGGTGCGGCCAGGCTGGATTTCACCTCAGTCGCAATCACCCCTTGCTCATCGGGCGCAAGCTGCGGCGGGGTGATATTCAGTGCCCCGCATGGGCCGCAGAAAGCGTGAACCATCCCATGGTGGCGAGCAGTGCTGCGCCCAGAGTTTTGTGCTGCATGGGAATTAGTAGGTGATGGTGGCGACTATCGTATCTGCATAAGCGCCAGTGTTCGTAACACTTTGGCCAGATGGAACGCGACCGTACACGGTTAAGCTTTGATCACTGCCGGTACCGGTACCAGATCTTGTAGCGGTGGTATTCCATTGGGTCGATCTACTGCTGTCTGAATAGAGGTAGTAGTTTATGTAACTTGCACCGCTAGCCATTCTTCGACCTGCTGAGTAATTGTTGCCATTCCCCAAGGAGATCGTATACGGCGTTCCGTTCGAGCAGTTCACCGTGAGGGTCGAGGTCGCATCATTATTGCTCGTAGTGCCGGTGGTGATGCTGCTAAACGTCATATTGCTTGCGCTGATGGCACAGGTTGCATTGACTTGAATGCTTACGTCAAAGTTTGTGCTGTTGCTTGCAGCCTGCACCGCGGGCGCAATGCCCAGCAGGCTCATGGTGATCGCGCCCGAGAGGACGCGCAGGGGGTAACGCATAAAGGCCTCCAGAAAATAGATTGAACAAAATGGCTGGCGTCGGCGAAACATCGACCAATGCCAAAACCATCAAGGCCAGAGTCTGAGAGCCCTTCGGGTTACTGCCCAGTTAAGAATTTTTACAGTGTAAGAATCCCTTACACCCTGTTCGTTTTGGGCCGCTGAATGTTGTATTTCTTAAGGTAGTAATACAGATGCTCCCGGCTCATTTGTAACTCCCGGGCGGTGGCTGAGACATTAAAATTGTTTTTCTCAAGCAGTGACATCACCAGCTTTCTCATCGGCTGTTCACGCAACGCTTTGGTGTTGAGTTCCGCTGAAGCATCAGCCACAACATGCAGGCTGATTTTTGCTGCCTCGCGCATCTCGGCGTGAATGTCGCGAAACAGCACTGCCCGCTGTAATGAGTAGTGCAGTGCCTGCCGGTCCACGGGCTTTTCCAGATAATCAAACGCACCCTGCTCAATGGCTCGCATGGTTACCACTGCCGAAGACTGCCCAGTGAGCACAATGATTTTGGCGAGACTGTGTCTGGCCTGCACTGCTTTTAAAAACGCGAGGCCTTCCTCGTGGTGATCCGCCTGTGGCGGCAGGCCCAGATCCAGAATAACAACGCCAATCTCTGGATCCTCGAATAGCATTGCAAGTCCGTCATGCCGATTGGTAGCCTCATCGGCAGAAAACCCAAGGGCCTCGACCTGTCGCCGAAGTAGCTGCCGAAGCTCGGGCTGATCCTCCACAATCAAGATACGCATCCAGGACCCTGATTTAACTATGCAAACTATAGTTTTTTAGCAAATCTATTTTTCCGCCGCAAGGCCTTTCAGCCTGACAGTCAACGGGGTTTTGGTAATCGGCGACAATCTCAACGAGAAAGCCAAGGGGAAAGTCTTGAATCTCTATGCAAAACTCAGACAGCGCCAGGCCGAGGGAAGGCCGATTCGGGTGGGGCTGATTGGTGCCGGAAAGTTTGGCTCGATGTATCTCGCCCAGGTGCCCAAGACACCCGGCTTGCACTTGGTCGCAATCGCGGATTTATCTCCCGATCAGGCTAAAAAAAATCTTAAGCGGGTAGGCTGGCCGCAATCACAATTTGAGGCTGTCTCCATTGATGCGGCCTTGTCAGCCGGCAACACGCATGTGGGCGATGACTGGCAGGCTTTGGCGCGACATCCTGGCGTGGATGTGGTGGTGGAGTGCACGGGCCACCCGATTGCAGCGGTCGATCACTGCCTTTTTGCCTTTGCTCAAGGTAAACACGTGGTGAACGTCACCGTTGAGGCCGATGCTTTCTGCGGCCCTTTGCTTGCAAAGCGCGCTGCCCAGCAGGGTGTGGTCTATAGCCTCGCCTATGGGGATCAGCCTGCTCTGGTCTGCGATCTCGTGGATTGGGCCCGTGCGGCCGGCTTTTCTGTAGTGAGTGCTGGCCGGGGCCATAAGTGGCTGCCGCATTTTGCACAGTCCACGCCGGAGACGGTCTGGGGCCACTATGGGCTGACCGAAGAGCAGGCCCATATTGGCGGGCTGAACCCGAAAATGTTTAATTCATTTCTCGATGGTTCAAAGCCGGCGATTGAGTGCACCGCGATCTGTAATGCCACGGGGCTGGTGGCACCACCCGATGGCCTGAGTTATCCGGCTGCATCAGTTGATGACATTCCGTTTGTCTGCCGGCCGATCGCAGAGGGCGGCGTGTTGCATCAAAAAGGCCAGGTGGAAGTGGTCTCTTCGCTAGAGAAAGATGGCCGACAAGTACCTTATGACATCCGTTTCGGGGTCTTTGTGGTCTTTGAAGGTGAGACTGAATACATTCGGAATTGTTTTAAGGAATATATGGTGCGCACCGATCCCAGCGGCCGTTATGCATGTCTTTATAAGCGTTGGCATTTGATTGGCTTAGAAGTTGGCATCTCTGTCGCTTCCGTGGCGATTCGTGGTGAGCCCACTGGCGCGGCGATTGGTATGAATGCCGATGTGATTGCGACCGCCAAGCGGCCGCTGCGCGCAGGAGAGATTTTGGATGGCGAGGGGGGCTACACCGTGCACGGAAAGCTTTTGCCCGCTCAGAAGTCGCTGGCGATCGGCGGGCTTCCATTGGGCCTTGCCCATGATGTCAAGCTCATCCGCGATGTACCGGCCGGCCGTTGCTTAACCTGGGCGGACGTGGCCGTTGATACAACGCTGAATGCCTATCGGCTGCGTAAAGAGATGGAGTCGGCCTGCGCGCCCGTTTGAGTGCGAACGTTCCCGCTCGTAGTGCAGCACTGCACTTAATCAGTGCGACTCCTTTATCGAAGTCTTTTTCGCTGGGCCAATCTTCAGCAGCCTAGGTATGAAAGAGGTTTGGCATAGATCCTGCTAACCGGATTGGGACACCCTTTCGGAGGCGCGACACCATGTCAATTTTCTCGAATCCTTTTGATGCAAAGTCAAGTTTACGTTGCAGCTGCGGCCGGCACGCATCACAGGCCGAGCACGAGGCGCTCTCAGCGCGCGCCGAGCAGCTTTCCGGCGAGCACCTGTCCTCGCACGTGGTCGAGCAGGCGGTTGTGCGCGCACTCTTCCCCCAGGATTCAGTGCGCCGAAAGTTTCTTCAGGCGGTGGGTTCACCCGTGGCGATGTCCGCGATTTCATCCATTTTCCCGATGGCCTTGGCCAAAGAGGCGTTCGCGCAGTCGGGCAGGCTTGAAAAGCCCAAGCTCAATGTCGGCTTCATCCCAATTACCTGCGCGACCCCGATCATCATGGCCGACCCCATGGGCTTTTACAAAAAGCAGGGGCTTGATGTCAATATCGTGAAGACTGCGGGATGGGCCGTGATTCGGGACAAGACCCTGAATAAGGAATACGACGCTGCCCACATGCTCTCTCCGATGCCGCTTGCAATCAGCGTTGGCGCAGGCGCCTCTCCGGTGCCTTACACCATGCCGGCCGTGGAAAACATTAATGGCCAGGCCATTACCCTGGCCATGAAGCACAAAGATAAGCGCGATCCGAAGCAGTGGAAGGGTTTTCGATTCGCGGTTCCCTTCGACTATTCCATGCACAACTATCTGCTGCGCTATTACGTTGCAGAGGCGGGCCTGGATCCTGATAAAGACATTCAAATCCGCTCTGTGCCTCCACCGGAGATGGTGGCCAACATGCGGGCGGACAACATTGATGGCTTCTTGGCACCCGACCCGGTCAATCAGCGCGCGGTCTTCGATGGCGTAGGCTTTATTCATATGCTCTCGAAAGAGCTCTGGGAAGGCCATCCTTGCTGCGCTTTTGCGGCGAGCAAGGAGTTTGTGACAACCATGCCGAACACCTATGCAGCCCTGCTGCGGGCGATTATCGAGGCAACAGCCTATGCTCAAAAACCTGAAAACAGAAAAGAAATCGCGGCCGCCATTGCTCCGCCGAATTATCTGAATCAGCCCGTAACGGTGGTGGAGCAGGTTCTAACTGGCACATTCGCCGATGGACTTGGCAATGTCCGCAAGGTGCCGGATCGTATTGGCTTTGATCCCTTCCCCTGGCAATCGTTTGCGGTCTGGATCCTGACCCAGATGAAGCGCTGGGGCCAGATTAAGGGCGATATCGATTACCAAAAAATTGCAAGCGAGGTCTTTCTCGCGACCGATGCATCGCGCCTAATGACTCAGGCCGGCCTGACGCCGCCGAGGACCACGACTAAATCATTCTCGGTGATGGGCAAGGTCTTCGATCCGGCAAAGCCTGAGGAGTACCTCAATAGCTTCAAGATCAAGAGGATATAAAGGCAGATGATGTCGCTAGAGCGGCTGCGACCGCTTGCCCTCTCGTTGATCATTCTTGGCCTGATCTTTGGCATCTGGGCGCTGGCGACCATGGGCGGCAGCAAAGGCCAGGTCGTTGATGATGAATACGCCAAGCTGGTCGGGGCGGCGGCTGCATCGGGCCAGAAGTCAGCGTTTCCAACACCGGGCGATTTTCTTGAAAAGCTCGGCAGCCATCTTGCGGATCCGTTTTACGATCGCGGCACCAACGACAAGGGCGTCGGCATTCAGCTGGCGTATTCGATCGCCCGCGTGCTGTCCGGGTTTTTTCTTGCGGCGGCCGTTGCGATTCCCTTGGGTTTCATGATCGGCATGTCGCGAACGGCCTTTGCGGCCTTGGATCCGTTTATTCAGGTGCTCAAGCCCATATCGCCACTCGCCTGGATGCCGCTTGCTTTATTTACGCTGAAGGACTCGGGCGTATCGGCCATCTTTGTCATCTTCATTTGTTCCATCTGGCCCATGTTGATCAACACGGCTTTTGGTGTTGCCTCAGTCCGCAGAGAGTGGATGGATGTTGCCCGCACGCTCGAAGTGCGGCCAGTGCGCAAGGCCCTGCGCGTGATTCTGCCCGCAGCGGCTCCCACCATCATGACCGGCATGCGCATCTCTATCGGGATCGCCTGGCTTGTGATTGTGGCCGCCGAGATGCTGGTGGGCGGCACGGGCATCGGGTATTTCGTATGGAACGAGTGGAACAACCTGTCGATCAGCAACATTCTGACTGCGATTTTGCTGATCGGTGTGGTGGGAATGGTGCTGGATTTTGTCTTTGCCCGCCTGCAGCGGCTGGTCACGTATCGGGATTAGGGGCGGCGCAATGAGCTTTCTTCAAGTCCAGGGCCTCAAGAAAACCTTTCCCGGCGTTGCCGGATCAGAAGATCTGACCGTTTTTGACAACATCAATTTCGAACTTAATCGCGGAGAGTTTGTCTGCATTATTGGCCATTCGGGCCGCGGAAAGACCACCATTCTCAATGTGCTTGCAGGGCTTGAGCAGCCCTCTGGCGGTCATGTCTTTATGGATGGCCGTGAGGTGTCGGGCCCCAGCCTGGACCGCGGGGTCGTGTTTCAGTCTCATGCCCTGATGCCTTGGTTGAGCGTTCGGGAAAATATTGCGTTTGCCGTAAAGTCAAAGTGGCCGGGCTGGTCGAAGACGGAGATCGGCTCGCATGTTCAAAAGTTCATTGATCTTGTGCATCTCCAGGGTGCCGAGGACAAAAAGCCGGCGCAGCTTTCAGGGGGCATGAAACAGCGGGTAGGCATTGCGCGTGCGTTTGCAATTCAGCCCAAGATGCTGCTGTTGGATGAGCCCTTCGGCGCGCTGGATGCTCTGACACGCGGCAACATTCAGGATGAACTCGTCGAGATCGTTCAGCAGACCCATCAGACGGTGTTCATGATTACGCATGATGTTGATGAGGCCATTTTGCTGGCCGATAAGATTTTTCTGATGAGCAATGGCCCTCAGGCAGTCATTGCGGAGATCGTGGAAAACACCATGCCCAAAAGCCGATCCCGAACCACGATGCACCATGATCCGCAGTTCTATTCCATTCGTAATCACCTGATTGATTTCTTGGTGAAGCGGGCGAAAGCCATTGCAAGCGGCCAGGAGGCAAAGCCTCAGAGGCCGGTGGTGGTGCGGCCTGGACTGCTGCCCAAGGCCGCTTAGGGCAGCCTAATTTTTCGATAAAGGAGTGTTGTGTAATGACAGTTGCTAAAAGCCCCGTCAAGCCCATGACCCGCGAGGACGTCACGGATCTGATTTATTCCGCAAAGGTTCAAAAAGGCATTAAGTGGGCCGATGTCGCGAAAAAGCTAAAGCTCTCCAAAGAGTGGACAACTGCGGCTTGCCTTGGCCAGATGACGTTGACTGCCGCTCAGGCCGAGACGATTGGCAAGATCTTTGGCTTACCAAAAGAGGCGATCAAGCTCTTACAGGTGGTGCCCTACAAAGGAAGCCTTCCGACGGCTGTGCCGACCGATCCGCTGATCTACCGCTGGTATGAGATCGTGAATGTCTACGGCACAACGATCAAAGAGCTTATTCACGAAGAATTCGGCGATGGCATTATGAGTGCGATCGATTTCTCAATGGACATTGTGCGCGAGCCTGATCCAAAAGGGGATCGCGTGAACGTTACATTGTCTGGCAAGTTCTTACCCTACAAGACGTATTGATTTTGCTCTTTTAAGGCGCGCCCGCCGCTGCCTCTCCTGGGGCCTTGCGGCGAGGCAAAAGCACCACGGCCATCGCAATTAAAATCAGAATGAGCGCGCTGATATCGTAAGGCCCGATTGTTTCGTCAAGGGCCCAGGCGCCGCTGAATACGCCAAGCACTGGAATCAGCATGATCGATAGGCTGCTGGCAATGGGCGGGAGTTTTCGCGCAAGACGAAACCAGATGATGTGGCATAAGCAAAACACCAGCAGGGCGTTGTAAAGAATCGTGCCCCACTCGCCCGCAGTTGGGGCGCGCCATTGATCCATCTCAAGCAGCATGCTGACCAAACCGATTACCAACACGGTGGCAACCATCATCCAGAAGGTCAGCGAGGCATTGGAGATGCTGAGCTGGGTGCGATTCATCATGACGGTTCCAAGGCCCCAGCCGATCGCTGCGACTAGCATCAGGCCCAGTCCCAGGGGCTGGCCGATGAGCGAGCTGAACTCTTCAACCGCTAAGAGCAGGGTTGCAATTAAGGCGAGTGTTACCCCCACCGCGCCTCGCCAAGTAAAGGGATTCTTGTAAAACAGCACGCCGATCAGCATGGCCCAGACGGGCATGGTGTAGCCGATGATTGCTGCCCGGCCCGAGGTTAGAAATTTAATCGCATAGATGGCAAATAAATGCCAGATCAGCATGTTGCCGAGCACCAGTTTGAGTATTGGAATCCGTTCTTGCCGCGGAACATAAAAACGGTCTTTGCGCAGCATCATATAGATGCCGATTGCCACAATCCCCAGCACCATGGAGATTCCTCGAAATGCCAGCGGCGGATAAGTGAGCACCGCATATTTCATGACTGGCCAATTGATCCCCCAGAAGAAGGTCAACAGGGAAAGCAGAAAGAGGTCCGCACGGCTGAGCACCCCTGGATTCTAGTCGACCATCCTGGTCGCAACAGGAAACTGCTGGCTTCAGTAGACTTGCGAGTATGAAATCCACCACTTCCTCATCTGCAGGCCGTAAAAAAAATGATGGCCCAAAGGTTGCGCCCTGCGGTGACGATCAGATACTGATCGACTTTCAGGACCAGCCCAGCCCGAATGAGGCAACGCGCGTACTCTGGGCGCGGCTGATGCAGCATCCGCCTGCCTACTGTTTAGAGCCGGTAGCCGGAGTGGCCACACTGGCGGTGGTATTGAACCTTGACGCAAGAAATGATGCAGTCCGACAGCAGGCCTGCGCTGAGCTCACTACGCTTGCACGTGATGCCGTTGGGGTATCAGCAGGCGAAGGCGCTCACCATGTAATTCCTGTCTGTTACGCAGCAGAGATGGCCCCGGATCTCGATCGTGTTGCTCAGCTGACAGGCCTAACTACCGCAGAGGTGATTCAGCTCCATCAGGCAGGCCGCTATCTGGCTGAGTTGATTGGATTCATGCCCGGGTTTGCTTACATGTCGGGCGTGGATCCGCGGCTTTGCGTGCCGCGTCTGCCACAGCCCCGGCCAGTGGTGCCTGTGGGCGCACTGGCAATTACAGGCAATCAGTCGGCGATTTATCCAACCGCTACACCGGGGGGATGGAATCTGATTGGCCGCTGTCCGATTCGACTCTTTAACCCAGCGCTCGATCCACCCTGCTTGATTCAGCTTGGAGATCAGGTGCAGTTTGAAGCCATCAGCACGGCGCAATTCGATCGATTATGGGCAAAGCGCTAGAGAAGCTTGTTGTAAAACGCACAGGCCTTCTCACTTCGATTCAGGATCAGGGCAGGCCCGGGCTTTTGCACGCCGCCTTATCGCGTGGTGGGGCCATGGATCCTATGCAGATGGCGCTGGCTAATCGGCTGGTCGGCAATTCTATGGATGCGGCAGGACTCGAGTTCACCGGCATGGGCCCCACACTTTTTTTTGAGCGGCCTGCTGCAATCGCATGGACTGGCGCAGCGATGGCCGCTACATGGACTGCAGCCGATGGGGCTCAGCAGCCGGTGCCCTCGCATCGGCCTGTGCTGCTGCCTGCCCGGTCGCTATTGCAGTTCGGAGCCTGCGCCTCCGGTTTTCGCTGTTGGCTCGCGGTTGCGGGCGGACTTGAGGTAGAGCGTTTACTGGGAAGCCGCTCACAGCACCTTGCTGCCGAGTTGGGTTGGTCGCGGCTTACTGCGAATTCAGAGATTCCAATTGGGCCGGGCGCTGATTTGGCCCGAAGGCGCATCGCAGAGGTATTAGACCGCGATCCGCAGGCAATCGAGATTGGTCCTGCCGCTAAAAAAAGTGAACGGCTGCGCACGGCCCGATGGTCGCTGCGGCCATCTGTGCCTGAGAGCTGGCCCGCAATTGAGCTTTCATGCCTACCGGGCCGGCACCTGCACCTGCTCTCCGATGCGGATCGTCAACTGCTGATGAGCCAGGCCTGGCGGGTCAGCGCCCGCAGTAACCGGCAGGGGCTGGGTCTGGAGGGCCAGACGATGAATACCGAGCAATTCGCAAACCTTCAAAGTGAGCCAGTCCGCGAGGGCACCGTTCAGTTGCCGCCGGCAGGCCAGCCTTTCATTCTCTTGGCTGAGCATCAATCGACTGGCGGCTACCCGCGGATGCTTGAGGTGATCAGCGCTATGGCCAGTGCACTCGCTCAGGCGGGGCCGAATTCACGGATACTCTTTAAACTAGTTGATGAAAAAGAAGCCGATGGGCTTGCGCGTGCGCAGCAGCGATCATTTGAAGAAACCTTGGCAGCGGTAGATCTCAAGTTAAGTCTATGAGCAAAACAGTTGATTTAAATGCGGATGTCGGAGAGAGCTTTGGTGCTTGGAAGATGGGCAACGATGCGGCGCTGATGCCGTTTCTTACCAGCGCCAATATCGCTTGCGGTTTTCACGCAGGTGATCCTCGAACTATCGCTCGCACCGTTGCGCTGGCGGTGAAACATGGTGTTGCGATTGGCGCTCATCCGGGACTGCCAGATTTGGTGGGGTTTGGCCGGCGCAATATGGCCATTACCGAAGAAGAGGCTTATCAACTCGTGCTCTATCAGTCTGGCGCCATGCGGGCTTTTGCTCATGCAGCAGGCAGCCGCCTGCATCATGTCAAGGCCCACGGAGCGCTTTACAACATGGCTGCAAGCGACCCACAGTTATCGCGCGGTATTGTTCGTGCCGTACAGGCCCTTGGAGATCAGGTCGCAATCGTGGTGCTCTCAGGAAGCGAAACGGAGCGGGTAGCGCGCGAGGCAGGGCTGACCGTTTCTTGCGAGGTCTTTGCGGATCGGCGCTATCAAGACAATGGCCTCTTGGTGCCGCGAACTGACCCCAGGGCCTTGATCACTGATGAGCAAGAGTCGATCGATCAGGTGATTGCAATGGTGACCCAGGGATCCTGTATCTCAGTCAGTGGGCGCACGATTTCGGTGCGTGCTGACACGATCTGTCTACATGGTGACCAAGACGGAGCCTTGGTTTTTGCACAGGCTCTGCGTGCGGCGCTTGCTCGGCAGTCGATTGCGCCTAGGGCTTTCCCCTAAACCTTGAAACTTAGCGCTGCAGGGCTGTGTGACTGGGCCTTGCAGGGAATAACATTCACGCTGTTCATTCTTCAGGGAGAACTTGTCATGTCTTTAGTGCGTAAGTCATTTGCGGCGCTTGCGGCCAGTGCCGCGATGCTGATGTCGGGCCCTTTGCTGGCCCAGGCCAAGTGGGATCTTGCTTCAGCCTATCCCCCGGGTAACTTTCATACCCAACTTTTAAATCAGTTTGCCGCCGAGGTCGATAAGGCCACCGCCGGCAAGGTCAAGATTACAGTCCATCCGGCCGCCTCATTATTTAAAGCACCTGAGATTAAGCGCGCTGTACAAGGTGGG
>RFRK01000047.1 GCA_009924525.1 Betaproteobacteria bacterium
AGGAGGTCGAAGAGATGCTGAGTCAGGCCTCCTCCCAGATGTTTGAATCAAAGCGTCTGCAATGCGGCTGGCAGCTGCCGATGCGGGGGCTGGTGGAACTGGACTCAACGTTATCCGTTCACCTTGAGGAAGAGGGTGTGGTGCTCAGTCTTGAATTGCGGGAGATCGCGCAGCAGCGGAAGGCCGACCGTGAGGTCCATCAGGCCGATCTGACCCACGCCAACAAAGAGCTGTTGCGTAACCTTGCCCACGAAATTAAAAATCCTCTGGGTGGGGTACGGGGCGCAGCACAGCTGCTCGATCGCGAGCTGCCCAGCGATGAATTACGTGAGTACACCCAGGTCATCATTAAGGAGGCCGATCGGCTGCAGGGCCTGGTTGATCAGATGCTGGCGCCGCATCGCCGATTGCGGGTCATGGAGTCGGTGAATATTCACGAGGTCTGCGAGCGTGTGCGTAGCCTGATGCTGGCCGAGTTTCCCTCAGGTCTTGTGATCAAACGTGACTACGACATCAGTATCCCGGATTTACGTGGAGATCGCGAGCAACTGATTCAGGTGGTGCTTAATGTGGTGCGCAATGCCGCAGAGGCCCTGACAGGCGAGGGCGAGATTGTCTTGTGTTCGCGCATTGCGCGTCAGGTCACGATTTCTAAGAAGCGCTGCCGCCTAGCGCTGGATCTGCATGTCATCGATAACGGCCCCGGTATTCCAGAGGAACTTCGCGAGCGAGTGTTTTATCCGTTGGTCTCGGGCCGGCCGCAGGGCCATGGCCTCGGACTGACGCTGGCCCAAAGTTATGTGCATCAGCACGGCGGCCTGATTGATGTGGAAAGCCGACCAGGCCGCACTGATTTTTTAATTCGAATTCCGATCGAGTCCGGGGGCGTCACTTCATGAGGCCAGTATGGATCGTTGATGATGACCAGTCCATTCGCTGGGTGCTGGAAAAGGCGCTCAGCAAACAGCAGGTCCCTTGCCGCGTGTTTCCGGATGCACAGTCAGCAATGCTTGCCCTGAACGACGATCGTCCGCAGGTGCTGGTCTCAGATATCCGTATGCCGGGAGATTCTGGCCTTGATCTGCTTGAGCAAGTCAAGCAACGCTGTCCTGAGATCCCAGTCATTGTGATGACCGCGTATTCCGATTTGGATAGCGCGGTTTCAGCGTTTCAAGGCGGTGCCTACGAATACCTTCCCAAGCCCTTTGATGTAGATGCGGCGGTCTCTTTGATTCGTCGAGCCTGCTCTGATGACACGGAGATCGCGGGCGCGGCAGGCGCTGCAGCTGGCGAGACCGTTCCAGAGTTATTGGGCCAGGCCCCAGTTATGCAGGATGTATTCCGAGCAATCGGCCGGCTGAGTCAGTCCAGCGCAACAGTGTTGATCACGGGCGAATCAGGAACCGGCAAAGAATTGGTCGCGCGCGCCCTGCATCGTCATAGTCCGCGTGCCAAGATGGCCTTTGTCGCTCTAAATACTGCGGCAATTCCGCGCGACCTTTTGGAGTCCGAACTGTTTGGCCATGAGCGGGGTTCATTTACAGGCGCCCAGAGCACCCGGCGCGGCCGATTTGAGCAGGCCGAAGGCGGAACGTTATTTTTAGATGAAATCGGTGATATGCCGCTGGACCTACAGACACGATTGCTGCGGGTACTCTCGGATGGCCATTACTATCGCGTCGGCGGGCATTCACCTCTGAAGGCCGATGTACGGGTCATCGCAGCAACCCATCAGGATCTTGAGGCCCGCGTTCGTGCAGGCCAGTTCCGTGAGGATCTCTTTCACCGGTTAAATGTTATCCGTCTGCGATTGCCGCCTCTGCGTGAACGACGCGAGGACATTCCGTTGTTGGTCCGACACTTCCTGCAAAAAAGTGCTCAGGATCTGAAGGTCGAGACTAAGCAGCTCTCACCTCAAGCCATGTCAGCAGTGAGCCTCATGGCCCTTCCAGGCAATGTCCGCCAGCTAGAAAACCTTTGTCATTGGCTCACCGTTATGGCACCCAGCCAAGTGGTGCGCGCCGAGGACCTGCCTGAGGAGGTTCGTCAGCCCTCGGAGGGCCCAGGCCGAGTGCAGACCGATGACACTGTGCCTGCCATGGCCGCACCAACAGCAGCCCCCGAGCCATTGGCAAGAAGCGAGGCGGGAGTCTTGGCTTGGCAAGAGCTGTTGCGCCAAGAGGTCGCAAGGGCATTGGCCGCCAATTCGCCCGCGCCCGAGGAGGGCCGTATGCATGCCTGGGCCAAGGAATTCGAGGCCGCAGTGCTTGGCGTAGCGCTTAAGCACACGCGCGGCCGACGCATTGAGGCGGCCCAACTACTGGGAATCGGACGCAACACCATGACCCGCAAGATTGCCGAACTAAGACTAGAGGGCGGCGACTAATTCAGGCGAATATCGGCCCAGACCGGCGCGTGATCCGAGGGTTTCTCAAGCGTTCGCGGGCCACGATCGATGCCGCTGGCTGTACACGCAGCGGCGAGCTCCGCAGAAAGCAGAATCAAATCAATGCGCAGTCCTCGATTACGTCGAAATGCCGCCTCGCGATAATCCCACCAGGAATATTGGTCCGCAGGCTGCTCGTGTAGACGATAGGCATCTTGCAGGCCAAGCCTGAAGAGTTCTTTCAGGTGTTGACGTTCTGCTGTCGAGCAGAGGATTTTTTCGTGCCAGAGGTTGGGATCATGAACATCCTGGTCATCCGGAGCGATATTGAAATCACCCACAAAGGCAAGACGGGGGTGGGTGACCAGTTCCTGCTTGATCCAGGCCGCGCAAGCAGTTAACCAGCGAAGCTTATAGTCAAATTTCTCTGAGCCCACTTCCGATCCATTCGGAATATAGCCACAAATACATCTTAGTGCTTCCGGGCCTTGCACTAATTGGAGGTCAGCGGCGATTAATCGCGCCTGCTCATCGGGAAACAGTGGATTATTGATTTGGACATTATATGGTGGCTGAAAGCGGGAAGCATCGGCCAGCAGAGCAACGCCGTTATAGGTGGGCTGGCCGGCGAATGCGACGTGGTATCCGGCAGCCTCAATCTCTTTTTGAGGAAATTTGTCGTCAGTGAGTTTGGTCTCCTGCAGCCCCAGCACGGCCGGCCGCGCTGTGCCGAGCCACTCAAGCAGATGCGGCAGTCGTACCCGAAGAGAGTTTACATTCCAGCTGGCGATCTTCATCGCATCGAATCCTAGGTGATCTGGCGGCCGATATAACGCTTCACAGTACGCTCAGAGGCCGAGGCGTACCCTTAAGCTTGAACCCTGGGAAGATACGCTGATAGACAGCAGGCATACTTCCCTGCAAATGCAATATCAGGTCATCCAAAATCGTGCTCCACTTCGCCGAGCCACGCATGCCGTAAACATGCTTGCGAATACTTTTGTAAATTATAAGTCCGTGCAAATCGAGCAATAAGTTAATTTCGTAAGCCGTAATTTCATGCAGTGTCGTATCGGGGGCGCCATAATGCTTGCGAAGGCAAGTGGCGAGCGGCACCAAGATCTCCTGAGTGAGTTTTGCTAAGGATTTTTTTCCAAATCCATAGCCCGCTAGCTCGGCAAACATGAACAGTCGAACCCACTCACGGGTGAGCAGCAATTGGTTGTATTCGGAGTAAAGGCGTCTTAAACGGGTCTCGATTGATAGCGAGTCGTTTCGGATGAGTGTTGGCCAATTGCTGTTCCAGCGATTTTCAAAAAACTCCTCGAATATCCTTTCGATCAGCGACCGCTTGGAGGGAAAGTAGCGGTAAAGAAGGGGTTGGGCGATTCCCAAAAACTTTGCGAGTTCGCGAGTCTGTCCGCTCAGACCGTTTTCTGAAAAGAATTGGGCGGCACCAGCGATGATCTGATCAACTCGCGCCTCACGACGGCTGGTAGCGGCCATTCAGTACCGACTCTAGGCGGCCTGCAACAGACCGTTATGCCGCAGCAGTGGCTCCACCGCAGGCTCTCGGCCCCGAAACGCAGTAAAGGAATCCATCGCCGGACGCGAGCCACCCACCGAGAGAATCTCTTGCCAAAACCGTTGGCCAACCTCGGCGTAATGATTGGATCCAGCTTCTTCGAAGGCCGCATACGCATCGGCTGATAGAACTTCGGCCCACTTGTAGCTGTAATAGCCCGCAGCATAGCCGCCTGCAAAAATATGCGAGAAGCTCTGCGCAAACCGATTAAAGTCGGGCGGTATCAGCACGGCAATGTCACGACGAATCCTCCATAGAGCCTCTTCGATTTTCTTTCCAATCGCTGCAGGAGCCTCATCGGGGCCTGGCAGTAGCGCCATATGGATCTGCATATCAAAAACGGAGAACTCCACTTGCCGCAGCATGAACATACCGCTCTGAAAGTTTTTTGCGGCGATCATTTTCTCGAAGAGCGTGCGGGGAATAGTGGCGCCACTGTCGATATGGGCCGTCATGTAGGCGAGGGTTTCCCATTCCCAGCAGAAGTTTTCCATAAATTGGCTGGGTAGCTCGACCGCATCCCATTCCACACCATTAATGCCCGAGACTTCGAGCTCCCCCACCTGGGTAAGTAGATGATGCAATCCGTGTCCAAATTCATGGAACAGGGTGATGACATCGTCATGGGTTAGCGTGGTCGGTTTGTCGCCCACTGGCGGAGAGAAGTTGCAGGTAAGCAGAGCAATCGGGGTCTGCACCCCAGCCTGTAAGACTCGGCGGCCGCGCGAATCATCCATCCAGGCGCCACCACGTTTGGTGCTACGTGCATAGAGATCCAAATAGAGGTGGCCGATTACTTTCCCTGAACGAATAATCTCGTGCAGCTGGACATCTGTGTGCCAGATGGGCATCGGCGTAAGTCCGGTGACCGGCCGTACCGTTACATCAAATAAGGTACGAATCACTCTGAAGAGGCCATCGAGCACCTTGGGCAAAGGAAAGTATTGACGTACCTCCTCTTCGGAGAACGCGTAACGACGCTGACGCAGCTGCTCACTGGCATAGGCCACATCCCAGGCGCAAAGATCGGCAATTTGCAACTCAGCAGCAGCGAAGGTTTTTAATTCTTCTAGATCGCGCTGTGCAGCGGGGCGGGCCTTAGCGGCAAGGTTCATCAGAAAGTCGATGACCTGCTGTGGACTATCGGCCATCTTTGGCGCAAGCGAGACCTCGGCGGCGTTGCGAAACCCCAGCAGGGCAGCCTGCTGCTGACGTAGCGCCAGTATTTCACCCATTACCGGGCCGTTATCGTGCTGCGGTCCCTCGCTAGCGATTTCAGAGGCCCGCATGGCCTGTTTGCGATAAATCTCCTCGCGTAGGCTACGGTCTTGCGCAAACTGAAGCACCGGGCCAACGCTCGGGTGTTGGAGAGTAAACACCCAGCCGGTGAGGTCGCGCCGCTGGGCTTCGGCTGCGGCTGATTCGATCGCGTGCTGTGGCAGTCCAGCAAGCCTTGACTGCTCAGTCACATGCACTATCGTGGCATTGGTGCTGTCGAGTAGTTGTTCGGAAAATTTCTGTGTCAGCTGTGCAAGCCGGGCCTGAAGTTCGGCAAATAGCCTCTTTTTGTCTTCGGGTAATTCAGCGCCGCCAAGTCTGAACGCCCTTAGAGAATTCTGCAGGGCCCGATGCCGGGCGCGGCCAGTCTGGTCATCTGCTTTTGGCGGAGACTCTTTGAATTGTTTCTCGAGCACTTTGGAGGCGCGAAATAAATCGGGATGCTGCGCCAATTCGGTCCAAAAGGCCGTCACTTCGGCCAGGCGGCTGTTGATCGCCTCGCGCCATTCGGGGGAGTCCATCACGCCTGACATGTGATGAACTGCGCCCCAGGCACGGCCGAGGCGCTCGGTGGCGTCTGTGAGGGGATCGATCAGCGTCGCCCATGAGATGGTGTTGGCAGGTGCTGTCACGCGGGCTAGTGTGGTCCGTGCCTCAGCAAGCAGCGTGTCAACCGCGGCGGCGACCTGCGAGGGCTGAATCAGGTCGTAACGCGGGAGCTCCCCGCGGGACAGCATTTGATGGAGAAGGGGGTTGCTCATGGTTGTAGCAGATGGAGTCGACGTTCGGCAGATTCGAGAGTGTTGATTAAAAGCATCGCTATAGTCATCGGCCCCACACCGCCCGGAACAGGCGTAATTGCAGAGGCCACGTGGGACACCGAGGCGAAGTCGACATCGCCGACCAGCCTGCCATCGGCAAGACGGTTGATTCCAATATCAATCACGATTGCTCCAGGCTTGACCATATCGGCTGAAATCATATGCGGTCTGCCGACGGCAGCGACCAGAATATCCGCCCGCCGAGTGTGCTCTTGCAGGCGCTGGGTCTTGCTGTTGCAGACTGTGACGGTGGCACCGCGCGCGAGCAGCATCATGGCCATAGGCTTGCCAACAATGTTGCTGGCGCCACAGATCACTGCATGGGCCCCCCAGATCGGCGCGTTGATCGACTCCAGCAGCTTCATCACACCATACGGGGTGCAGGGCTGAAATAGAGGCCGGCCGATCATCAGGGCACCCGCGTTGCTCACATGAAAGCCATCGACATCTTTGTCTGCAGCAATTGCCTCAATGACCCGGTGAGCATCAAGCTGTTTTGGAAGCGGTAGCTGCACCAAAATCCCATCAATCTCCGGGTCGCGATTTAACGCATCAATGATGCTGAGCAATTCGATTTCACTCAGCGTGTCAGGCTTTTCAATCAAACGCGAGGTAATGCCGACCTCAGCGCATGCTTTGATTTTGTTGCGGACATAGACCTGGCTCGCCGGGTTATTGCCGACCAGCACGACTGCAAGACCTGCCGCACGGCCTTTTGCAACACAGGCCTGAGCCCGCTCAGCAGCTTGGAGCCGAAGCGATTTCGCGATGGCGAGGCCATCGATCAGGGTGGCGGTCATAAGAGGGTTTCGCGTAGAAGCAGCACAGCCCGGAAATTGGACTTTTCCGCATTATTCCCCTAAACTCGCGGGCTTGCTTAGAAGTCAAGGAACGTGTGCATCACGGGGCTATAGCTCAGCTGGGAGAGCGCTTGCATGGCATGCAAGAGGTCAGCGGTTCGATCCCGCTTAGCTCCACCAGTCGGTCCGGCACCGCTAAGCAACGACCCAGTGTTTCGCGGGTCCCCTTCGTCTAGAGGCCTAGGACATCACCCTTTCACGGTGAGTACAGGGGTTCGAATCCCCTAGGGGACGCCATCCGACCCGGCGTATTCTCAATTCACCTCAGAGTGCCTCGGTCGCAAAATCAGCAAGCCTTGAACGTTCGCCACGCTGCAGCGTGACATGGCCACCATGCGACCAGCCTTTAAATCGATCGACCACATAGGTCAGGCCTGATGAGCCCTCGGTAAGATAGGGAGAATCAATCTGAGCGATGTTGCCCATGCAGACCACCTTAGTGCCTGGTCCGGCACGGGTGATCAGGGCCTTCATCTGTTTCGGCGTAAGGTTCTGGGCCTCATCAATGATTAGAAATTTATTGATAAACGTTCGGCCACGCATGAAGTTCAGTGATTTGATCTTAATGCGTGTGCGAATCAGGTCCGCGGCAGCCGAGCGGCCCCAGTCACCACCTCCGTCCACCCCGCGGTTAAGCACTTCAAGATTGTCTTCCAGTGCGCCCATCCAGGGCTGCATCTTTTCCTCTTCCGTCCCCGGAAGAAAACCGATGTCATCACCCAGCGGTACAGTGGCCCGCGTGACAATGATCTCGTTGTAGATTTTGGTTTCAAGAATCTGTGCCAATCCTGAGGCCAATGCGAGCAGGGTTTTGCCGGTGCCCGCCTGGCCGAGCAGAGTCACAAAATCGACATCCGGATTCATGAGAAGATTCAGCGCGAAATTCTGCTCGCGATTACGTGCGGTGATGCCCCAGACTGAATTCTTGGCGTGTGTGAAGTCTCTCAGCGTGCGTAGCACGGCTGTGCGGCCCTGGACTTCTTGCACGAGTGCATAAAGGGGGCTGGCTCCTTCTTCGTATACGAATTGATTGACATGAAACGCAGCACATAGTGGGCCGGTGACGCGATAAAACGTGTATCCGCCTTGTTGCCAAGATTCGAGACGTTTGCCGTGGCTGTCCCAGAAGCCCTCGGGCAGCTGCATGGCGCCCGAGTAAAGTAAATCCGCATCATCAATGACCTGGTCATTAAAGTAATCCTCGGCCGGTAGGCCCAGGGCATGGGCTTTGATACGGATATTGATGTCTTTAGAGACCAGCACGACGAGCCGATCTTTCTGTTTAGCCTGCAAGGCTCGTACAACACCGAGAATTTGATTGTCAGCCTTACCGACCGTAAGGCCCTCGATGGATGGGCTGCTCTCGATCTCGAGCGGCTGAGTTTGAAAATACAGCCGGCCAGTTGCTTCTCTGTTCCCCAGCACAGAAAGGGGAATGCCTTCTCCAATATTCAGGCCACCGTCGCTTGCATCTGCGATCGCTTCAATCATCGCATCCAGAGAGCGTGTGACCTGTCGGACATTGCGGGCGACCTCGGAGACTCCTTTCTTGTGATTGTCGAGCTCCTCAAGGGTCATCATCGGTAAGAAAATATCGTGCTCTTCGAAGCGAAAGAGGCTGGACGGGTCGTGCATCAGGACATTGGTATCCAGCACAAAGGTCTTCGCAACATCGGGATCGGTGCGGCGGCGCGATTCGCGCAGCATCGCCGGCCGACGCGGCACCACGGTATGGCTTGGCAATATTTGCGGCAGTCCGGAAAACGGGGCCACACCGGGCGAGGGGGGCGCCTGGGGCGGAGACAGTGGCACGGCCGGGCCTGCGATGAGGCCGGGCTCCGCATCTTCCTGGGGTGCAAGTCCTCGGCCCGAGGATTTTTTATTGCGATTCGGTTTAGCGATGAGGTCATCGGTGGGCTGCAGCAAAGTGGCGGGCTTGGTCGGGGCCTTCGGAAGCGGCATGCTGGGCTCAGTCCTTGTGAAGTGAAGAAATTAAGGTGGGCTCTGCCGCCGGCGCACTCGCTGCAAGGCGGTCAAAGAGCAAAAAAGCAGCAGTCCTGCGGCCCTCTGAGGCCAGCAGGTTGAAGGTTCGGCAGGCAGCCGCCAGCGTCATGCACTCCACGCCAATGCGAAGACGGAGCATGGGAGCCATGACCAACGGTGAGAGAAATCTCTGTCGTGATCCTGTCCCAACTAAAACAATCTCTGGGCTCCACTGGGCAAGCATCTCCAAATGGCGGGCCTGAAGGCCCTCGGGGCTGAGCCCGCTGAGCTCGGTTGGTCCGATATCGGAACGCAGGAGTAAGGAGGCGTTGAACCGGGCTCCGTTGACCTCGACGAAGTCGGACCCGTAGGCGTTGATTCCGAAGGCGCCGCCGTTGGGCTGCGCTGTGAAGCTTGTGGAGACCGGTGACAAAGCCATCGCGCTGGAAGCCTAACAGGTTTTCAGCGGTTTTTTGCAACTCTTCGGCTCGGTTAAAGTTAAGGTTTTCCCAACCGTTGGCCCCAAGCAAACTCGTCATGAAGCCCTTCCCCCGCATTCAGCGCCTGCCTCCTTATGTGTTCAACATCACCGGGGAGCTCAAGATGGCGGCCCGCCGTCGGGGTGAGGACATCATCGATATGAGCATGGGCAACCCTGATGGCCCGACGCCGCGGCATATCGTGGAAAAGTTGATCGAAACCGCCGAGAAAGAACATACCCACGGCTATTCGGTCTCCAAGGGCATACCCCGGCTACGACGCGCAATCTGTAATTGGTACCAGAGCCGGTACGGCGTCGAACTTGATCCTGAATCGGAGGCCATTGTCACGATCGGCTCAAAAGAGGGCCTGGCCCATTTGATGCTGGCTACCCTTGATGCGGGCGACACTGTGCTTGTGCCCAACCCAAGCTATCCCATTCACATTTATGGGGCGATCATTGCAGGCGCAAGCATTCAGTCTTTTCGCATGGGCAGTGGCGTTGACTTTTTCCAAGAGCTAGAACGCAACATCCGCGAGTCGATCCCAAAGCCCAAGATGATCATCCTGGGCTTTCCGAGCAATCCCACCGCCCAGTGTGTGGAGCTTGATTTTTTTGAGCAGATTGTTGCGCTCGCCAAGCAGCACGATATTCTGGTGGTCCACGATCTAGCGTATGCGGATATCTGCTTTGATGGATTCAAGCCGCCTTCGATCATGCAGGTACCGGGTGCGCGTGATGTGGCGGTGGAATTTTTCACCATGAGCAAGAGCTACAACATGGCAGGCTGGCGCGTAGGATTCATGGTGGGCAATCGGGAACTGGTTGCAGCCTTGGCGCGTATCAAGAGCTATCACGATTACGGTACCTTCACGCCCATACAGGTGGCTTCGGTGATCGCCCTGGAAGGGCCACAGGATTGTGTTGAGGAAGTGCGGCGTAATTATCAGCACCGGCGCGATGTCTTGTGCAAGGGCCTGCATGAGGCAGGCTGGATGGTGGAGGTCCCGCGGGCATCCATGTATGTTTGGGCAGAAATCCCCGAGCCCTATAAGCACATGGGATCGTTGGAGTTTTCTAAGAAATTGCTTGCCGAGGCCAAGGTTGCAGTCTCTCCCGGTGTGGGCTTTGGAGAGTACGGCGATGATCATGTCCGCTTTGCGATGATCGAAAATGAGCAACGCACACGGCAGGCCGTACGCGGCATCAAAGAGATGTTTCGTAAAGATGGTTTGGTCAAGCCGTCGGCGTCCGCCCACGGGGAAGCGGCATGAGTGTGGGCGCCTTGCGGGTTGGCTTAGCAGGCTTGGGCACCGTAGGCGGCGGCACCTGGGCTGTGTTGACTCGCAATTCCGATGAAATTCAACGCCGGGCCGGTCGGCCGATACAAATTACTGCCGTTGCGGACCTTGATCAAGCGAAGGCAAAAGCGCTGACCTCGGGCAAGGCCCGAGTTTTGGGTGACGCCATGGCGCTGGCAAAGGACCCCGAGATTGATGTGGTGATCGAGCTTATCGGTGGCTATGGATTTGCTAAAGAGTTTGTCTTGGCGGCGATTGCTCAAGGCAAGCACGTTGTCACTGCAAATAAGGCCCTGCTGGCGGTCCACGGCAATGAGATCTTTGCGGCCGCGCAAAAGCAGGGCGTGATGGTGGCCTTTGAGGCGGCCGTTGCAGGCGGCATCCCGATTATCAAGGCCCTGCGCGAGGGTCTGACAGCAAATCGGATTGAGTGGATTGCCGGAATTATTAATGGCACCACAAATTTTATTCTCTCGGAGATGCGCGATAAGGGTCTGCCGTTCGATGTCGTGCTCAAAGAGGCCCAACGCCTGGGCTATGCGGAGGCAGATCCGACTTTCGACGTTGAGGGCGTGGATGCTGCGCATAAGGCCACCATCATGGCAGCCATTGCGTTTGGTGTGCCAATGCAGTTTGATCAGGCTCACATCGAGGGCATCAGCAGCCTGCAGGCAAAGGACATTACTTATGCCGAGCAGCTTGGCTATCGCATCAAGCTTCTCGGTATCACGAAACGTCATGCCGAGGGCATTGAGCTGCGGGTACATCCCACACTGATTTCATCGAAAAAATTGATCGCAAATGTTGAGGGCGCGATGAATGCAGTCTGGGTGAAGGGGGATGCGGTTGGCCACACCATGTATTACGGAAAGGGTGCTGGCGCAGAGCCCACGGCGAGTGCAGTGATTGCCGACTTGGTGGATGTGGCCCGTACGCTAACGGCCGATCCAGATCATCGGGTGCCTCATTTGGCGTTTCAGCCGGACGCGCTTGCGAAGCTGCCGGTGGTGCCCATTGAAAAGATCGAGTCAGGCTACTACCTGCGGCTGCGCGTCAAAGATCAGCCGGGCGTCTTGGCCGACATTACGCGGGCCTTGGCCGACAGTCAGATTTCAATCGATGCTTTTTTCCAGCGTGAACCTGATGAGGGTGAGCACGAAACTGACGTAGTGCTGATCACCCATCTCTGTAAAGAGCAGCAGATGCGCGATGCGATCTCGCGGATCGAAGAACTGCCCACGGTTCTGGCAAAAGGGGTGATGCTGCGGATGGAAACGTTTGCCTAATGGCCTTGCGTTACGTTTCCACGCGTAGCCGTGGCCCCGCAGCGGAGTTGGGTGCTTTTCAAGAGATTTTGCTCGAGGGCCTGGCACCCGACGGAGGCCTGGCTATGCCCGCTGAGCTGCCAGAGTTTTCAATGACACGGTTATCTGGCCTCTCTAAGCTGCCGTACCCCGCGTTGGCTGCAGAGATTGTGGGCGAGTTTGCCCCTGATATCGAACGCAATGTGGTGCGGCGATTATGCGAGCAGGCTTATACGAAAGAAAAATTCGGCTCCGCAGAGATTGCACCGCTATCCTTGCTTGGGCAGGAGTCGGGTGCACCGCTTGCGCTTTTGGAACTTTCTAACGGGCCGACCCTTGCATTCAAAGATATGGCTATGCAGCTTTTGGGCCAGCTCTTTGAGTACGTGCTGACTGCCCGCGGACAGACACTGAACATTCTTGGAGCGACCTCGGGAGATACAGGTAGCGCTGCCGAATATGCGATGCGCGATAAGCGG
>RFRK01000048.1 GCA_009924525.1 Betaproteobacteria bacterium
ACGCCGACCGCATCGAGCTTTCTGCGAGCCGCTTCAATGACTCCTGAGAGTGCAAACGCCAGTGTGGCCAGTGTCTCTACGACATATTGCGCAGTTGTAAAATTAAACATAGCTTTATCAGAGTCTAAGTCGCAAGTCTGAGTTAGTTAACTGGGGTAACGCGCTTAGCTATCCATTGCAAATCAAGCTTACATACGATCACATCGCCCTTCACTACCGGGCCTGCATTTTCCGGTGTCCCGGAATAAATGATGTCACCAGCAAAAAGCTCGTTTTGCGCCAACGGCCCGACATGCGCTCACCAACATTTAGCCCCCAGCTTACCTCGGCGAGACTTACTCCCTGAGCAAGGATAAGATTAATGACCCGAAGCCCTGACCGGCCTGCTTTTGATCACCTGGTCAGCGTCGTGTTTTTTTAGAGATACAGCGCTACTGATCCAACCAAGGGGAGAAATCATGAACCGCAGAGATCTTTTGGCAGGACTAGCTGCCCTTTGTTTAGCCCCACGACTCGGGCGCACCAATGAGGCAGCGTATCCGACCCGGCCGATCACCTTTATCGTGCCCTATGGGGTTGGCGGCAGCGCAGACCTAAGAGCACGACAAATAGGGCAAAAAATGGCCCAGATTCTTAAGCAGCCGATCATTATCGACAACAAAGCAGGGGCCGGGGGCAACATTGGAACAGAGCATATTGCTCGAGCAAGCCCAGACGGTTACACGATCGGCATGGGCAACTTCGCCCCAATGGCTATTAACAAAACGCTGTTTGGAAACCTGCGCTTTGATCCCGACCGGGACCTGATGCCCGTCATGCTGATCGAGAAGGGGCCGCTGGTGCTGGTGGTGCACCCCTCCTCGCCCATCAAAGACGTCAGCGACCTGGTGAAGGCAGCCAAGAGCCGGCCCGGTACGCTGACGTTTTCGTCGGGTGGCATCGGCGGCACCCACCACCTGTCCGCAGAAATTTTCAAGCAAGCAGCTGGCATAGACATGATTCATGTGCCCTATAAAAGCGGTGCTGCAGGGCTAGCAGATTTGATGGCAGGCAGCGTCGACCTGATGTTTGATCAAATGTACTCGGCGGTGCCCGGCATCAAGGCGGGCAAGCTTCGGCCCCTGGCGATCACCAGCCGGCGGCGATCCCCGCTCCTAACGCATGTGCCGTCATTTACCGAGCTGGGCTATCCAAAAGTTGAAGTCCTGAACTGGCAGGGCATTTTGGTGCCCAAGGGCACCCCAAGGAGCATCATTGAAAAGCTAAACAAGGCGGCCAACGAGGCGCTTCGCGACCCTCAGATTCGGGAGATCATGCTTGCCCAAGGCAATGAGATCGGCGGCGGAACGCCTGAAGAATTCGGGGTGCTGATCCGACAGGAGGCTGAGAAGTGGGGGCCGCTCGTGAAGGCGGCGAACATGAGGCCCGAGTAAAGGAATCCGTTCTGGCCCAAGAGTTTCCGAAATTCCCTATCTCGCTCGCTCCAGCCCGCTCGCCGCGACATAATTGACAGGGAGTCAGATACCACTAATCTCTTTTTTTTAATGCTTGTGAGACCGAACGCATGTATATACCACCGCATTTCGCCGAACACCGACCAGAGGAGCTACACCGAATCATTCGCGAGCATCCGCTCGGGATTCTCGTGTCGCAAGATACAAGTGGACTACTGGATGCGAACCACCTGCCTTTTGAGTTCGACCCTGCCGTCGGCAAGCACGGTGTTCTTCGTGGCCATGTAGCCCGAGCCAACCCGCTATGGCAGAGCTGCCCCAGCGGATCGCGGGTGTTGGTCGTCTTTCGTGGACTAGATGCTTATATCTCACCAAGCTGGTATCCCAGTAAACACGAGACCCATCGACAGGTTCCGACATGGAATTACGAAGTTGTTCATGCCGACGGAATCATCACCATTCGCGACGATGAACGATTTCTGCGTGGTCAGGCGGCCCGGCTCACCCGCAAACAGGAAAGCCTCGAGCAGACTCCCTGGCAAATGGGCGATGCCCCAGCCGACTACATTGAGATGATGTTAAAAAATATTGTGGGCATTGAAATCGAAATCACAGCGCTGACTGGCAAAAGCAAGTTGAGCCAAAATCGCGAAGATCGAGATCGGCTAAATGCCGCCCAGACCTTGGAACTTCGCGGACACAACGCAATGGCCGAGGTAATGCGTAACGCCTAACTCGAGAGAGGCTTACATTGATGCAGATCCGTCGATCCCAGGAGCGGGGCTTTGCCGATCACGGCTGGCTGAAGAGTTACCACTCTTTTTCGTTTGCGAATTATTACGATCCCCACTTCATGGGCTGGGGCAACCTGCGAGTGATCAACGAGGATCGGGTCGCCCCGGGCATGGGGTTTGGTACGCACGGTCATCGTGATATGGAAATTATTAGTGTGGTGCTATCTGGCGAATTGGCACATCAAGACAGCATGGGTAATGTAGAGACCATACCCGCCGGAGATATCCAACGCATGTCGGCAGGCACTGGTGTAACGCATAGCGAATTTAATCATTCACAAAACACTGAGACCCATTTCCTGCAGATCTGGATCGAACCAAGCAAGCGGGGCATCTCCCCAAGCTATGAACAGATCACGCTACCCCCTGAAGAAAAGGCCGGCCAATTAAAACTCATCGCCTCGCCCGAAGGTACCCAGGGCGGGCTCTCGATCTGTGCCGATGCGCGGCTATTTATCGGACAGTTTGACGGAAATCAGTCGGCCCGCTGGACAGTAGCCTCCGCGCGCAAAGCGTACCTACACCTGATTCGGGGCAGACTGAGTGTCAATGGCCTAACGCTTTCGGGCGGCGATGGTCTACTAATCGACACCGAAAACGAAATCGTGATGGAGAACGGAGACCGATCCGAGCTACTGCTTTTTGATCTCGCGCCCTAGGGGCGCTCAGAGCTTAAGCGGGCCACTTGCAGGCAGTGACCTCGATCTCGACTTTCATCTCAGGCTTCATAAGTTGCGCAATCACTACCGAGGCGGCGGGACGGATCTCGCCAAATGTCTGACCCAAAATGGGGATGATTGCATCAGCGTAGGCGGCGTCAGCCAGGTAGTAGGTCGCCCGAACCACGTCACTCATGGCGAAGCCCGCCTGAGAAAGCGCACCCTCAATTGTGCGCAAAGCGTTGGCGGTCTGCGTGGCAACATCCTCCGGCATCTGCATCTTACTGTAGTCATATCCGGTAGTGCCGGAAACAAAACAAAACGGGCCTTGCACCACGGCCCGTGAGTAGCCCATCGTTTTTTCAAAGGGCGAACCCGAGGAAATCAGCTTTTTCATATGTAACGCTCGTCAATGATTAAAACAATACCGCCCAGAAATGCTCTGGGCGGTATTGTAGGCGAGCGTCGATGGCCCTACAAAACCAGCACAGGGAGCCGGGAATCGGCCATGACCTCACGGGTTTCGCTGCCCATCAATAGGGCCTTAAAACCTGAGCGTTTATGGGAATTCATCAGAATGACATCGGCGCCGGACTTCTCCGCAGCCTCAAGAATGCCCGCTGTGACATCGCTATTGAAAACATGGACATGTTCGACCTTCACCGAAGGTGACAGTTTCTCCGCGACAGAGCGAAACATCTTCGTAGCGTAGCTCTCACAGGCACGACGATGGTCAGGCACGGTAATGTAATCCCCACCAAAGCCATTTTGTAAATAGAACACCGCGGGCAGAGGATCCGAAATATGGGCAAGTGTGATCTTTGCTGAGTCGCGTTGCGCCATCGCGGAGAGCCGTGGGAAGTCAGCATGCTCTACCGTATAGTCATCCACCGGGATCAGATAGTGCTTAAACATAGCGTTTCCTCAGTGAATTGCAATTCGCTTACCAGCGCTAATCGAACGCTTTGGTAGGGTGAGTTTCAAAATACCATCCTGATAAGTGGCGTTACAGCCTGTGCTGTCGACCTCGGAGGGCAGCTGAAAACTGCGGGAGATCGTCCCATAGAAGCGCTCGCTGCAGACGGCACGGTCATTTTCAA
Organism: Betaproteobacteria bacterium; assembly: GCA_009924525.1. GTDB lineage: Bacteria > Pseudomonadota > Gammaproteobacteria > Burkholderiales > Burkholderiaceae_A > Lacustribacter. The sequence goes on from RFRK01000048.1 coordinate 4,008, forward strand.
CCTTCTGATCCATTTGTTTGATTTCAGCGCCTATCGTGATCCTTGCGCCATCGATATCAACGTGAATATCTTCTTTACGCAGGCCTGGCATTTCAGCCTGAATGGTGAAGTGCTGATCATTCTCTCGAATATCTACTGCAAAATCCTCTGGCAGGGATCGTCCATGCAGGGGGCGCACAACAAAACTCGGTGTCATCCAGTCATCAAAGAACTGTTTCATTAAATCATTACGAATCCGGGAAAGGTTGTTCATCGGGCAAGCTCCAAAAAAATATGTGCAAACGAGCCATTAGCGTGCGCTATCTCCCGGATCGTGCGGCACGGCGGGCGTGGAAATCAGCTGGACTGTGGATTGGATCGTGCACCTAGACTCGGCTGGCTGCGAACTTTGATTTGTCCGCGCTGCTTTTCGATAACAGTCGCCAGTTTGCGACGTATTGCCTCAAAAGCATCACGCATAGCGACATAAACATCCTCGTGCTGATGCCGATTGACGGTGAGTTCATGGCCGGGCAGCGTAATGTCAATCGCAACGCCATAGGGCCGACCCTGATGCTGGTGTTTTTCCAGCTGCTCGATGCTTACGCGGCATGCCATGAGTTCGCCTGCAAAAGCCTCGAGCTGTCGAACCTGCTCTACGACGATTCTGGTCAGACTTTCGCTGGGTTCAAAGCCGCGAAAGCGCAAATGTAGCGGTGTCTTCATAGCCGCATGCTGCCAGCACAGCAGCCTGCGCGACCACACTAAAGTTGGAGATCCGTTATTCGATGCGCAGCGCCTCAACTGGACGCAGCCGTGAGGCCTTTGCAGCCGGATACCAGCCAAAGAAAATGCCGATTGCCGCAGAAAAACCGAAGGCCAGCGCGATTGAGGAAATTGAAATCTCCACCAGCAGACCGCTGACCGAGGCGATCAGCCAAGCGCCAGAAATACCGAGAAATACGCCGACTGCACCGCCTGCCAAACAAATCGTAATGGCCTCAATCAGAAACTGCCGAAGAATGTCGCGCTGTCGGGCGCCAATCGCCATACGAATACCAATTTCACGGGTACGCTCGGTCACGCTCACCAGCATGATATTCATAATGCCAATGCCACCCACCAGTAACGAAACGCCCGCGATCGAGCCCAACAAAATGGCCATGGCCCCGGCCGCAACAGCTGCAGTCTGGGCAATGGCAGTGAGATTACGGACGGTAAAATCATTCTCCTGACCTGGCGCAATCCGATGACGGGCCCGTAGCAGATCGGTCAGCTCTGCCTCTGCGGATGCCATCTGCTCAGCGGTGGCCACCTGCACAAACAACAAATTAATACTTCCAGGAAAAGTACTGCGAATGAGCTGCTGCCTTGCGGTGGTCAGCGGGATGAAGACTGCGTCGTCCTGATCCCGACCATCTAAGCTTTGGCCTTTACGGGCCAGAATACCAATGACTGTAAAGGGCAGATTGCGAATACGCATCGTTTTACCGATCGGATCTTCATCGCCAAAAAGCTGCTTGGCAGTGGTCTGGCCAATCACCGCGATGCGTGCGTTGGATCGCAGATCAGCCTCGGAGAAAAGATCGCCTTCCTCGGGGTCCCAGGAACGTGTCGGGAAGTATTCGGCGGTCACGCCGGTGACCATGGCGCTCCAGTTGGTGTTGCCATATCCCAGTTGAAAGGAGCGCATCACAATTGGCGCAACCCGAATCACGCCAGACACCGACCGAGCGGCTGCGGCGTCTGAGAGCGTGAGTGTCTGGGCTGCGCCTGCACCGAAACGCACACCACCGGAGGTCTGCGAACCAGGAAAAACCACCAGCAGATTGCTGCCCATGCTGCTGATACTTTGATTCACTAAGGCCTGCGCACCCCGGCCCACTCCCATCATGATCACCACAGCAGACACCCCAATGATCACGCCGAGCATCGTGAGCGAGGTTCTGAGCCGATTGGTTGAGAGCGCTCGCAGCGCCTCTTGAACCACCTGGGGCGACTTCATGCCGAGATTCGCTCCCCAAGCCCCTGCGCAATCGGACCATCAAAAATAATTCGGCCATCTTTCAGACGAATCAGCCGTTGACCAAATCGCGCAATATCGGGCTCATGGGTCACCAGCACCACGGTAATCGACTGTTCACGATTTAGGCGCTGAATCAGGCCCATGATCTCTTCCGAGGTGGCGGTATCTAAATTCCCTGTCGGCTCATCGGCAAGCAAGACTGAAGGGTTCATGACCAACGCCCGGGCAATGGCCACACGCTGCTGCTGGCCGCCCGAGAGCTGGTTGGGCAGCCGCTCGGCGAGATCGGCCAATCCTGTTAGCCGCAGCTTTTCATGGGCCCGCTGCAGGGCCTGCTCTCGGCCTTCCCCTGCATAGACCATCGGCAGTGCAACGTTATCAATCGCCGACATGCGCTTAAGCAAATTAAAGCCTTGAAACACAAATCCAAGCTGCCGATTACGAATCGCTGCAAGCGCATCGGGTGCAAGACCGCTCACCTGCTGGCCTGACAGAACATACTCTCCGCGGGTCGGCGAATCGAGGCACCCAAGAATATTCATCAGTGTGGACTTTCCTGAGCCCGACTGTCCCATCAGGCAGACAAACTCACCCGATGCGATTTCAAGCGATACGCCGTGCAGCACCGGAACCGGTGGCGCGCCGGCGGTCTCATATTGCTTATGAATGTCGATAAGCCGAATCAGGGATTGCGGCATAACTAAAACATCCGGAATCGGAATCCGCTCGTCTGGTTATTTGTCGGCGTGGCCACCGCTCGAACAACGATCTCATCGCCTTCCGCAAGGCCCTCCAGCACTTCAGTAAAACGGCCATCCGTAATGCCAATCTTGATTTCCTTCGGCACCAGGACACCGGACTCACCAATCACGTGGACACGGGGAACCTGAGCTGATGCGCGGCGGCCTTTTTCTGGGGGGGCGACGGCTGCAGCCGCTGCATCTGCCTCCGGAGGCCGAAAACGCAAGGCTGCTGCCGGCACGCGCAGCACCCGCTCTTTTCGATTGGTCACAATTGACACCTGCGCGGTCATGCCTGGCAGCAGAATTCCATCTTTGTTATCGACATCAATCACCACGTTATAAGTCACAACATTTTGCTGCGTAGTGGGATTCAGTCGCACCATCCGAACTTTTGCAGTGAACTCTTGCTCACGAAATGCATCGACCGTAAACCGTACCGGCTGACCTGGCTGAATCGGGCCCACATCAGCTTCGGAGACCGAGGTATCAATTTGCATACGCCGCAGATCACGGGCGATTTGAAAAAGTGTTGGTGTCTGAAAACTTGCGGCCACCGTCTGACCAACATCAATCCCCCGATTCACCACAATCCCGTCAATCGGGGAGCGGACTTTGCTGTAGCCGAGATTGGTGCGATCTCGCGAGATCTGAGCCTCAATTTGCGCCACCTGGGCCCGCGCAGTCTCGACATCTTTACGCAGACCATCTAGAGCTCCATCTGAAACAAAACCCTTGGCCTTAAGATTTTCGTTTCTCTTTAATGCAAGCTCGGCGTTGTTAAAGACCGCCCGCGCTGATGCCAGATTCGCCTCGGACTGACGAATCTGAGCCTCGAGAATTGCGGGGTCGAGTTCAGCCAACAGCTGCCCCGCTTTCACTGGCTGGTTAAAGTCAACGTGCAGCTTTAAGACCGTGCCGGAGATTTGGGTGCCGACATTGACGAGCTCCACCGGATTAAGAGTGCCATTCGCAGCCACTCGCTGGACAATCGCGCCCTGGTCGACCTTCGCCATAACCCACTTAGGCTTTTCTTCATCGGGCAGCCACCACCAGGCCGCGGCAGCGATTGCGCAGACAGCAAGAATTAATAAAGGGATTTTTAGGCGCTTCATCTGAGCTTTTTAAGAAAACAATTAAGCCTGCCATGCAGGCCCTTGATGAGACAGCATCAAATGGGGATTTTCGCCGATTTCGATGGCTGAAGGCGAATTCCCCCCGGATCCAGTCGTTACGTGAAAACCTTACACATAGGCAAGCCACCGGCCCAGACCAATCACCGTCGCCCATCCCAGAATCGAAACTATCGCCTGAAGCCGAATGGAGGCGCTGGATTCGGGCAAAGCCAGACCCGAAGTTTCCGGGCTGGGTGTGATGCGCAAATGTAGCGAGATCGCATTCAAGCCCAGTAAAAATAAAAGCGTCATTTTCAGCACAAAAAGTGTTGAAGCAATGAACTCCGAGGGGTGGGCGATAAACATCAAAAACCCCGTTAGGGCTGCCAAGGTAAATCCAGAAATCGTAACGGGCACTGCGAAATGCATGAGACGTCGCAACTCAAGGCGACGCGCGAATCCCAGCAGACGCAGATCCACCAACAGAATCGAGCCGAATAAAGCACCAATACCCCAGAGATGAAATGTCTCAACTGTGGGATAAAGCCAAAGCGACTCTCGCATCGCCTGCGCGATCCAGAGGCCTTCGACGGCCTGCATTGGCTGGCTCACGCTTTCGGGCCCCGAGATGGTCAGCGCAGCTCTACTGTCTTGCCATCGACCGTGATGCGCTCGGCACGCATCTCATCGGCCTTGTTTCGATGAGGGTAGCCTTCCACGGTGACTGTCGCTCCCGGCGCAATTGCGGTCTTGGCCAGGCCGCGGTTCTCCATGCGAAAAGGCGGCGCTAGCACCGCAATCCAGGTCTTGCCATCGGCCTGAAGCCGGACATAGCCGTGGGGATGCTCGTAACCGCTTTCCATAACCTTGCCGGTGAGCTTAAAACCCTTACTCGAATCGTATTCTGACCAGCCGTGGTGGGCATGAGCCGCCGGCCCCGCAGCAAGCAGGATCGACAATGTCAGGATGCTTTTGCAAATTAAGAATCTCATTGGGTATGCTCCTCGGCAGGAAAACGAGAAAATTATATGCCTCAGCCCAAGGAAAACGTTGTTATTGCCCTTTGCTGCGCCCCTGACTCTTCGACCGCACAACGCCTGACGCAAGAGCTGCTGTCGCAACGACTGGCGGCATGCGTTAATCTGATTTCTGGCATCCAGTCTCACTACTGGTGGCAGGGAAAAATGCAATCGGCCGATGAGGTGCTGATGATCATCAAAACTACCGAAGATCGCACTGAAGCACTCAAGGGTTTCATGCAGACACACCACCCCTACGACACGCCCGAACTGATTGTGCTACCCATTTCCGCCGGTCTTGATGCTTATCTGGCCTGGGTAAAAAAAGAAACCCGGCCCTAATCCCAGGGCCGGGTTGTTATTGCGAGCCACTCGTGGCTAGGCAAGTTCTTCGTAAAGCGGCAGCGTTAGGAACTCCGAAAAGTCTTTCGAAGTCGACATCTGCTCAAAAATCTTCGCAGCACGCTCATAGGTCGAGGTATCCGTGACCCCCGAGCCAGTGACCGAAGCTTTTACCTTCTCTAATTCCTGGGAGATAAGGCCGCGAACTAATTCAGCTGTAATCTTGCTGCCATCTTCAAGCTTACCCTTGGGCGAACGAATCCACTGCCAGACTTGGGAGCGAGAAATCTCTGCAGTCGCCGCATCCTCCATCAGATTGTGAATTGGTACACAGCCGTTGCCGGCCAGCCAAGAGCCGAGGTAATGAATGCCCACATTGATATTCATACGTAGGCCCGCCTCAGTGATGGGAGTCTCCGGAGCGAAGTTCAATAAATCAGCGGCAACCACATTGACGTCAGGCCGCTGCTTTTCAATTTGATTGGGCTTATCGCCGAGCACTGCGACAAACTCCTTCATCGCTGCCTCGACCAATCCCGGATGCGCCACCCAGCCGCCGTCATAGCCGTCTGTCGCATCGCGGCGCTTGTCATTAATGATGCCCTGCATGGCGATCTCGTTTTTCTCAGGATCGTTTTTGATGGGAATCAGCGCACTCATGCCGCCAATTGCAGGCGCATTGCGTTTATGGCACGTCTTTAAGAGCAGCAGCGCATAAGCCCGCATAAAGGGGGCGGTCATCGTGACTTTCGCCCGGTCAGCGAGGCAGAAATCTTGATCCATTTTGAACTTCTTGATGCAAGAGAAGATGTAATCCCAGCGGCCCGCATTTAAGCCTGCGCTGTGTTCGCGCAGCTCGAAGAGAATTTCATCCATCTCAAAAGCCGCGGTAATCGTTTCGATTAACACCGTCGCCTTAATCGTGCCGCGGGGAATTCCAAGCTCGGCCTCGCACATGCTGAGAATGTCATTCCACAGCCGGGCCTCTTGGTGGCTTTCAATTTTGGGCAGGTAAAAATACGGGCCTGAACCACGCGCAATCAGCTCTTGGGCATTGTTGTAGAGGTAAATCGCGAGATCAAAAATACCGCCCGAGACCCGCCGTCCATTCACAAAAACATGCTTTTCATCCAGATGCCAGCCACGTGGTCGCACGAGCAGCACAGCGGTTTTTTCATTGAGTTCGTAAGTCTTTCCGTTTTGCTCAAGACGAATCGTGCGACGAATCGCATCCCGCAAATTAATCTGGCCCTGAATCTGGTTATGCCAGTTCGGAGTGTTGGAGTCCTCGAAGTCCGCCATAAAGGAGTCGGCGCCTGAGTTCAAGGCATTGATGATCATCTTGCGCTCTACCGGGCCGGTGATTTCCACCCGGCGGCATTGCAGATCCTGAGGCAGCTTGCCGATCTTCCAGTCAGTATCACGAATCGATGCGGTGTATTTCTGAAAATCGGGCCGCAACCCCAAATCAAAACGTTCAGCGACCTGCCGGCGGGCCTCGAGCATTTCCTGGCGGCGATGCTCAAAGGAGCGGTGCAGACGTGCCACGAGCGCTAAGGCGCCATGACTTAATACCTGAGCATATTCTGGGGTGATCTCGGCTTTGATTTCAACGCCGGTGGGGAGACGATCGGCCATCACTAAAACTCCATCAAAAAATTTATTGTTGTTCTCAAACTCTCGGGGCTGACTCACCGCAGACAAGGTCTGCAACCTCGGTCAGGCTATGCCCCATTACTGTTGGTGAAACATCCAGCACCTCGGCGGGCGCCTTTGAACGATTCACCCAAAACGTTTTAAACCCATACCAAGTGGCACCACAGACATCCCAGCCGTTGGAAGAGACAAACAGCAACTCCGAGGCCGCGCAGCCAAAATGATCCGGCGCAAGCTGATACACGCTGGCATCCACCTTGTACCGCCGCACTTGATCGGCAGACAACACAGCCGAAAACAGCTTAGACATGCCGGCGCTTTCTACCGCCTGGCCAATCATGTCGGGGTTGCCATTGGTAAGAATGGCCAAGGGCAGGCCCGACGCCCGCATGCGCTGTAGCGCCTGCAGGTTTTCCGGAAACGCCGATAGGCGAGCGTATTGCCCCATCAGTGCATCCGACTGTGTCGCAGCAAGGTCCAGCCCCAATGCAGCACCACAATACTTCAAGGCATCACGCGTGATTTCCCAGAATGGCTTGTACTGGCCGGACATCGATCGCAGGCGGGTGTACTCGACCTGCTTGTCGCGCCACGCCACATCTGAGCTAACGCACCGCCCCGCCCCGGGAATAGCGACTCCGCCAGCTGGCTAACAGAGTAGACATCAAAGAGCGTGCCATAGGCATCAAAACAAATGGCTTTTGGCGCAAGACGCATGATTAAAGCCGGATTATATTGGAACCATGTCCCCAAATTCTTCGGCAGCAAAAGCCCCGACTTTCTGGCGGTCTGCCTGCGGGGCGCTCTCGCGTGCTGACCCCGTAATGGCCGCAATCATCGCCCAACATCGGGGCAGTTTTTTGGTCTCCCGAGGAGATGTATTCACGACGCTGGCCCGGGCGATCGTGGGCCAGCAGATCTCGGTCAAGGCAGCAGCAGCGGTCTGGGCACGATTCCTCAACGTGGTGCATCCCTTAAGCCCCGGCCGACTCGCTTCGCTGACGACAGCGGATTTAGATGGCTGTGGACTCTCAGCCCGGAAACGGGAGTATCTGCTTGGGCTCGGTAATTATTTTGCGCAGCAGCCCAGTCTCGAGTCATCGCTTCACGATATGACTGATGAGGCTGTTATCGCGGCGCTCACCGAGCTGCGGGGCGTCGGCCGATGGACAGCAGAAATGGTGCTGATCTTTGCATTGCTCAGGCCTAATGTGCTGCCGCTTGCAGATTTAGGCCTAATGAAAGCGATTGCTCTGCACTACCGCAATGGCCGCGACATCAGCCCACGCCAAGCCGAACGCATCGCTGCGGTTTGGGCCCCCTGGCGATCCGTGGCGACCTGGTACCTCTGGCGAAGCCTAGATCC
>RFRK01000049.1 GCA_009924525.1 Betaproteobacteria bacterium
CCGACGTGGGTCCTCCTCGGCGACCCATTGCCGGATCTTGGCCTGCAGGGCCGTTGAGGATGCAATGCCCCCGCCCTCGGTGCGCACATGGCTGGTGAAAAAGTATTTCAGCTCAAAAGTTCCCCTGGGGGTCAGCATGTATTTATTGGTCGTGACCCGAGAGACGGTCGATTCGTGGAGCTCGCAGCGTTCGGCGATCTCTCGTAACACCAGAGGCCGCATCGCGATTTCTCCCCGTTCGAAAAATTCCTGCTGCTCAATGGCGATGGCCTGCGATACACGCAGAATCGTGTCGAAGCGTTGTTGAATATTCTTGATGACCCATCGGGCCTCCTGAAGCTGCGCGGTCATACTGCTGGCGCGCTCCTGACGAATCAACTCCGCGTAGAGCGGGTTGATGGACAGTCGCGGTACCGCTGATTCGTTTAAACGAATCTGCCACTTACTCGATTTGCGCGTGCCCACGCGATAGGCAATCACATCCGGCACGATCGACTCTGCGGCATCTTCTGAAAAAGCAGCGCCGGGTTTTGGGTTCAGCCGCTGAATCAAGAGCACGGCCTGCCTCAGGGACTCTTTATCGCAACGCAACGTCTGGCAGAGCCCGTTGAAATCCTTCGCGCCAAGCGCATTCAGATACGCCATATCCCCAATGATTTTTCTTGAAAGCTCCAGGCAGGTGTCGATGGCAGCGGCCGGTGGTGAGCTCGACGCTGTAGCATCCCAATGGCCTAGCTGCAGTAGCAGACACTCCTGAAGGTTTCGGGCTCCGATCCCCTTCGGATCCAGGCTTTGCAGAAGCTTTAAGCCAAGTGTGAGCTCGTCAGGGTCGAGTCGATCGCCAAAATGCTCAGAAAAAAAATCAGCAACGCTTTCCTCCAGCTCTTCGAGGCTTTCGCGTAAGTACCCGTCGTCATCCAGCGATTCAATCAGGGTATCGAGCCAGGCCCGATCACGATCTGAGAGCTTTAGGCTATGGGCCTGTTCGCGCAAATGCTCCCGAAGCCCAATCGGCTGAGTGCGCTGGGATTCCCACCAGTCATCATCATCGTGATTGGCCCGAGAGCCGCTGGAGGACCAGCTCTCTGCCGATCCCGCCAAGCCGTCTTCAGATGATTCGGTAGTCGTTGCATCCGTGGCTTGGCCCTCTGGCGCTTCTGCAGTTGCACTCGTGCTGGACTCAGCCATCTCCAGAAGAGGATTTTCGGTCAGGAAGCGGTCGACCTCCTGTTCAAGTTCGGCCGTCGACATCTGCAGCAGTCGAATGGATTGCTGCAGCTGTGGCGTGAGCGCGAGTTGTTGAGAAGTTCGAAGGCCGAGGGAGGGTTTGATTGCGGCCATGCACGTTACATTCTGAAATGTTCCCCAAGGTAAACCTTGCGGACATTTGCATCAGCAATGATGTCTTGGGGCGCACCACTAGCAAGCACAGATCCTTCGCTGATGATGTAGGCCCGATCACAGATGCCGAGTGTTTCTCGAACATTATGGTCAGTAATCAGAACGCCAATTCCACGCTCTTTCAGAAACCGTACGATCCGCTGAATCTCAATGACTGCAATCGGATCCACACCCGCGAAGGGCTCATCAAGCAGGATAAATCTTGGCGACGTGGCCAGCGCCCGCGCGATCTCCACCCGTCGGCGCTCGCCACCCGATAGCAGGTTCGCCATGTTCTGTCGGAGATGGGCGATCTGCAGGTCCTCCAGAAGCTGCTGCAAGCGATTCTCGATACTGAGCGCATCCAGGGGCTCGCCCTGCGCATCATGTTGAAGCTGCAGCACAGCCCGTATGTTGTCGGCCACCGATAGCTTGCGAAAGACGGAGGCCTCCTGCGGTAGGTAGGAAAGGCCAAGCCGTGCACGACGATGGATCGGCAGGCGGGCCAGATTTTGTCCGTCCATCAGAATTTCACCGGCATCGGACTTCACCAGGCCAACAATCATGTAAAAACTGGTGGTTTTTCCTGCGCCGTTCGGGCCGAGCAGGCCGATCACTTCGCCGCTTTCAATGTGCAGCGTGACATCTTTAACGACATCGCGGCCCTTGTAGGCCTTGCGCAGACCCCGAACATCCAGGGTATTGATTGCACCCATTAACGCTTGCCCGGCATAAGTGTCATCCGAGAGCGGGGCTGGCCCTGCGAGGATTCCACTTGATACTGCTCGGTGATGTTGTTGTAGGTCAGGGCATCGCCCGCCACCTGATCTTTCAGAATATCGCCTTCGAGCCTGCGAAGCAGCGCGTTTTGGCTCAGTGTCACGATCTCGTCTTTCCCGTTGTAGTCAAGGCGGCCAGATTCGCCCTCCATAAATTCATTAACGCCATCCCGCTTCTGGCGAAAGCGCGCTGGCCTTCCGATCATTGTGCCGAAGGTATTGCCAGCACTGTCTTGCCAGAGCTCCATTCGATCACCGCGCAGGATCAGCGTGCCCTTTGTCAGCACGACGTTGCCAGTGAAGGTTGTGATTTGTTTTTGGTCATCATGGCTCAGTCGATCTGCGTCTATCGTGGTCGGTTTTTCACGATCCGCTTTTTCCGCTTGAACGGATCCGGTGCTCGCAACAAAGGAGGCCAAAAGAAATAACGCCAGCCCCCAGCGAGGCGCGCGAACGCACTTCATGGCTGGCCTTTCTTTGGCACGACCATTCGAGAGTCCGACACGATTTCTAACTGCCGGGTCTTTTGATCGAGCCGCATTCCATTGCCCTGCAGTGTTGAGGTGCCACGCTCAATGATGACCGGCGCGTCAGTCATCGCGCGCTCTTCTCGAATCAGCACCGTCGCCTTGCTGGTGCTCACCCGGGCGGCAGGCTGTCCGTCAAACGCATTGCGCTCAATCCTGACACTGCCTTCCAAATCAATTTGATTTTGTTGCCGTGTCGTGATCGCGCGTTCTGCCTGCATGAGCGTCTTTGGCCGATCCGGTGCTAGCGAGATCATAATGGGCTGCTCCACCAGACTGCGGTCGGCCTGCTCTTCGAAGAGGATTCTTTTCGCATCCAGCCGATACTGGGCATGACCCTGCGCATCGCTTCGGGTGATGCGAGGATTTTCAATGATTGCGTTGGGCCCTTCTTTGCTGACGACGACGGACTCTAATTGGCTGCGGCGGAGAAATTCATTCAGGCCCCAGGAGGCTGCTGCCAGCAGTGCGAAAAGGCCAATTGAAATGGCGCTGCCAAGCCATTCGGGCTGTCTCATTGGCGCGCCTGCAAAATAAAGTCACAGCAATCGCGTACAGCGCCCGAACCCCCCGCCCGCTGTGAGACCCAGTGGGCTGCTGCCAGCACGGCACTCGCCGCCTGGGGCACCGTGGCGGAGAAATGTACGCGCGAGAAAATTTCCAGGTCGGGTAGGTCGTCTCCCATATGGCCACACTCGGCAGCGGAAATGCTGAAATCGGCCATCACCTGATCGAAGGCCGCACCTTTATGCTCTGCGCCTTGAATCACAACATCAAATCCTAGCTCGCGGGCGCGCGCCGCTGTTGCCGGATGGGATCGTCCACTCAGAATCCCAATCCGTATGCCGGCATGTTTGAGCGCCTTCAGTCCATGGCCGTCCAGAACACTGAACCGCTTCATGGATTCTCCATTGGCGTCGTAATACAGGCTGCCATCGGTCATGACGCCATCGACATCAAAAAACATCCAACGCAACGCTTTGGCCCTGCGGGCGGCCTCGCTGAGATCAGAGCGTGCGGGCATTTGCGGCGGATACTCCATCATCAGGGTTAGAGAATCTTGGATTCAAACAGATCATGAATGCCAACAGCACCCTCGAGTCGGCCTTCATCATCAACAACCAAGAGATGATTGATGCGCGTGGACTCCATGAGATGGGCCACTTCGCTAGCAAGCCGATGCCGATCAATCGTTTTAGGCTGTTTGCTCATCACATCGTCAATTTTGACTTTGCGAATATCGATGCCCTGGGATAACACTCTGCGGAGGTCGCCATCGGTGAAAATGCCCATAACGCGCCTGTCGTGATCAAGAACTGCTGTCATGCCCATGCGTTTAGCGCTAATTTCGGCAAAAGCATCTGTAATCGAGGTTCCCAGCTGAACCGAAGGCAGCTGCGCATCGGTGCGCATGACATCCTCCACACGAATCAGCAGCCTTCGACCGAGGCTGCCTCCGGGATGCGAGCGGGCAAAATCTTCGGCGCTAAATCCTCTTAGGTCCAGCAGGACGAGCGCCAAGGCATCGCCAAGTGCCAAGGCTGCGGTGGTGCTTGCGGTCGGCGCGAGATTTAACGGGCAGGCTTCAGCCCGCACGGCAGCATTGAGATGCAAATCAGCGGCCTTCGCGAGGCTTGACTCAGGATTTCCGGTGATCGCAATCAGGAGCGCGCCCAGGCGTTTGATATGTGGTGCGATCAAAGCAAGCTCCTCAGTTTCACCCGAGTTTGAAAATGCAAGCACCACATCGTTGGCCTGGATCATGCCGAGATCGCCGTGCTGCGCCTCGGCCGGGTGCACAAAATAAGCAGGGGTTCCCGTCGAGGCGAGTGTTGCCGCCACTTTGCTGGCGACATGGCCAGATTTTCCAATGCCCGATACCACCACACGGCCCGTGCAGTTCAGAATTCTTTCGGCCGCCTGGACCAGCTGATAATCAAGCTGATCGAGAAGGCCTAAAACTGCATCGGCCTCGATTCGGATGACTTCACGGGCCCGCTGAAACACCTGGTCGGCATTGGGCTGAAGCGGCGCGTTGCGGTGTGGATCTTTGCTGTGATTTCCCATGGTGCTGGCAGAGTGCGTTGTTACACTTGACCCCATGGGAAAGCAGTGTAACAAAGGGCGCTAGCAAACTTCATACCAGCTATGGATTCGCTTCTCGGAGTCATCGTGGTGTTGCTGGCCGTCTCGGTCGGGGCGGTAACTGCGGCACGCGCCCTCAAGCTGCCGCCCTTGGTCGGCTATTTGTCTGTCGGCGTCCTACTCGGACCGAACGCCTTGGGGCTGGCGCCCGATACCGATGTCACGCGGTGGCTTGCCGAAATCGGTGTGGTCTTTCTGATGTTCTCCATCGGCCTTGAATTCAGCTTGCCGAAGCTTCGTGCGATGCGCAGCCTGGTATTTGGCCTTGGCGGCATTCAGGTGGGCCTCACGCTGGTTTTGGTGGCCACGCTGATTGGCACTACCCAAGACTGGCACGGAATGTCCTGGCAGGCAGGCGTTGCGCTGGGGGGTGCACTCGCAATGTCGTCGACGGCGATGGTGATGCGGCTTGCGGGCGATCGGGGTGAATTGGAGTCCGCCCATGGCAAGCCGGTCGTGGGGGTGCTGTTATTTCAAGACCTCGCAGTGGTGCCACTCCTGGTGCTGATTCCCGCACTGTCGGGATTAACAGGCCAGTCGGATCAGGGCCTGGGCTGGGCGCTCAGCATGGCGATGATCAAATCCTTGTTGGTGCTCGGCCTGGCGCTGTTAATCGGGCAGCGGCTGGTTCGGCCCTGGCTGACCCTGGTGGCGCGGCGCAAGTCGCAAGAGCTTTTCACGCTGAATGTGTTGTTGATGACCCTGGGCCTGGCTTTGATGACCGAGCACGCAGGCCTTTCTCTCGCGCTGGGTGCTTTTTTAGCGGGCATGCTGATTTCTGAGACCGAGTATCGCTATCAGGTGGAGGCCGATGTCAAACCCTACCGCGATGTGCTGATGGGCTTGTTTTTCATCTCTGTCGGGATGTTGCTGGATTTTTCTGTAATTGCATCGCACTGGGCCATGGTGTTGTTGCTAGTGATAGGCCCCATGGTGTTTAAGTTTGCGGTCATCGCAGCCTTAGCCCGTTTTTTTGGAGTCGGCACAGGCGCCTCTTTAAAGACTGGACTGTGGCTGTGCCAAGCGGGTGAGTTCGGTTTTGTGCTTCTGGATCCCGCAGGCTTAAATGGATTGATTCCACAGTCTGTTTTGCAGCCCGTGCAGGCCGCGATGGTGATTTCAATGTTGATCGCGCCTTTCATCATTGAGCAGAGCGATCGATGGATTCTGCGGCTCGTGCGTAATGAATGGTTTCTTCGTTCATTGCAGATTCACAGGATCGCTGCCCAGACTCTGGGGTCGGAGAAGCATGTGATCGTTTGTGGTTTTGGCCGATGCGGCCAGAATCTTGCGCAGATGCTCGATGCAGAAAAAATTCCCTATGTAGCCCTTGATCTCGATCCGCAGCGAACCCGAGAGGCTGCTGCTGCGGGCAGCTCTGTAGTTTTTGGCGACGCCGCCCGGCGCGAGACCCTGCTCGCGGCCGGCGTGCACCGCGCATCGATTCTTGTGATCACCTATGCGGATCGGGCCTCTGCGGTGCATGTGATTCATGCAGCCCGACAGCTGGCCCCAGCTCTGCCCATCATCGTGCGATCTCGCGATGACAATGATCTATCTAGTCTGCGTGCCGCGGGCGCAACCGAGGTCGTTCCCGAAGTGGTCGAGGGCAGCCTGATGCTGGCCTCGCATGCGCTTGCGCTAGCAGGCGTTCCGTTACATCGAGTGTTGCGCCGTGTTCGTGAAGTGAGGGATAGCCGATATGCGCTTTTGCGTGGATATTTTCACGGATCGATGGATGATGTTAGCGAACGTAGCGCAGAGATTTTGTTGCGATCTTTCAGTGTCTCGGAGACCTCGCCATCGGTTGGAGTAACACTTGGATCGTTACGACTCGATGAGGTTGGCGTGGAGATGACGAGCCTGCGTCGCGGCAAGGAGCGACTCACGATTGATGCAGGACTAGTGATTCAGGCCCACGATGTCATGGTCATGCGGGGTGCATCCGAGGCGCTTGCGATTGCCGAGGAACTCTTAAGCGGTAATCGCGCCTAAAATAAGGTTTAAACCTCGTTTTCTGCCCCATGCCTAGGAATCGCTTTGCCCTCTAGTGACCCCGTTTCTGCTCAGCACGCAGCCGCAGCTGCCCTCGGTCCTCAAAAAGAGTCGGCACCGGTAGTCGCTTTTCGCCGCTTAAGTTTTGGCTATGGCGAGCGGCAGGTAATTGATTCCGTCAGTTTCGAGATTCGGTCTGGGCAGGTTGTTGCCCTGATGGGTGGGTCAGGTGTGGGAAAAACAACGCTGCTGCGACTCATCGCCGGACTGATCGAGCCCCAGCAGGGGGTGGTCGAGGTTTTTGGAAAGCCCCTTGATGTTCAGCACCAGACCCAGCTTTACGAGGCCCGCCGCCGCATGGGCCTGCTATTTCAGTTTGGCGCTCTGTTTACCGATTTAACGTGTTTCGAGAATGTAGCTTTTCCGATCCGAGAACACACCAATTTGTCGGAATCGATGATTCGCGATCTCGTGTTGTTGAAGCTTCAGTGTGTTGGATTGCGGGGTGCTGCGGAGTTAAAGCCCTCTGAAATCTCTGGTGGCATGGCGCGAAGAGTCGCGCTTGCCCGCGCGATTGCTCTCGATCCTGAACTCATTCTCTACGATGAGCCTTTTGCTGGCCTTGATCCCATCTCACTCGGCGTGACAGCCAATCTCATTCGCGGACTTAATACTGCTCTTGGCGCCACTTCAATTGTCGTGACTCATGATGTTGCCGAGACTTTCGCGATTGCAGACCGGATTTTTGTATTTGCGCCCTCACCGACGGGAGCAAAGCTAGCAGCCCAAGGCACGCCCGATGAACTCCGCATGAGCGAGGACCCGTTTGTGCGGCAGTTCCTGGATGGCCGCATGGATGGTCCAGTCCGGTTTCATTATCCGGCCCCGCCGATGGGTCAGGCTCTCGGACTTGGGGGGTCATGATGGCGATCGTCGATACGATCGCGTCGCTTGGCCAGGCCTGCATTCGATTCGTTCATGAGCTTGGCAACTTCGCAATTCTTTTAGCGAAAATTCTGGTTCGCACCGGGGCCATCTGGAGGCGGCCGCGGCTCATCGGGGCCCAAATTCATTTTTTAGGCAATCATTCTTTAGCCATTATTCTGGTGGCAGGGCTTTTCGTTGGGCTGGTGCTCGGACTTCAGGGGTACTACACGCTCAGGCGTTATGGGTCCGAGCAGGCCCTGGGCTTACTGGTGGCGTTGGCACTGGTTCGGGAGCTGGGCCCTGTCATTGCGGCCCTCTTGTTTGCGGGCCGGGCGGGTACTTCGCTCACCGCCGAGATTGGTCTGATGAAGGCTGGCGAGCAGCTCTCCGCACTAGAGACGATGGCCGTCGATCCGGTCGCCCGGGTCCTGGGGCCGCGTTTTTATGGTGGGCTCATTGTGGTTCCCTTACTGGCCACGCTTTTTTCCGCGGTTGGCGTACTCGGGGGCTGGCTTGTTGGAGTGGTACTGATCGGCGTGGATCCGGGCGCCTTCTGGTCACAGATGTCCGGCGGCGTCGATTTCTGGGATGACGTCGTCAATGGTGTAATTAAGAGCCTGGTGTTCGGAATTGCGGTCACTCAGATTGCCCTCATGCAGGGCTATGGCGCCCGGCCAACCCCGGAGGGCGTTGCCCGGGCAACAACGCTGACGGTGGTGGTAGGGTCACTGGCCGTGTTGGGACTCGATTTTGTGCTGACCGCACTCATGTTTGGAGAGCTCTAAAAAAATGCAGGCGCGAAATCTGAATCTTGCTGTCGGGGCCTTTGTGCTTCTTGGCCTTTTGGCGCTGCTATTTATGGCCCTTCAGGTCAGCAATCTCGGCGCGAGAGGCGCGGGTAGCACCTATGAGCTAAAGGCCTATTTCGACAATATCGGTGGGTTAAAGCCTCGGGCCGCGGTGCGCAGCGCAGGGGTGGTAGTGGGTCGAGTTCGGCAGATTCAGTTCGATGATCAGCAGTACCAGGCCCTGGTGCTGCTTGATATGGATGCCCGCTATCAGTTTCCTAAAGATACCTCAGCCAAGATTCTGACCTCAGGCTTGCTGGGTGATAACTATGTCGGCCTTGAGCCGGGTGGAGACACCGAGATGCTGAAGGCGGCGGACCGGATTCGGATGACGCAGTCCGCAGTTGTTCTGGAGAACCTGATTTCACAATTTCTCTACAACAAAGCAACCGAGCCCGCTGCCGCGCCTGGGACTGCCCGGAAGTAGTGCATTGATATGAGTCTTCTTTCCCGCCTTGTGATCGTCCTGGGGCTGCTTGCCGCGAGCGGATGCGCAAGCCTGCCAGCAGGCAATATCAGTGATCCTCGCGATCCCTGGGAGCGTTATAACCGAGCAGTTTTTGACTTTAATGATGGTGTTGATCGCGCGGTCGTGAAACCAGTGGCGCAGGCCTATCGTGACTATGTGCCCGAGCCCCTCCAGAACGGCCTGCGAAATTTTTTCAGCAACTTGCGCGACGTGATCATTGCCATCCATCAACTGCTGCAGGCAAAGCCCGAGGCTGCGGCCACAGCCGGGGGCAGAGTACTGATTAACACTACGATCGGCGTTTTGGGGTTGGGAGATCCCGCATCCTCGATGGGATTTACGAAAAGCAATGAAGATTTCGGCCAGACCTTCGGCCGCTGGGGCGTCGGGCCAGGCCCTTATTTCGTATTGCCGCTGCTCGGTCCGAGCACTGTCCGCGATGCGATTGGCACGGTTGCTGACTTCAGCTTTGATCCGATTGGTTCAGTCTTTGAGCAAGGCACGGGACGAACGATTGCGTATGGATTGATCGCCATTGATCGCAGAAAAGATCTACTGGATGCACAGGATACGATTGAGGCTCTATCGTTTGACCGTTATTCGGGTGTCCGCGATGCCTGGCTAGCCAGGCGCCGCAGCCTGGTGTATGACGGTGAGCCGCCGCGAGAGAAATTTAAAGAAGACTAAGAAAGAAAAAGCTTCCCGATGAATCGCTTGTTACACCATTTCATTATTGTGATCCTGCTGGCTGGCTTGTCTCCCGGACTGCAGGCCCAGAGCAGTCCCGATGAGTTCATCCGATCAATCTCCCAAAGTGTGCTGGATGATCTAAAGGCAGACCGTAGCCTGCAGTCGGGCGATATTGAACGACTCAACGGCTTGGTTGAGCGCAAGGTCATGCCTTATGTCGATTTTCAGCGCATGACTGCACTTGCGGTGGGCCGCAATTGGCGGGCCGCGAGTCCTGAGCAGCAGCGGGCCTTAATGCAGGAATTTCGCCGCTTACTGCTTCTAACTTATTCCGGCGCAGTTCGGCAGGTCAACGATCTAACTTTTCAGGTTCGGCCAGCCCGCAGCAAGCCCGACGATGATGAAATTATTGTCCGCACCCAGCTGCTGCGGCCGGGCCGTGAGCCGATTCTCATTGACTATCGGATGCAGAAATCCGGAAGCGGCTGGAAAATTTTTGATTTAAATATCATGGGACTCTGGCTGGTTGAGCATTACCGTAATCAGTTTGCCCAGGTCGTAGGCGCCTCGGGCATTGAAGGATTAATTCAGTCCTTGAGGGAAAAAAATCAGACCCTTGCTATGAGCGGCGGTAGCGCCAAATAGAAGCCGCAGGCCTTTCGTGATGAGCCTTGTTCGATTAACTTTTTCTGAACGTTTGGATCTGCAAAACGCAATGGCTGAGCTCAGCATGCATGAGCGATCGCTTGATGAATCGGTTAGGCACTTAAAGACGAAAGGTGCACCCGAATCGATCATTGCGGATTTAAGCGGCCTTCGCGAAGTCGACACTGCCGCGTTAACAGTGTTACTGCATCTGGACCGCGAGTCGCGTCGACGCTTTGGAAAGCCCCTGGTGATTGAGTCTGCACCCCGGCAGTTACGCGCCCTGGCTGAACTGACATCGGTGGATCGCCTGATGACCTGGCAGGCATGAGCGCCACATCACTTTCTGCGGTTGATATTCAGCAGGTTTCAAAGCGGTACGTCGGGAAAAAGGGCTCAGTTCAGGCGCTCTCCGATGTGAGCCTCAAAATTCAGCAAGGCGAATTCGTTGGCCTTTTGGGCCCTAACGGCGCCGGCAAAACCACCTTAATTCAGATTCTGTCGGGCTTGGTCCGTCCGAGCACGGGCCGAGTCGCAATCCTTGGTCATGATGTGCAGCAGGATCCGTTTATGGCCCGGCGTGCGCTTGGCGTCGTGCCACAAGAGCTGGTGTTCGATCCATTTTTTACGGTTCGAGAGACCCTGAAAATTCAGTCCGGCTATTTCGGGCTCGCGGGTAACGACGCCTGGATCGATGAGCTGCTGGTGCATCTGGGGCTTCAGAACAAGGCCGATGCCAATATGCGCGCCCTGTCGGGTGGCATGAAGCGACGGGTCCTGGTCGCGCAGGCGCTGGTGCACCGGCCCCCGGTGATTGTGCTAGATGAGCCAACCGCGGGTGTGGATGTTGAGCTCCGCCAGAGTCTATGGGCCTTTATCCGTCGACTGAATGAACAGGGCCATACGGTCATGCTCACCACACACTATCTTGAAGAGGCGGAGGCCTTGTGCAGCCGGGTCATTCTGCTGAAATCCGGCAGTGTCTTGGCCGATCAGCCTACGAAGTCCTTGTTGCAGCACCCCGACGACAGCTTGGAGAGTGTCTTCTTGCGCATGCTCAAGGAGCATCCCTCGCCGTTGTCTGCAGAGTAGTCAGCTTCGGGGCGGCTACAATCGTCGAATGGTTACACCAGAAAGTATTCAATCCGATATCGCCAAGGGCTTAAGCTGTGAGCACCTCTCGGTCGAGGGGGACGGCCATCACTTCGAGGCTGTCATTGTAAGCAGCGCCTTTGAAGGCAAGCGGCCAATCGCCCGTCATCAGATGGTCTACGCGGTTTTGGGTGATCGAATGAAGGCGGAAATTCATGCGCTCTCAATGCGCACGCTAACGCCTGCCGAATGGGCTGCCGCGCGCCACTGATCGTAAAAGCGCTGCGGGCCGACGCATTGCGGCAAGCCTAGATCGCATAAACAACATGGATCGATTTCAAATTCACGGCGGCAGACCCCTTCAGGGAGAGGTCTCAGTGTCAGGCGCAAAAAATGCGGCCCTGCCGATTCTCTGTGCCTCGCTACTCACTGCAGAACCGTTGGTGTTATCTAATGTGCCGCGTCTGCGCGATGTCGGCACGATGAAAAAACTTCTGATGCAGATGGGCACCCAAATTGAAACGGTGGCCTTGCAAGCTGATGGCCAAGAGCAGCTCTGCCTGACCTCAGATGCAATGACCCATCTCCAAGCGCCGTATGAGCTGGTGAAAACTATGCGGGCCTCCGTTTTGGTACTCGGCCCGATGCTAGCCCGCTTCGGAGA
>RFRK01000050.1 GCA_009924525.1 Betaproteobacteria bacterium
ATTTTTCGCGGCAATCGGGTCATCATGCCCGATGGCAACACCATGATCGAGGCGGGCGATGAAGTCTTTTTTCTCGCGTCGCGTCAGCATATTCGACAAATCACCAAAGAGCTGCGCAAAGAAGAGCATGCCGTGAAGCGCATGATGATTGCGGGCGGCGGCAATATCGGGATGCGGGTCGCCCGAGGTGTTTCGGGCTATATGACACCGAAGATTATCGAAGGCAGCCGATCGAGGTGCACCGCCCTGGCCCAGCAGCTCAGCGGCCAGGCCCTGGTGCTGCATGGCGACTCTACTGATGAGGAGCTTCTGGCCCAAGAAAATATCAGTGGCATGGACCTCTTTTTGGCCCTGACCAACGATGATGAGAACAACATCATGTCGGCCCTTCTGGCTAAAAAAATGGGCGCCCGGCGGGTGATCGCTTTGATCAATCGCCGGGCCTATGCCGAGCTCATGGAGGGCGGCCAGCTGGACGTCGCAATCACCCCGTCACATGCCACCATTGGCGAGCTCTTGAAATATGTGCGGCGCGGCGATGTTGCAGCGGTCCATAGCCTGCGTCGGGGAGCGGCCGAGGCCTTGGAGATCGTGGCCCATGGCGGCAAGACCACTTCCAAAGTGGTGGGCCGACAGATTCAGGAAATTGACCTACCCGCAGGCTGCAGCATTGTGGCCCTAGTGCGCAACGTCGACTCTGCCCAGCCAGAGGTGCTCATGGCGCACCACAACACAGAGATCCAAGGCAATGACCATGTGATTTTGTTTGTGGCCGATAAGCGCATGATTCCCAGAGTAGAGAAACTGTTTCAAGTCAGCGCCGGGTTTTTTTGACCAGATCCCGCAAAGGCCCGTCTGGCGTGGCTGTACGGGGTATTCCCTAGGCAAAACAACATAGATCAGACAGGCATAATCCGGCTTCGGTTTGCCGCCTCAGCAGGCGGCGTCCCTAGGCTCGGTATCAGGCGGAAAAGGCCGTGATGATGCCGGTAAGAAAATTTCCTCAATATATTCAGGAGATACGAATGGCTGATGCCAAAAAAGTAAAGGCTGCTGCTTCCAAGCAGCCCACCCGTCGTAAGTTTCTCTTGCCGGTGCAGGTGCTGCCGGTGCTGGCGCGCTTGCATTCCCGATGATTGCAAAGTCGCAGTCAGTAACCAACTTCCGTTTCCAGTCCACCTGGCCAGCGAAAGACATCTTCCACGAGTACGCCAACGACTTTGCCAAGAAGGTCAACGATATGACCGGCGGCGAGTTGCGTATCGAGGTGCTGCCCGCAGGCTCAGTGGTTCCCGCCTTCGGTCTGCTCGATGCGGTGAGCAAGGGCACCTTAGATGGCGGCCACGGCGTATTGGTTTATCACTACGGTAAGAACGCTGCGTTGGCGCTCTGGGGTTCTGGTCCCACCTTTGGTATGGACGCCAACATGCTGCTGTCCTGGCACAAATATGGCGGCGGCGCTGCTCTGCTCGAAGAGGTCTATAAGACCGTCGGCGCTGATGTCAAATCTTATGTTTATGGCCCCATGCCCACCCAGCCGCTGGGATGGTTTAAAAAGCCGATTACCAAGATTGAAGACATGAAGGGCATGAAATTCCGTACCGTCGGTATTTCAATCGACATGTTCACTGCCATGGGCGTTTCTGTGAATGCGTTGCCTGGTGGTGAGATTGTTCCTGCAATGGATCGTGGCCTGCTGGATGGTGCTGAATTCAACAATGCCTCTTCAGACCGCCTGCTGGGCTTCCCAGATGTGGCCAAGATCTGCATGCTGCAGAGCTATCATCAAAATGCCGAGCAGTTTGAGATTATGTTCAATGGCCCGAAGTATCGCGCTCTGGCCCCGAAGCTGCGCGCGATCCTTGACCATGCTGTCGAGGCTGCCTCAGCGGATATGTCGTGGAAGGCCGTGGACCGCTACTCGAAAGACTACGCAGAAATGCAGACCCAGCAGGGCGTGAAGTTCTTTAAGACCCCCGATGCCGTCCTGCGCTCGCAGCTGCGTGTGTTTGATGAGGTTGTGAATAAGAAGGCTGCCGAGAATCCCCTCTTTAAGAAGATCGTTGAGTCGCAGCGTGCATTTGCTGCACGTGCGGTGAAGTGGGATCTTGAGACCAATGTACAGCGTCGGATGGCCTATGATCACTACTTCCGCCCGGCCGCTGCTCCCGCCAAGAAGGCAGAAGCCAAGAAGTAAGGGGTG
Source organism: Betaproteobacteria bacterium (assembly GCA_009924525.1). Classification (GTDB taxonomy): domain Bacteria; phylum Pseudomonadota; class Gammaproteobacteria; order Burkholderiales; family Burkholderiaceae_A; genus Lacustribacter. Next base: position 2,204 of record RFRK01000050.1, read on the forward strand.
GCCATTACAGGCTGGCAGGGGCCTACACGGCCTGCTGCCTGCCGGCCCCAACAAAAGCAGCCCACATCCCGGGCTGCTTTTGTTTTAATACGAGGTCAACCTTCGGGATTATGAAATGCAAAAACTCTTCCTCTCTATAGATAAGATCTCTACCGTTGTTGGGCAGGCATTTTCATGGCTCATCATCGGCCTGACCCTGCTAATCGGTTTTGAGGTCTTCTCCCGGTATGTTCTGAATAATCCGCACCCCTGGGTCTTTGATGCCCAGATGATGCTTTACGGCACGCTGTTTATGATGGCAGGCGCCTACACCCTGGCCAAGAATGGCCATGTCCGTGGCGATATTCTGTATGGCTTTTTAAAGCCCAGAACACAGGCCATCATGGACATGATTCTGTATATCGCATTCTTTATTCCCGGTGTTTGTGCGCTAATTTACGCCGGCTATTTTTACGCTGCCGACTCTTGGCGCATTCTTGAGCATTCATCGATTACCGCAGATGGCCCGCCGCTTTATCCATTTAAGACCATCATCCCGATTGCGGGCGCATTTTTGATCATTCAGGGCTTGGTAGAAATCCTCCGCTGCGCGGTCTGTATCAAAGAAGGAGAGTGGCCTTCTCGTGAACAGGATGTGGAAGAGGTGGATGTTGATGAGCTCAAGGCCATGATTTCCCACGAGGGAGAGACCAAAAATGCGTAAAGAACTTCTTTTTGGTTTTTCCATTATGGGCCTGGTGGTGATCGCCACGCTTGCGCTCATGCCTTGGGGCAGCCTTGAGTCTGGCCACGTTGGGCTTTTAATGCTCGCCTTGGTAGTGGTGGCCATCATGCTGGGCTTTCCCACGGCCTTCACGCTGATGGGCATGGGCGTGATTTTTACTTTCTTTGCTTACTATTTTCGCGATCCCAATCTCGCGCTGACCAACACCCTCACGCTGATGGTTCAACGTACTTATGGCGTGATGACCAATGATGTGCTGATTGCGATTCCGCTATTTGTGTTCATGGGCTATTTGGTTGAGCGGGCCAACTTGATTGAAAAGTTATTCAAGTCCTTGCATTTAGCGCTGGTGCGTGTACCGGGATCACTCGCAGTTGCGACCATCTTTACATGTGCGGTCTTTGCGACCGCAACTGGCATCGTTGGCGCAGTGGTGACCCTGATGGGCTTATTGGCCCTGCCGCAGATGCTTAAAAGTGGCTATGACGTCCGCGTCTCGGCAGGCGCTATTACTGCGGGCGGCACGCTCGGAATTTTAATTCCGCCTTCAGTGATGTTGATTGTGTATGGCGCAACAGCCGGCGTATCCGTGGTGCAGCTTTATGCCGGTGCTTTTTTCCCCGGCATCATGCTGGCGGGGCTGTACATTCTTTATGTCATTTTGGTCGCCAAGATTAAGCCGGCCGCAATGCCTCCGCTTGCCGAAGAGGATCGTAAGATTGATCTCCCGCAGGCCTATGAGAACCTGCGCAAGACTTTCAGTAATCGGGTACTGCCATCTCTAGCGCGCGGCTTTGTTGGCGCAAGTAATGCAGGCGTGTCTGTAGGCCAAGTGATCAAGACCGCTACCGTGACCTTGTTGCCCGCATTATTTTTTGCGCTATTCATGGGCTTTCTATATTCGGTCGTGACGGCGCCGGCCAAGGTCGATGAGACCGCAGGCTTGATGGAAATGGGCGTTGGTGTAGACGCTCCTGCGGAAGAGGTCGATGAAGAGGCTGAAGAAGAGTTAGTGGAGATGGGTGCGAATGCTGCAGCCCCCACTCAGGCAAAAGAAGAAGCATCGCCTGCTGCCGAGGCTGCTAAACCCGACGCGCCACCGGCAGAGCGGCAGCCTGCGCCGACCTGGTATTGGTGGATGCTGGGTATTGGATCGGTGCTGGGAGTCGCGTTTTATTCCATCTTTACCTGGGCAAGGCTTGAGATTTTTAAGATGCTGCTCGCCTCGTTTTTCCCGCTGGCGGTGCTGATTCTTGCGGTGCTGGGTTCTATTGTCTTCGGCCTGGCCACACCGACGGAGGCAGCTGCCGTGGGTGCAATTGGTGGAGCGCTTTTAGCAGCTGCCTATCGTCGGCTGAATTATCAAGTTGTCAAAGAGTCGGTCTTCTTAACCGGCAAGACTAGTGCTATGGTCTGCTGGCTTTTTGTAGGCTCTTCAATTTTTTCAGCCGCTTTTGCGCTACTTGGCGGCCAGGAGCTTGTTGAGAAGTGGGTGCTGGGCCTTGGATTGACGCCGATTCAGTTTTTGATTCTCTCCCAGGTCATTATTTTCTTGTTGGGCTGGCCTTTGGAGTGGACTGAAATCATTGTGATCTTTATGCCGATTTTTATTCCGCTTCTGGATAATTTCGGAATTGATCCCTTGTTCTTCGGGCTTTTGGTGGCGCTCAACCTGCAGACGGCATTCTTATCTCCGCCGGTGGCGATGTCCGCGTTTTACTTAAAGGGTGTGGCGCCCCCGCATGTCACGCTGAATCAGATCTTTGCAGGGATGCTGCCTTTTATGGGCATACAAGTAATTGCCGTGGTTCTGCTCTACGTATTTCCGGCCATAGGCATGTGGCTGCCGACGGTGTTGTATCGCTGAGGCCGTAGCTGAAATAGATCATCACCATGCTGCTGGGCCGGCTTAGGCTGCTTATCCGGCGCGTGGTGCTGATTCCCGTGTTTTAGTAGCAGTGATTGCATCTCGGGTCTTCCACTGGGCAATTGCAGCCAGACCTAGCCACAACGCTGTAGCAGCAAAGCCCCACTGAAATGCGGGGGTGTCATAGCGCCTGACACCTTCAACGATAAGACCATCCCAGCGCCAGTCCAGAATAATTCCAAAAAGCGGCTGCAGCCCAAGAGAGCCAAGGGTGACCGAGAGGTTGACCAAGGCGGTGATCGTTGCGGTGCGATGGCCACCGACTAAGTCTTTGCCATACGCAAACGAGACCACCATTGAGCCGGAGGCGATTCCAATCATCCACAGCAAGATTGCGGTCATCCAGAGCGAGGAGAGTGTCAGACCGCTTGCGAGTGTGACGTAGCCGATAAAAACACAGAACGTGCCGGTAAGCAGCGGCTTTTTTCGACGGCCGATTCGATCAGACCAGGGCCCAAAAATCAGGCTTCCTGCCGCAAAGCCAACGGTAATAAGCGAAGTGAGCGCAACCGCGGTACGGCTTCCCACCTCAAAGACCGTAGTAAGAAATGGAACACCCCAAAGCCCTGCCATCATCACCATGCTGCCGGTAACAGCGGTCTGGCCGAGGCATAGCAGTGTTAAATCTTTTATCGGAAGCGCCTGAACAGACTGCCGTATTGACATCTTTGCCAGCGCATCATTAGTTTGCGGGGCCGGCGCCCAGCTTCGATAGCCCCGATCTACGGGATCATCGCGCAGTACGAACACCATCCCGATTAACAAAATAGCCGCAAATCCAGCGCTGCCCGCCACGACAGTGCGCCAGCCAAATTCATCGGACAAAAGCCGTAGCGGAAATCCTGCTAAGACTGCCCCCAGGGTGCCGACTGCAAGTGATAGCCCCGAGACGGAGGCGAATTTTTGCGGCGAAAACCAGTGTGCCGCAAGTTTTAGCATGCCGATCCAGCCGACCGCAGCGGCGGCCCCGATAATGCCGCGGCCGACAGCGGCAGCAGCAAAGGTTTCGGCCCATGCAAATAACAGTGTTCCGGCCACTGCAGCCGCCGTGGCAGCAATAAACAGCCGGCGCGGGCCAAAGCGATCTGCGAGAAGCCCTGCGGGCAGCTGCATAACGGCATAGCAATAAAAATAAGTTGCCGAGAGCCAGCCTAAAGCAGTTGCGGTAGGTGCAAGCTCCTGAGCAAGCTCTTGTGCCAGCGCAGCTGGCGTCACCCGCTGAAAAAATCCAAATAGATAGAACGCAGCAGCCAGGCCCCACATCAGCAGGGCTAGGCCAAGCGGGGGCACGGCAGACCTTAGAGCATCTTGTTTCAAGAGTTAATAACTGTAAAAACCTCGGCCTGTTTTTCGGCCAAGATAGCCTGCGTCTACCATCTCCTTCAGTAATGGCGCGGCGCGATATTTCGGATCCTCGAAGTTACTGTAGAGCACCTCCATAACCGCCAGTAATACATCAAGACCGATCAGGTCTGCTAATGCGAGCGGCCCAATGGGGTGGTTGCAGCCAAGCTTCATGCCCTCATCGATCTCCGCGGCCGAAGCCAGTCCCTCAGCATAGACAAAAATTGCCTCATTGATCATTGGACAAAGAATCCGATTAACCACAAAACCGGCGCTATTTTTAACTCCGATCGGCGTTTTCCCGACCGCCTTTGCGAGCTCAGTCACGGCGGTGACGGTTGACTCCGAGGTCTGAAGGCCCCGAATGATTTCAACCAGCGCCATCATGGGCACAGGATTAAAAAAATGCATGCCTACAAAGTGCTGGGGCCGTTGGGTCGCAGCGGCAAGCCGAGTGATTGAGAGCGAGGAGGTATTTGTGGCAATGATGGTTTCGGGCCGCAGTACTTTTTCGACTGCTTGAAGAATCTTAATTTTTACCGATTCATTTTCGGTAGCCGCTTCAATCAGCAAATCTGCGGAAGCGAGATCTTCAGTCTTAATAGTAGTGCAGATGTGCGATAAGGTCGCTTTCTTAGCATCTTCGGTCAGCACCCCTTTTTTGATGAGGCGATCCATTGAGCCTGACACGGCTGCTAGGCCTTTAGCGAGCGCCGGCTCAGCGATATCTTGCATGATGACGTCATAGCCTTTTGAGGCAAAGGCCTGGGCGATGCCGTTGCCCATGGTGCCGGCGCCGATAATGCCGATAGTTTTGATGGTCATAATTGATTTCCTATGCGTGATGAGTTTCAGATGGGGCCGGCAACGCCTCCCCTTTGGATAAAAGATTACCGCAATCTCAAGTCAAGGCGATTTTTTGCGAAAACGGTACACCGCTAGCGTGCTTCTCAGATTTGGTAGCCATTTAATCGTCTGGTCATCATCTAAAAAAGCCCGATCCAGAATATCGAAGCCTAGCCGTATTAAGAGTTCTTCAAAATCCCGGGCAGTTGCAAAGTGAAAATTCGGGGTGTCATACCAGGCATAAGGCAGCCGCTTGTTAACAGGCATATGGCCCGAGAGCAGTGAGGTGATATGCGACCAGTGGCCAAAGTTCGGGATGCTGACTAGGCACTCATGTCCGATTTCCCCGATTTCCCGTAATACGCGTTCGGTCTCGCGGGTCGCTTGCAGGGCCTGAGATAAAACCACCGCATCAAAGCGACCTTGGGCAAACATTGCGAGCCCCTGATCGATATCCGCCTGGATAACGTTTACCCCCCGCGTCACACACGCCAGTACATTCTCGTCAGCGATTTCAACGCCCAGTGTTTCACAGGACTGATGCGTGGCAAGCCAATGCAGCAGCGTGCCATCGCCACAGCCCAGATCCAGTACCCGTGTGCGCGGGGCGATCCATTTTGCTATCTGTGCTAAATCAGCACGTAGTGATTCTCCGTTGCGGCTGGGCATGGCAGTCATACGCCACACTCCTTTCCGATACGATCAAAGTAGGCGGCAACCAAATGGTGATATCTGGGATCGTTCATCAAGAAGGCGTCATGCCCATGAGGCGCATCGATTTCTGCATAGCTGACTGATTTGCGTTGGGCAAGTAGTGCCTCAACGATTTCTCGCGAGCGTTCCGGCGGGAATCGCCAATCCGTGGTGAACGAAATTAGTAGATTGCTGCAGCGAACCCCCGCTAGTGCTTGTGAGAGATTGCCTGAGAACGCTTTGGCAGGATCAAAGTAGTCAAGGGCCCGCGTAATCAGTAAATAAGTATTGGCATCAAAATAAGTCGAAAACTTCTCCCCCTGATAGCGAAGATATGACTCAATTTCAAACTCAACATCAAAGCCAAAACGATAATCATCGGAGCCGCGCAGCTGCCGGCCAAATTTTTCGGCCATGTCGTCATCTGACAGATAGGTGATATGGCCGATCATTCGGGCTACCGACAGACCGGTTTTGGGCACTGAATTTTTTGCAACATAGTGGCCACTATGAAATTCAGGATCGCTCACAATAGCCCGTCGCGCTACTTCATTAAACGCAATGTTTTGTGCCGATAGCCTTGCGGTAGAGGCGATCACCACTGCATGTCTTAGCCGGTCAGGATAAGCAATCGACCACTGCATGGCCTGCATGCCACCAAGGCTTCCGCCCATGACAGCAGCGAATTGTTGGATGCCAAGCCGGTCAGCCAGCCGGGCCTGGGCATCGACCCAGTCGTCAACCGTTACCACCGGGAAATCAGCACCGTAGGGCTGGCCGGTTGCGGGATTGGTGGATGCCGGGCCTGTTGAGCCAAAGCAGGAACCGAGATTATTGACCCCGATAACGAAAAATCGATTGGTGTCCACAGGCTTGCCTGGCCCCACCATGTTGTCCCACCAGCCGAGGGCCTGGGGGTCATCGGGGCGGCTGCCCGCAACATGATGGGAGGCATTCAGGGCATGACAAATAAGTACCGCATTGCTGCGCGAGGAATTCAGCGCCCCGTAGGTCTCATAGACCAGCTGATAGGGGCCAAATGACTGGCCGCTTTTTAGAACCAGGGGCTCGGAGAAGTCGGCCGTCTGTGGTTCGACGGGCCCGACAGAAGCAGCATGCTTGGGATTGATTGCCATGTGGAATTTTGACGTAAGCCGCAAAAGGTATCCATCCGGGAAGGGGGATGTCAATTTCGTCACACTTTGACACAAAGCCTGGCTTGGCCATGAATTGCCGCCTCGCAGAGTTCGCATTTGTTCAGGTTTTTGACAGCGCCTGTCGGGATACTGGCTCAGACGGATTGATTTTCTTACTAAGGAGAGCCAAAAGTGACAAAACGCCTAAGCCCGGAGCACAGCTTTTTACCCCCGACCTCATTGCTGATTAAAGAGGCTCCTTTACAGCCCTATCGACGTCTGCAGCCCGACCAGCACGGATCGTCTTCAGCGATTACCCCGCGTCAGCAAGAAGTCTTGTTTTGTCTCGTCGAGGGCAAGCCAACAAAAAAAATCTGCACCGAGCTCGGAATCTCCGAGGGAACTGCAAAAGTACATATCAGTGCGATCTTTCGTGCTTTACGTGTTCGAAATCGAACCCAGGCGACTCTTGTCGCCCTGCGCGAGGGCTGGATTCAGCCCGAGATGTGGTCGCGGTCTTGATTCCACTTGGCCAGGGCGGCCGTCAGCTTTGCGGGATCGCCCTGCCGAAGAATTTTGGCTGACTGCTTGCTGCAGTCGGCGGCCCGCGATCGAAGAATCTCTTGTTTAATGAGCAAAACCTGGGCCGGATGCATCGAGAATTCCCGCAGGCCAAAACCCAGCAGCAGCCGGGTCAGTTCGGGATCTCCGGCCATCTCGCCACAGACCGATACGGGCTTACCCCGCCGATTACAGGCCTTGATCACATCTGCAATTAGGCGCAGCACCGCTGGATGCAGTGGGTTATATAAATGGGCTACATCGCCGTCGGCACGATCAATTGCAAGCGTGTATTGGATCAAATCATTGGTACCTAAAGAGGCAAAATCTAGCACTGGCAAAAGCCCGTCAATAGCCAGGGCAGCAGCGGGCACTTCAATCATCGCCCCAATGGAGATCGCCCCATCAAAAGCCATGCGGCGATCTTTCAGCTGGGCCATCGCAGCCATCACCATTTTTCTTGCTGTGACCATTTCTTGTGGCCCGCTAATCAAGGGAATCAAGAGCTTGATCGGGCCATGGGCCGAAGCCCTGAGAATAGCCCGTAGCTGAGTCATGAAAAGTTCTGGCTCCGCAAGGCACAAACGAATAGCGCGCAAGGCAAGTGCCGGATTCGAAGGCGGATCCCGGTTAGCCGATACGCTGGGCACATCTTTATCTGCACCTGAATCGAGTGTTCGAATGGTTACTGGCCGGCCTTTTAGTGCAATCACAACACTCCGATAAGCCTCGTATTGCTCCTCCTCAGAGGGCGGATCGTTACGATTCATGTAGAGAAATTCGCTACGAAAAAGACCGACCCCCTGACAGCCAGCTTCCATGGCGTGAGCAGCATCAGAGGGAAGATCTAAATTTGCAAATAGCGTCACCGCCTGGCCATCGAGGGTCTGTGCGGCGACATTTTTAAGTCGCGTTAGCCGGCTGCGGGCAACTGCCTGCTCGGCCTGCCGGACCTCATAAATGCTGCGGATGGGAGCATCGATGCTGCCCAGCACTACACCGGCCTCTGCATCAATGATGATGGGCTCGCCCTGTTGAATCAGTCCATACAGTGTCTGGAGCCCAACGACTGCAGGCAGGCCGAGGCTTCGGGCGAGAATTGCGGTGTGAGAGGTTGGGCTACCGGTATCGGTTGCGAATCCCGCAAAAGAGTGCTGTTTCAGTAGCAGCATATCCGCTGGCGCGATGTCATGAGCGACCAGAATCCACGGCAGATCAGCATGCGGCCCAGATTCAGTTGCTAGGGCCTGCGGCAGGGCAATACGCGCCCCCCCTTCCGGATGACGCATCGCCTTTAAGATGCGTTCCACAATCTGTCGGACATCTGCGCGACGTTCACGAAGATATGCATCTTCAATCGCATCAAACTGCTCTGCCACCTGCTCGTATTGCTGCACCAAGGCCCACTCGGCATTGCACTGTTCAGCCAAGATCCGATCACGTGTGGCCTCAATGAGCATCGGATCATGTAACACAATGGCCTGCAGGTCCAGGAAGGCGCGCAGCTCCGCAGCAACCTCACTACCTAGGTCTTGCCGCATTTTTTCAAATTCATCATCAACGGCGCGGACCGCAGCGTAGAGACGCTCTACCTCCGCATGACCTTGGCCCGACTCAATCGCTCGCCTTGGAACATCAAGTGATGCTGGCGCCAGCACCCAGGCCCGGCCGATTGCGATGCCCCGCCCAACCGGAATCCCAGAGACCGAAAACGCCATGCCTAGGACTCCTCTCCAAATCGAGAGGCAAAGAGATCGATTAGCGCCTGCAGGGCCTCAGCTTCTTGCTCGCCGGTTGTCTCAATCTCGACTTCAGTGCCCTTTCCGGCGGCCAGCATCGTGACGCCGAGAACGCTTTTTGCGTTGACTCGCTTACCGTTGCGGGATAGCCAGACCTCGCATGGAAATCGTGTTGCCATCTGGCTGAGCTTTGAGGAGGCCCGCAGATGCAGACCAAGCGTATTGATGACAGGAACCGTTTGCTTGGGCATGGTGATCTCTAGCTGGTGGGCGCCAAAGGCGCGCAAGAGGGGGAGACCGTATCAGCAAGTTTCTCAACCAATTCTTTTGGGGGAAGCTCGCGATAAGTAAAGGCCTTTAACATCATGGGAACACTCACACCCGTAAGCCCGCAGGCATTGATTTCAGGATGCAGGCTGAGCCAGGCGCAGGCCGCATTGCAGGGCGTAGCGCCTAAAATATCTCCCAGCAACACCACTTGCTGGGGCTGGCCCTCCTGCTTCCAGGTTGTCTCAATGGTTGCAACTGCATCATCAAGCGAAGAGTTCGCGGCAATATCGGCAACCACAACCTCTGCAATGTAACGGCCAAAGGCATGACAGGCCACCGCGTGCAGGGCATGGCCTAAAGGCGCATGACAGATCAGAATCAATGAGGTCATTACGCGAGTGCAGCCTCAATAAATAGACGGGCAACATCAATTCCTGCCTGCGCCTGAATTTCTTGAAACCCGGTCGGGCTGGTGACATTGATCTCTGTAAGGTGCTCACCGATGACGTCAAGGCCCAAGAGCATGAGGCCTCGTGGGGCCAGGGCCGCGCCGACGGCCTCTGCGATTTCCCGGTCGCGCGTTGTGAGTGCCATGGCCACGCCTTTGCC
>RFRK01000006.1 GCA_009924525.1 Betaproteobacteria bacterium
GGACTATGTCAAACCGGTGGGCATCCGACTCGGCCTGCAGATCTTCACCATCCTGTGGCTGGTGGGCTGTGGCGTGTGGGCGATCGAAATTCTCTGGAGAGTGTGATCATGGCAGAAGTGATGTCCAATCAGACAAAAAATCTGCCCCGCCGCAGATTTGACGCGGTGATCGTGGGCGCAGGAGGGGCGGGCATGCGCTGCTCGTTGCAGCTGGCAGAGGCCGGGCTGAATGTGGCCGTGCTTTCAAAAGTGTTTCCAACGCGCTCGCACACCGTTGCAGCGCAGGGCGGCATTGGCGCATCCCTTGGCAACATGAGCGAAGACAGCTGGTACTGGCACATGTTTGATACGGTCAAGGGGTCCGACTATCTTGGCGATCAGGATGCCATTGAGTTCATGTGCCGTGAGGCGCCGAAAGTAGTCTATGAGCTTGAGCATTTCGGCATGCCCTTTGACCGCAACCCGGACGGCACAATCTATCAGCGGCCCTTTGGTGGTCACACTGCGAACTTTGGTGAGAAGCCGGTTCAGCGGTCGTGCTGCGCGGCAGATCGCACCGGCCATGCCTTACTTCATACGCTTTATCAGCGCAATGTCCGCGCGCGTACACAGTTTTTCGTGGAATGGATGGCGCTGGACATTATTCGCGACGCTGACGGGGACTGCGTGGGTGTGGTCGCCCTTGAGATGGAGACCGGCGAGGTCATGATCCTTGAAGCGAAGATCACCGTGTTTGCGACCGGAGGTGCAGGGCGGATCTGGGCGGCCTCCACCAATGCCTTCATCAATACCGGTGATGGTATGGGCATGGCAGCGCGCGCGGGCATTCCTTTGGAAGATATGGAGTTCTGGCAGTTCCATCCCACTGGTGTCGCAGGCGCAGGCGTGCTGATTACGGAGGGCGTTCGGGGCGAGGGCGGTATCTTGCTGAACTGTAATGGCGAGCGTTTCATGGAGCGCTATGCGCCAACGCTCAAAGATCTCGCGCCGCGCGACTTTGTCTCACGATCCATGGATCAGGAGATCAAAGAGGGCCGCGGCTGCGGCCCGAAAAAGGATCACGTGCTGCTAAAGCTCGATCACTTGGGCGCTGAGAAGATCATGAAAAAGCTGCCCTCGATTCGCGAGATCGCAATCAAGTTTGCTAACGTGGATCCGATCAAAGAGCCCATTCCGGTGGTGCCCACGATTCACTATCAGATGGGGGGCATTCCCACCAATATTCATGGCCAGGTGGTTGCGCCCAAGGGCGGCAACCCGAATGCGATTGTTGGCGGCCTTTACGCGATTGGCGAGTGTGCCTGCGTCTCGGTGCATGGAGCCAATCGCCTTGGCACCAATTCGCTTTTAGATCTGGTGGTTTTTGGCCGCGCGGCAGGAAATCACATCGTTGGCGCAAACTTGAAAGATAAGTCCCACAAAGATCTCCCGGCAACAGGCGCAGATCTGTCGCTTTCACGTCTTGCCCGGCTGGAGGCATCGACCTCCGGTGAGCGCGTCCAGGATGTTGCGCAGAGCATTCGCGACACTATGCAGCATTACTGTGGCGTATTTCGCACCGAAGAGCTGCTGTCAGAGGGCAAAGCGAAAATTCTTGAGATTGCTGAGCGGGCCAAGCGAGTCCATGTGGCAGACAAATCGAAAGTCTTTAACACCGCCCGCATCGAGGCGCTCGAATTAGATAATCTGATGGAGACCGCCAAGGCCACCATTACATCTGCCGAGGCTCGCAAGGAAAGTCGTGGGGCCCATGCTCATCGAGATTTTCCGGAGCGTGATGATGCCAACTGGATGCGTCATTCGCTCTGGTATTCCGAAGGCAACCGGCTGGACTACAAGCCCGTAAATTTAAAGCCGCTGACTGTTGAAACTTTTGTGCCTAAAAAGAGGACCTTCTGATCATGACCACCCGAAGCGTTCGGTTTTCGATTTATCGCTACGATCCCGATAAAGACGCAAAGCCCTACATGCAAGATCTCACGGTGGAATTAAAAGACACCGACAAGATGCTGCTGGATGCATTGATGCGCATCAAGAGCGATCAAGATGACTCGTTGTCGTTTCGTCGCTCCTGCCGAGAGGGGGTCTGTGGATCCGACGCAATGAACATCAACGGCAAAAATGGGCTTGCTTGTATCACGAATCTGCGTGAGCTTAAGGAGCCGATCGTGCTGCGGCCACTTCCAGGGCTGCCTGTGGTGCGAGATCTAATTGTTGATATGACCCAGTTCTTCAAGCAATACCACTCGGTCAAGCCGTTTTTAATTAATGATGTACCGCCGCCCGAAAAAGAGCGGCTTCAGTCGCCTGAAGAGCGTGAAGAGCTCGACGGTCTGTATGAATGCATTCTGTGCGCCTGCTGCTCGACTAGCTGCCCGTCGTTCTGGTGGAACCCCGATAAGTTTGTGGGCCCAGCTGGCCTGCTGCAGGCCTATCGATTCATTGCAGATAGCCGGGATCAGGCCACCAGCGAGCGGCTCGATAACCTCGAAGATCCTTATCGGCTCTTTCGTTGTCACACCATTATGAATTGTGTTGACGTCTGCCCGAAGGGGCTTAACCCGACTAAGGCTATCGGCAAAATCAAAGAGCTGATGGTCCGCCGAACAGTCTGATTCTCAAACACAGAGCTACTGGCCATGATGCAGCCCGATCCGTTTGCCTTGGCCAGGCCCACCACAGATTCCGAGCACGCTCTCGCACCAGAGGCCTGGGCGCGTCGCCTGCGCTGGCGCTCACGACGCGGATTGCTTGAGAACGATCTGCTGCTCGAGCATTTTTTTCAGTATTGGCAGGACCGAATTACAGTGGCTGACCATGATGGTCTCGCCCGCTTGCTGGATTTAAGTGATAACGATCTGCTTGATTTATTAGTGGGCCGTGAAGAACCCCAGGGCGATCTCGACCGCCCCGAGGTGAGGTCTGTGTTGGAAAAGATAAGAGCCCGTGATCCAGCGGGTCGTTGATTTTGTCGTTGATATTGCGCGGTGAAAGGAACCACCATGACCACTGAACACAAAGCTACCCTCTCGTTTACCGATGGCACGCCGACCGTTGAATTTCCCATTCTCAAAGGCTCGGTTGGCCCCGATGTAATCGATATTCGCAAGCTTTACGGAACAACCGGGAAGTTCACTTATGACTCGGGATTTCTGTCAACGGCATCCTGTCAGTCAACCATTACCTTTATCGACGGCGATAAAGGAGAGTTGCTTTACCGCGGCTATCCCATTCAAGAACTCGCGGTTCATTGCGATTTTTTAGAGGTCTGTTATTTGCTGTACTACGGTGAATTGCCCAGCGCTACGCAGAAAGCCGAGTTTCAGAATCTGGTGATGCATCACACCATGGTGCATGAACAGATGCAGTTCTTTCTCCGCGGTTTTCGGCGTGATGCCCATCCGATGGCCATTCTGACAGGCATGATCGGTGCACTCTCGGCGTTCTATCCCGACAGCATGGACATTAACTCGGCCGAGCAGCAGGATATTTCTGCGATTCGGCTGATCGCTAAGATGCCGACACTGGTAGCGCTGTCTTATAAATACAGTATTGGTCAGCCGTTTATCTACCCGCAAAACGATCTGTCTTACACGGGCAACTTTATGCGCATGATGTTTGCGACCCCGTGTGAGCCCTATAAGCTGAATGATGTGCTAGTCCGGGCGATGGACCGGATTTTCATTTTGCATGCTGATCACGAACAAAATGCCTCGACATCCACCGTAAGGCTGTGTGGTTCATCAGGCACTAGCCCCTTTGCCGCAATCGCCTCGGGTGTTGCCTGCCTATGGGGCCCGGCCCATGGGGGTGCCAATGAGGCCTGCTTAACAATGCTTGAGGAGCTTAATGCCAATGGCGGCGTGGCTAAGGTGGGCGAGTTCATGGAAAAGGTGAAGGACAAGAACTCCGGCGTACGCCTGATGGGCTTTGGCCATCGAGTCTATAAAAACTTCGATCCGCGGGCCCGCCTGATGCAGGAGACCTGCCGCGAGGTGCTTGGCGAGCTTGGCCTTGAGAATGACCCCATTTTTAAGCTGGCGATGGCACTCGAGAAGATTGCCCTGGAGGACGATTACTTTGTTCAGCGCAAGCTCTACCCGAATGTGGATTTCTATTCCGGAATTGTTCAGCGGGCCCTGGGCATCCCGACCGATGCCTTTACCTGCATTTTCGCGCTTGCCCGAACCATTGGCTGGATTAGTCAGTGGAAAGAGATGATCACTGATCCCGAATACAAGATTGGGCGGCCCCGGCAGTTGTTTGTGGGCCCAACCGCAAGATCAGTAAAGCCAGTTGCACAGCGGTAAAAGAGGAGAAAGGGGCGTTAGACCCCTTTTTTATTTGGAGGGGCAGGGGTAAACTTCGATCTGTCTGAACGGCGAGAAGCCGGCCAGACGAAGCGATTCGCAAAGCGGTGTGGCCGCCAGAGCGAAAGGTTAGTCCTGCATCGTGACCGGCCGTGGGCCGAGAAGGGTGAAGCATCATGATGAAGAGTTATCAGCTCAATTCGTATTTGTTTGGCGCTAACGCGCCTTATGTCGAGGAGCTCTACGAGTCCTATCTCGACAATCCCGGCTCGGTGCCCGATAAGTGGCGGGCCTATTTCGATCAGCTTCAAATTCTTCCGGCAGCCGATGGCTCTGAAACCACCTCGGATGTCGCCCACGCCCCGATTGTTGAGTCGTTTGCCCAGCGGGCAAAAGCCAATGCCTTTTTGCCCCGCGTGGCGGAACGAGACCTCTCGATTGCCCGCAAGCAGGTCCATGTCCAGTCAATCATTGCCGCCTACCGTTTCCTTGGCGCACGTTGGGCGGATCTCGATCCTTTAAAACGCCAAGAGCGGCCCGCCATTCCGGAGCTTGAGCCCGGCTTTTACGACCTCACCGAATCGGATCTCGACACCACTTTTCGCGCTGACAACCTGTATTTCGGCCAGGAGCAGATGACGCTGCGAGAAATCATCAAGGGCCTGCGGGATACCTATTGCGGCACGCTGGGCGCAGAGTACATGTATATCTCAGATCCCGCAGAGAAGCGCTGGTTTCAGCAGCGCCTGGAATCCACTCGCTCAGCGCCACAATTCAGCACCGAGAAGAAAAAGCGCATTCTTGCGAAGGTGACTGCAGCCGAGGGCCTAGAGCGTTATCTCCATACCAAATATGTGGGCCAGAAGCGCTTTTCTCTGGAGGGCGGGGAGTCGTTTATCGCCTCAATGGATGAAATCATTCAGCGCTGCGGCGAGTTGGGCGCCCAAGAGATCATCATCGGCATGGCCCACCGCGGCCGGCTGAATGTACTGGTCAATACGCTGGGAAAGATCCCGAAAGACTTATTTTCAGAATTCGAAGGCCAGCATGCCGACGATCTTCCTGCAGGTGATGTGAAGTATCACCAGGGCTTCTCCAGTGATATTTCTACGCCTGGCGGGCCTGTCCACTTATCGCTGGCATTCAATCCATCCCATCTTGAAATTGTGAATCCTGTTGTGGAAGGCTCGGTGCGCGCCCGTCAGGATCGTCGCGGCGATGAAAAGGGCAACCAGGTTGTGCCGATTCTTGTACACGGTGATGCCGCTTTTGCCGGCCAGGGGGTCGTAATGGAGACCCTGAATATGGCTATGACGCGTGGCTATGGCACTGGCGGAACCATTCATCTGGTGATTAACAACCAGATTGGATTTACGACTTCAGATCCGCGTGATTCCCGATCGACGAGCTATTGCTCTGATGTGGTGAAGATGATCGAAGCACCGGTGCTGCACGTCAATGGCGATGACCCCGAGGCCGTAGTCTTTGCTACTCAGATCGCCGTAGATTACCGGATGCAGTTCAATAAAGACATCGTGGTGGACATTGTCTGCTTCAGAAAGCTCGGCCATAACGAGCAAGATACGCCATCGCTCACTCAGCCGTTGATGTACAAAAAGATCGCTCAGCACCCCGGCACGCGCAAGCTTTATGCAGATCGGCTTGAAACCATCGGCGTGATCCGTATTGGAGAAGGCGACGAGATGGTCAAGAGCTACCGAGCCGATATGGATGCCGGGACTAACCAGTCCTCGCCAGTGATTTCGAACTACAAAGGGAAGTTTGCAGTCGATTGGTCCGCATTTCTGAACAAAAAGTGGACCGATGATGCGGATACCTCAGTCCCAGCGGCAGAGTTGTCCCGGCTGGCTGAGCGCATTACGACCATTCCACCTGACTTTAAAGTCCACCCGCTAGTCGAAAAAGTTCTGGCGGATCGCCGTGCCATGGGCAAAGGCGAGATCAACCTGGATTGGGGAATGGGCGAGCATCTTGCCTATGCATCCTTGCTCGCCAGTGGCTATGCCGTTCGCATCACGGGCCAAGATGCCGGCCGGGGTACTTTTACCCATCGGCATTCCGTTTTACATGATCAGAACCGCGAAAAATGGGATGCTGGCACCTATATTCCACTGCAGAACATCGCCGCCGGACAGGGGCCGTTTTTGGTCATCGACTCAGTACTGTCCGAGGAGGCCGTGTTAGGTTTTGAATACGGCTATTCCACTGCAGAGCCCAATTCGCTGGTGATCTGGGAGGCCCAGTTTGGTGACTTTGTAAATGGCGCTCAGGTCGTGATCGATCAGTTCATTTCATCAGGCGAGGTGAAATGGGGCCGGCAATCGGGTCTCGTGATGCTGCTGCCCCACGGCTATGAAGGCCAGGGGCCTGAGCATTCTTCGGCTCGGCCTGAGCGGTTTATGCAGCTTTGTGCCGATACCAATATGCAATTGGTTCAGCCTACGACTGCGGCACAGATTTTCCATGTGCTACGCAGGCAGATGATTCGGCCTTTCAGAAAACCCTTGGTGGTGCTCTCGCCGAAGTCATTACTTCGCAACAAAGAGGCTACGTCACCGTTGGAGCTCTTCACCAAAGGAGGCTTCCAGACAGTGATTGGTGAGACCGATAAGACCATTGAGGCCAAGAAAGTTACGCGCATACTGGTCTGCTCGGGTAAGGTTTACTACGAGCTATTGAATGCGCGCCGCGATCGCAAGGCCTCGGAGGTTGCCATCATTCGTATCGAGCAGCTCTACCCCTTCCCGCACAAGGCGTTTGCAGCAGAGCTGAAGAAATTTCCCAATGCGAGCGAGGTGATCTGGGTTCAGGATGAGCCGCAAAACCAGGGCTATTGGTTTCAGATTCAGCACAACCTGCTGGAGAACATGTGGGCCGGCCAGCGCCTGGCGTACGCAGGCCGACCTGCTTCAGCCTCGCCTGCGGTGGGTTATCTCGAGAAACACGTCGCGCAACTCAAAGAGCTCCTGAATAACGCCTTTGGCCGCATCAAGGGCTTTACACACACAAAATAAAAATAAAGACACAAAAAAGGGAATGACATGGCAATTGTTGATGTAAAAGTTCCGCAGCTCTCAGAGTCTGTGGCCGAGGCAACGCTTTTGCAGTGGAAGAAAAAAGCAGGCGAGCCGGTAACGGCCGATGAAATACTCATCGAGATTGAAACTGACAAGGTCGTGCTCGAGGTGCCAGCACCTTCCTCCGGAGTCCTTGCTGAAATCGTAAAAGCTGATGGCGGCACAGTAGTGTCTGCTGAGGTGATTGCCAGAATCGATACTGAAGCGAAGGCAACAGCGGCCGCCGCGCCCGCAAAGCCTCTGGCATCGACCGCTCCTGCGGCTGCAGCGCCGACACCTGCCGCGGCCTCGGCAGTCGTTCGGCCGGGCGCACCGATTGCAATGCCATCAGCAGCAAAGCTGATGGCTGAGACAGGGGTAAGCCTTAGTCAAGGCACGGGCAAAGACGGCCGGATCACCAAAGCCGATGTCATGGCTGCACAAAAATCTGGCGGCCCGGCGTCGCTGGCCAGCGGCCTGCCCGCAGTTGCAGTCTCTGCAGGACTGCCGCAGCCCTCGATTGCTTTGGGGCCCGAGGCACAGCTCGAGGGCCGGCCCGAGCAACGGGTTCCCATGAGCCGCCTGCGTGCGCGAATTGCCGAGCGACTGCTGCAGTCTCAGGCAACCAACGCCATCCTCACGACATTTAATGAGGTGAATATGGCGCCGCTCATGGCACTGCGCAAGCAGTATGGTGAGCGTTTTGAAAAAGAGCATGGGGTCAAGCTGGGGTTTATGTCGTTTTTCGTCAAAGCGGCCGTCGCAGCGCTGAAGAAATATCCCGTTCTGAATGCCTCCGTAGATGGCAATGACATCGTTTATCACGGCTACTTTGATATTGGAATTGCGGTGGGATCCCCTCGCGGTCTAGTCGTGCCGATATTAAGAAATGTGGATCAAATGACATTTGCTGATATCGAGAAGAAAATCTCGGAATTTGGAGTCAAGGCCCGCGATGGGAAGATCTCCATCGAGGAGCTGACAGGCGGCACTTTTTCTATTTCCAATGGCGGCGTGTTTGGCTCGATGCTCTCCACCCCCATCATCAACCCACCTCAGTCAGCGATTCTTGGCATTCATGCAACAAAGGATCGGGCAGTCGTCGAGAATGGGCAGGTCGTTGTGAGGCCGATGAACTATCTGGCGATGTCGTATGACCACCGCATTATTGATGGTCGCGAGGCCGTGCTTGGACTGGTCACAATGAAAGAGGCCCTGGAAGATCCGGCACGCCTACTGCTTGAAGTCTAATCGGAGATCCGCATGACCCAATATGATGTCGTAGTAATCGGATCGGGGCCGGCAGGCTATATCGCTGCGGTACGCAGCGCCCAGCTGGGATTGAAGACCGCCTGTGTTGAGAAGTGGCGCAATCCTGATGGCGAGCTAGCCCTGGGCGGCACCTGCTTAAATGTTGGCTGTATTCCATCTAAGGCGCTTCTGTCCTCTAGCGAGGAGTTTGAAAAAACCAGCCATCATTTGAGTACCCACGGCATCACGGTGAAGGGGGTGTCGATGGATATCCCCAAGATGCTGAAGCGCAAGGACTCAATCGTCTCAAAAATGAGTAAGGGTATTGAGTTTTTATTCCGGAAAAATAAGATTACTTGGCTCAAAGGTCACGGAAAATTTGCAGGCCGAAATGATGTCGGAATTCTGGTGGCAGTCGACGGCGAGGAATCCGAAACAGTGGTTGCCAAAAATGTCATCATTGCCACCGGATCCAATGCCCGCCATCTTCCGGGTCTGAAGGTCGACAACAAGATTGTCTGCGATAACGAAGGTGCTCTAGCCTTTGACAGTGTGCCGCAGAAATTAGGTGTGATCGGGGCCGGCGTGATCGGTCTTGAGCTCGGCTCCGTGTGGCGGCGGCTTGGCGCCGAGGTCACCATCCTGGAGGCACTGCCGACATTTCTGGGCGCCTGTGATGATGCAGTGTCGAAAGAAGCCTTTAAGCTCTTTACGGCGCAGGGCCTGCACATTCATCTGGGCGTGAAAATTGGCGAGATCAAGACCTCGGCAAAGGGCGCGAAGATCGCCTATACAGACAGCGACGGAAAGGCCCAGTCGCTGGAGTGCGATCGGCTCATTGTTTCAATTGGCCGCGTACCCAACACCCAAAATCTTCAACTCGATCAGGTCGGTCTTGCGGTCGATGGGCGCGGGTTCATTCCCGTGGATGATCTGTGCCGCACCGGCCAGCCCGGGATCTATGCTGTGGGGGATGTTGTCCGCGGGCCGATGCTGGCCCATAAAGGCGAAGATGAAGGGGTCATGGTGGCAGAGCAGATCGCCGGGCAGCACCCGCACATTGATTACGACTGCATTCCTTGGGTGATTTACACATCGCCTGAAATCGCCTGGGTGGGCCGCACCGAGCAGCAGCTCGTAGCGGAGGGGAGAAAATACAAAAGCGGCCAGTTTCCCTTTGCAGCAAATGGCCGGGCGCTGGGTATGGACTCACCCGACGGGTTTGTCAAAGTGTTAGCCGACGAAGAAACCGAGCAGATTTTGGGGGTTCACATTATTGGTATGGCGGCTTCTGACATGATCGCGGAGGCGGCTGTGGCGATGGAATTCAAAGCATCAGCCGAGGATATTGGTCGAATCTGCCATCCGCATCCCTCGCTTTCTGAGGCGATGCGTGAAGCATCACTTGCGATTTACAAACGCGCTCTGAATATGTAACTGCCGGGAAGTGATGGATGCTGCCCCGGGTCTCTATTGTTCAGGCCTATCAGCAACAGCTTGCTGAGCAGGGCTTTACTGCTGATGCCGCTCAGCTTCGCGCCGCTGAGCGGCTCGAGCAGTGTGCCGAGGAGTGGGCCGATTACAAGGCCAAGCGTGGTGGTACGCTGAAGAAAATGATCTCAAAGCCTGCGCTGCCACGGGGCGTCTATCTCTGGGGTGGTGTCGGCCGCGGCAAGAGCATGCTGATGGATTGTTTTTTCCAGCATGTGCCGCTTGAACGCAAAGTCAGGCTGCATTTCCATGAGTTTATGCGCGCGACGCATCGGGAAATGCATGAGTTGCGCGGCACTGAGAATCCTCTGGATGAGGTGGCCCAGCGCGTGGCGAGACGCTATCGACTGATTTGTTTTGACGAGTTTCACGTCTCAGATATCGCTGATGCGATGATTCTTGAGCGACTACTTGGGGCCCTATTCGATAGCCGAGTGGGCTTTATTATGACCTCAAACTATCACCCCGACGATCTTTACCCGGACGGCCTACATCGTGATCGCGTCTTGCCAGCGATAGCGCTATTAAAGGATCGACTAGATATCGTAAAAGTCGATGGCGGAATTGATTATCGGCGGCTGGCACGCGGCCAGTTTAGGGCCTATATCATGCCGCTTAACGCCGAAACAGATCATGAGATCAAAGTGATTTTTGATCGGCTTGCCAGCACACAGCGCAAACAATTTGCAGATTTGGCAATCAGCACCGAGCCTGTATTACAGATCGAATCCCGCGAGATTCGGGCACTTGAACGTTGCGGCCGTGTGATCTGGTTTGATTTTGCAACTTTGTGTGGAGGCCCACGTTCACAGAACGACTATCTCGAACTTACTCAGCATTTTGACGCTGTATTGCTGTCGGGGGTGCCAGTGATGAGCGCTGCGATGTCCTCCGAGGCCCGACGTTTTACCTGGCTGGTCGATGTACTCTACGATCACAAGGTCAAGCTCATCATCTCAGCCGAAGCAGAGGCTGAAAAACTCTATGTTCAGGGCGTGTTGGCCAACGAATTTAGCCGAACGGTCAGTCGTCTCACTGAGATGCAGTCCGAGGACTATCTGGCTTCTGCACAAAGAGATGTGCAAAGCCGCTTCTAAATACTTCTCGGGCTAGTCTCTTCGGTTAGCGCTTGCTGCGGGGCGTCCGCGGACGACGAATCCTGGATTCCGCCAGTCCTGCTTACCGTAGAGAAGGGGGCCTCCGTCGAGGCAGGTCACCGTTCCCCCGGCCGCCTGAACAATCGCCTGGCCGGCGCAGGTATCCCACTCCATTGTTGGACCGCGTCGCGTATAAAGATCTGCCGTACCTTCAGCGATGCGCCCGAACTTCAGCGCCGAGCCCAGATGGTCGTGGCGCATCCCCGGTTGATGCAGCTGCGACTGACCGCTGCGTCGGCTGGAGATCTGAACGGCACCCTCCGCAGGCATTGGCCGGCACTGAATCCCTTGCCAGTCGTTTTCTTCCCTCGATTTCCGTTGCGCGGCAAGTGCGGAGCCCCCGCGATAGATCGTGCCTTGAATCGGCGCGTACAGCATGCCAAAAACAGCTTCGTGGCCCATAACAAGGCCGCAATTGATACTGAACTCACCTGTGCGGGCGATAAATTCCCGGGTTCCATCAAGCGGATCGATTAGCCAGTAGGCCTCTGCGGACGCACGAAGGTTATGAACTTGCGATGAGCTCCGATGATGTTGGCTGTCTTCCTCAGAGACCACCGGCCAGGAGGGCGTTAGCGCTGTAAGCGCGGCCACCAATAAGTCGTGGCTCGCCAGATCTGCCTCGGTCACGGGAGTCTGGTCATGTTTGGTCTGAATACGGTGTTCGGGCTGATGATAGATTCGCGCAATGGCCTGACCAGCCCGCACCAGAATTGGCTCTAGATGTTCCGCAATCTCCAAAAGGTCGATACGGGATGGCTGTTTTGGTTGGGGCAAGGGATAATCCAAGGCTATGCCGAAACCCCTGATTCTCCCACGGAGTCTGATGTTGGCCTGCCTTTTGGTGGCCGCTCCGCTGTCCGGTCTGCCGGCCGATCCTGATGCTGATCTTCGAGTAAAACGGCCACCTCATGAGCGCTTAATCGAGCAGATTGAGTCTGAGCGGCTGCAATTTCAGCGGGATCTCGCCCGCCGTGAGGAAGCCTGCCTGAAACGATTTTTTTCCTCTCGCTGTTTAGATGAAATCCGAGCCGAGCATCTGAAGCGCATGCGGGAATTTGATCTTCGTAAAGAGACGGAACTGCAGGCGCTGCGAGATATCGATGCAGAAATCCGTACGCGTAATCGCAGCCGCCGTGCCGAGAAAAAGACGGAGGCCGGATCTTGATTAAATTTCTGCAGGATGTTCGGACACTGCAGTTAAGAGTGCTCGAGCTCGAGGCTGAGCACCGTGAACTGGACCACTTAATTCAGCAGTTGCAGCTCGATGGATCCCGAGATGAGCTACAGATCCGCAGGCTAAAGAAAAGGAAGCTTCAGCTAAAAGATCAAATCGCCACGCTTCAGGCCCAGCTCTCTCCGGATGTCCCCGCTTAAGGAGCTCTTTGCTGAGACCGGGCCGATTTCCCGATCGGGGCCCGGCTACCGGTTCAGGCCGGGCCAGCTAGCGTTAGCCGAAGCAATTTCCGAGACTCTCAATCAGAAACAAACGCTGCTTGCCGAAGCGGGTACCGGAGTTGGCAAGACCTTTGCGTATCTTGTTCCGCTGATGCTTACATCCGGCAAGTCCATCGTATCAACGGCCACACGGCATCTACAGGATCAGCTCTATGAGCGAGATTTGCCGCGCATTAAGTCAGCTCTCGGCGTATCGATTCAGACCGCTGTCTTGAAAGGCCGCGGAAACTATCTCTGCCTCTATCGCATGGAGCGCGCAAAAGAGCAGGGCCGTTTTCTGCGGCCCGAAGATACCCACGCATTTTCTGAGATCGTGTCCTTCTCAGGCCTGACCTCAACAGGCGACATTGCTGAATGCAGTGCCGTGCCTGAACATTCTCCCGTCTGGGCTATGGCCACTTCGACACGGGAGAACTGTCTGGGCCAGCAGTGCCCAAAACTATCAGAGTGTTTCGTGATGGCTGCCCGGCAGCGTGCTGCCGAGGCTGACTTATTAATTGTCAACCATCATTTGCTGTGTGCGGATATGGCTTTGCGTGATGAAGGCTTCGGAGAGATTCTGCCTTCAGTCGACCATGTTGTGATTGACGAGGCCCATACGCTACCCGAAATCGCAACAGAGTTTTTTAGCCAATCGATTTCTACGCAGACTTTAAGCGGTCTTGCGCGCGACAGCCTGGCGATCGGCTTAGAGCACGCGCGAGACGCTGCCTCCTGGCCTGACCTGTGCGGGGGGCTTGAGCGCAGCATTATGGAAATGAGAGCGCTTCTGGTTGATGGCACTGATCGCGAGGCGTCATCAAGAGCCAATTTTCCCCAAGGTCGAATGGGATGGGACCAGCTCTCCGCGAGTGATGAACAGCGCTGGATTGTCGCGCTTAAGGCCCTTGGAGATTCGCTATCCGCCTTAAGGGAAGTGCTTTCACTAAATGCGGACCGTCATGCAGAGATTGCTCAGCTTGCAGCGTTTTCGCTAGAGCTTAATCAGCGGCTGGCTGCGTTTCAAGAAACGACACCAGCAGCGCTCGATGTTCGTTGGATCGAGTTTTCTCGCTATGGTATGTCGCTGCGTCGCACTCCATTTGAGATTGCAGCGCGATTTCAGCAAGAAATGGGACGCCAGCCAAGGTCTTGGATTATGCTCTCGGCGACGCTGGCGATTGCAGGACGGTTTGATCATTTCCAAAGACGGCTTGGGCTTCATGATGCATCAACACTGATTGCGGAAAGCCCCTTTGACTTTCAGAGACAAGGCCTGCTGCTTGTGCCGCAGGTTTTACCAGACCCGAAGTCTGCGGATCATATTTCGCAACTGCTCCATCAGGCCGCAATTAAAAAATTGCTTGAATCAGTAAGAGGCGGCGTTTTTATCTTGTGCACTTCCCATCGCGCTGTAGGACTCGCTGCACGCTGGGCTGAAATGTGGGCTGCGTCTCATCCGCATCGGCTCATTCTTGTGCAGGGCCAGGCGCCCCGGCCTGTATTAATTGAACAGTTTCGTAGCCATGGTGCTGCCCTCTTGATTGGCAGTCACAGTTTTTGGGAGGGTGTGGACGTGCCAGGCGATGCGCTTAGCCTTGTAGTGATTGACAAGCTTCCTTTTGCGCCACCCGATGACCCGGTATTGCGAGCGCGATCAAAATGGTGTGAGGCCCAGGGCGCTGACGCATTCGCGGCGATCCAAGTGCCTGAGGCAGCCATTCTGCTAAAACAAGGCGTTGGCCGACTGATTCGATCCGAATCAGATCGGGGTGTGGTAGTGATTGGAGATCGGCGGCTCGCCGAAACAGGTTATGGCCGCCGCATGTTACGCAGCCTGCCTAATTTTTCACGGACTCGTGATCCCGAGGATGCACTGCAGTGGCTAGCAAGCAATGTGCAGGGCGGTCGAGCAGCCACGGCGCATCGGGGTTCACCAGAACTTGAGTCTTGAAAATGTCGAAGGCGCAGCAGGCGGCTTGATAGCAGCAGGCCGCTTCACTGTCGGATCGTAGGCTGACTTGAGGTAGACGCTTGCGGGGAAATTCTTCTGCAACACACGGCGCGCATCTGCGCTGAGCTCGGCAAGCCCTAGCTGCTCGTAGCCGTTCATCATAATGGCCAGAGCCTCTTCGATGGCAGGCGCTTCTTGATACTGTTTGACCACTGCCTGGGCCCGATTCACCGCTGCCAGTGTTGCGCCCCGACGATAGTAAAAGCGGGCTACATGCACATCATTCGACGCCAGCATATTGATCAGATAAGTCAGTCGCCCTGAGGCATCCTCTGCATAGGGGCTATTCGGAAATCGTGCGATCAGCTCTTTGAAGCTGTCAAAAGCCTCGCGGGCCGCCTTGGGATCACGTTCTGCGAGATCCTCGCCAGTAAAGCGGGTGAACAAATTCGACCGATCGTTAAAGTTCACCAGGCCCTTGAGATACAGGATGTAATCGATGCGTTCGTGATTGGGATAGAGCTTGGAAAAACGATCGATTGCCGCAAGGGCGAGGGCGTTTTCCCCTTCTTTCCAGTGAGCAAAGGCGGTGTCAATCTGAGCCTGCTGGGCATAGCGGCCAAAAGGATAGCGAGACTCAAGCTTCTCCAGAAGCTTGATGGCCGCTGCCCAATTGCCGGCCGACATTTCTTCTTTGGCCTCTGCGTACAATTTGTCTGCGCTCCAGCCCAGCGTCTCGTCACGGGCCAGGCTGTTCGCACCACAGCCCTGAAGCGACAGCACTACGGGCATCGCCACGAAAAGCAGGGCTAACAGAAAGGCAAAGCGGGCAAAACGCTGATGAACACCAGCAAGCATGAGAGGGCCGAAAGTCGGAAAGAAGAAGCGGTCGATTATATCGACCAAGAGGAATCCGACCTGTCATCGCTTGAGCAGTCTTCGGCAGAGGTCCGGGAGATCACGGTGTCATCCACACTCGATGGGGCTCGGCTCGATCGCGTACTGGCAGAGGTGTTTCCAGATCTGTCGCGAACCCACCTTCAGGGCTGGATCAACGAGGGCCATATCCAGCTTGACCAGCGGCCCGCCCTGAAGCCCAGCCAGTCCGTTCGTGCTGGCCAAGTGTTGCTGATCGCGGTTCCTCAAGCCCCCCAGACGGAGTCTTGGCAGGCCGAGCCCATGAATTTGAATATTGTTTTCGAAGACGCCGAGCTGGTGGTCATCAATAAGCCTGCCGGTCTGGTCGTGCACCCGGCCGCCGGCCATCCGCGGGGCACGCTTGCCAATGGCTTGATTGGTCATGCCCCTGAAATGACAAGGGTTCCACGGGCCGGAATCGTCCATCGGCTTGACCGTGATACCAGCGGCCTTTTGGTTGCGGCAAAGACCCTGCCTGCGCAGGTGGCGCTGGTTCGGCAGCTGCAGGCGCGGCAGGTTCATCGGACCTACTGGGCCCTGGCTTGGGGGTGTCCCAGGCTCGGAGTGATCTCGACCTGGTTCGGACGAGATCCCAGAGATCGCCAGAAGATGGCGGTTCTTCCCGACGGAAAAGGCAAAGAGGCAATTACAAAGGTGGAATCCACACAGGCAGGGCTGCTTTTTGGGCAGCCCGTCAGTCTTGTGAGGCTAAATCTTGAAACAGGCAGAACACACCAAATCCGGGTTCATCTTGAGCACTTGGGATGCCCAATTGTGGGTGATCCCACCTATACACGCCGTGCCCCACACGCTAACCGCCTTTTGGGGGGAAAAGAGAGGATTACCGGTCTGATTCTTGGCCAAGCCCTTCACGCCCAGAGTCTTGAGTTTATGCACCCCACCCAGGGAAAACCGATGCACTTTTCTTGTCCACCCCCCGAGGGGCTACAGAAGCTCCTGAGCCTCGCTGGTCTTGGGCTTAATAAACCCGAATGACCGCCGAGAAGCCCTTATTTCAGAGCCCCCTCGACCCACTGGTTGAGTGGGTGAGGCCCGGTTTGGAGCCGGTTTCTGGCGCAGTTGATCTAATTTCTGGGCTATTTCCCCCCGGAGTCGTTGCATTCCAAACCCACCGCGGCGATGTCGCCTCAAAGGGGCCCTATGCCAGTTTTAATCTGGCTGCCCATGTCGGCGATCGGCAAGACTCGGTTCATCAGAACCGCAGAGAGCTCGAAAAATGTTGCGCAACAAAGCCTGTCTGGCTGCAGCAGACTCATGGGGCCGGAGTGCTTGAGCTCGACAGCCCAGCGGATCTGGAAACCGCCGAACTCTCAGCGGATGCGGCGCTGACTGGTCGGGCCGGTCGGGCCTGCACGGTGATGACGGCCGATTGCCTGCCGATATTGGTTGCCCTGACCCGGGCCCGCTGCGTGCTTGCCATCCATGCTGGCTGGCGGGGGCTTGCTGCGGGAGTCATTCAAGCCGGCCTTCAGGCAGCCGCCAGAAGGCAGCAGGGTCCGGATCAGTGGTCGATTTGGTTGGGCCCCTGTATTGGGCCTGATTCCTATGAGGTCGGGGCAGAGGTTCGCGAAGTATTTTTAGGGATCGATGGGCAGGCGGAGTCAGCATTCCGGCCATCGCAAATCACAGCAGGCAAGTTTTATGCAGATCTTCGTGCTCTGGCGCTGCATCGAATCCTTGGCTGGTTTGAGTTACATCCAGATTTTCTACTGACCGGCGGGTCAGAGTCCCATTCGGCTGACAGACCGATTCGCATCGGTCTAAACAGTGAGTGCACATACCGGGATGAGGGCCGCTACTACTCCTTTCGTCGACACTCGGTCAGCGGTCGAATGGCGAGCCTTATCGCGCTAAAACCAATTTGACACTGCATATTTCGCTATGCAGAATCGACCGCGTAGGATCAAGACGGGCGGGGGAGAAGAGCGTCGATGCAGCGCGATCAAGAGTCAGAAAAAAAGTCGGCAAAACCACGTATTCGGCCAAAGAAAAATGCGGTTGCCCGCAGCGCAGCGCTGAAAGCTCAAGGTAAGCCGAAGCGCGAACCCGCCACTGCCTCTGGGCCGAGCCTACCCGATGTGGCGATGTCCGCGAGCATTCCAAAATTGCCCAGCATGCAGCTCATTCCCGAGCGTATGCAGGCAATCCAGAAACAGTACCTTGAGGATCTCAGCCGGGTCTTGGTCTCCAAGCCCGAAATGGAGAAGATGGCCGCCCAGGATAAGCGGTTCGACAACCCTACCTGGATGGACTCGTTTTTCACGGGAATCGCCGCTTTGTATGTCCTAAATGCGAAGACACTTACAGCAATGACCGATGCGGTGCAGACCGATCCCAAGACACAGGCTCGGCTTAAGTTTTTGGTGCAGCAGTGGGTGGATGCGACTTCTCCAGCCAACTTTTTTGCGACCAACCCGGAAGTCCATAAAAAGATGCTCGAATCCCAGGGTGAAAGCCTGCGTTCGGGTGTCGAGAATCTTGTGCATGACATGCGCAAAGGCAGGATCTCGCAGACTGACGAGACCGCCTTTGAGATCGGAAAAAATGTTGCAGTCACACCGGGCGAGGTGGTCTATCAAAACAAACTGTTGCAGCTGATTCAGTACAAACCGACCACTGAGAAAGTGGGTGCGGTGCCCATGCTATTCGTGCCACCGAGTATCAATAAGTTCTACATCATGGACCTGCAGCAAAACAGCTCCTTGGTGAAATTCACAGTCGATCAGGGCAACACACTCTTTCTGGTGAGCTGGATCAATGAGCAGGACGAGCACAGTCAGCTGACCTGGGATGATTATGTGAGCGACGGCATCCTAAAGGCGATCGACGTAGTTCTGGAAATTACTGGCCAGCCCAAGACCAATGTGCTGGGATTCTGTATTGGCGGAACCATTGCAGCCACTGGCCTTGCACATCTTGCAGCGAGAAAGGAAGACAAGGTCAACAGCTTTACGCTGATGACCAGTCTGCTGGATTTCTCCAACACCGGGGTGCTCGATGTCTTCATTGATGAGCAGCACTGCCGGATGCGCGAGCAACAGCTTGCCAAAGGCGGCTTGATGAAGGGCAGTGAGCTCTCCAGCACATTTTCTTTCCTCCGGCCCAACGATCTGGTCTGGAACTATGTGGTGAACAACTATTTGAAGGGCGAGAAACCAATGCCCTTTGATTTGCTGTATTGGAATTCGGACAGCACCAATCTTCCAGGGCCCTTTTTCGCCTGGTACCTGCGCAACATGTACCTAGAGAACAACCTGGTCAAGAAAAATCGTCTCACGATTGCCGGGCAGAAAATGGATCTGTCTAGCATTAGGGTGCCGATTTATGCCATGGGTGCCCGCGAGGATCACATCGTGCCATGGGATGCAGCATGGAAATCAGCCCAAGCGCTAGGCGGCGGGAAGCGATTTGTACTAGGCGCCAGCGGCCATATCGCCGGATCGATTAACCCGGCCTCAAAAAATAAGCGAAGCTTCTGGGTCAACGAGGACATGACTGCCAGTTCGCCGCAGCAGTGGCTTGATGGCGCCACCGAGGTGACTGGCAGCTGGTGGAACGACTGGGCAAAGTGGCTGTCGGTTCATCGCGGTGAGCTCGTGGATGCGCCGCGTCAGTGTGGAGCCAGCCGGTTTAAGCCCATCGAGCCCGCACCCGGAAGCTATGTTCGGGTTCGGGCCGTTTCTGCGGCCTGAACTACTTCACGAATTTAAATTAAATATACCCAAGCGGGTCTAAATCAGGAGAAGACAACATGACACAGCGAATCGCTTATGTGACCGGCGGCATGGGGGGTATTGGAACCTCGATTTGCAGAAAGCTTCACGACGCAGGCCATAAGGTCATTGCGGGCTGTGGACCCACCCGTGATGCCCAGAAGTGGCTCGACGAGCAAAAGAAGGACGGGTATACCTTTTATGCCTCAGTAGGCAATGTGAGCAACTGGGACTCGACCGTAGAGGCCTTTGCCAAAGTGCGCAGTGAACATGGCAATCCCGACATCCTAGTAAATAACGCAGGCATTACCCGCGATGGTGTCTTTACCAAGATGACGCGTGCTCAGTGGGATGAAGTCATTGATACCAACTTAAATAGCCTGTTCAATGTTACGAAGCAGGTTGTCGACGGCATGATCACAAAGGGGTGGGGCCGTATTGTAAATATCTCCTCCGTGAATGGTCAGAAGGGCCAGTTCGGGCAGACGAATTATTCCACTGCAAAAGCAGGAATCCATGGCTTTACCATGGCGCTGGCCCAAGAGCTCGCGGCCAAAGGCGTTACGGTCAACACGGTATCGCCAGGCTACATTGGCACGGACATGGTGCGCGCCATCAAGCCCGAGGTCTTAGAAAAGATCGTCAATTCAATTCCAGTCAAGCGCCTCGGAACACCAGATGAGATTGGCTCGATCGTGACGTGGATCTCCTCGGAAGAGGGGGGCTTTGCCACCGGAGCAGATTTCTCGCTTAACGGCGGACTTCATATGAGCTAATGCAGCTTTACAAATCTGCGCTCACAGAAAGTCGCCTGAAATTTAATTTAAGAAAACGCCCATCCACTATGACCGACTCAGCCACACGTTTAATTAAGAAATATCCCAACCGTCGGCTCTATGACACGCAGACCAGTACTTACATCACTCTGGCCGATGTCAAACAGCTTGTGCTCGCCGGAGAATCATTCACCGTTGTGGATGCTAAGTCGTCGGAAGATCTCACCCGTAGCATCCTGCTGCAGATTATTCTTGATGAGGAGTCCGGCGGCGTTCCCATGTTTTCTGCCAATATGCTGTCGCAGGTGATCCGTTTTTACGGTAATGCGATGCAGGGCATGATGGGCGACTACTTAGAAAAGAATATTCAGGCCTTCGTGGAAATACAAAGTAGTCTTCAAGAGCAGTCACGCCGGCTGGTGGACTCTAAAGGCGGGGCATTTCCATCGGCTGATGCGTGGTCCCAGTTTATTCAGGGCCAGGCGCCGATGATGCAAAATCTAATGTCGAATTACATCGATCAAAGTAAGAATGTCTTTATGCAAATGCAAGACCAGATGCAGAAGAACACCCAATCGATGTTCCAAGGTTTTCCGTTTCCCGGCGCAAAGACTGACGACAACAAAAAAGAATGACCTCAGCCCGCGTTGGCTTTGTCTCGCTGGGCTGCCCCAAGGCGCTCGTTGACTCTGAGCGCATCATCACGCAGCTAAGGGCGGAGGGCTATGAGATTGCCCCTGACTACGAGGGCGCAGATCTCGTAGTGGTCAATACCTGTGGCTTTATTGATGATGCGGTTCAAGAAAGCCTGGATGCGATTGGTGAAGCCTTACAGGAAAACGGTAAGGTCATCGTGACCGGCTGCCTGGGCGCAAAGGCCTCCGGCTCGGGCAACAATCTGGTGAAAGAGCTCCACCCGAGTGTGCTTGCGGTAACAGGACCGCATGCCA
The DNA here is from genome assembly GCA_009924525.1 of Betaproteobacteria bacterium. Classification (GTDB taxonomy): domain Bacteria; phylum Pseudomonadota; class Gammaproteobacteria; order Burkholderiales; family Burkholderiaceae_A; genus Lacustribacter. Next base: position 21,056 of record RFRK01000006.1, read on the forward strand.
CGGCCGAGGTGATGCAGGCGGTGCATCAATACCTCCCCAAACCACATGATCCCTTTACAGATCTCGTGCCGGAGCAGGGGATTCGTCTGACGCCACGGCATTACGCCTACCTGAAGATCTCAGAGGGCTGCAATCACCGCTGCTCGTTCTGCATTATTCCCAGCATGCGCGGGGACCTTGTCTCTCGGCCCATTGGCGAGGTCATGCGCGAGGCGGAAAGCCTTGTGAAGTCCGGTGTCCGGGAGTTGCTGGTCATTTCTCAGGATACAAGTGCCTATGGCGTTGATTTGCAATATCGGACTGATTTTGTGTCAGGCCGGCCGGTGCGAACACGCATGACTGAGCTCTGCAAGGAACTGGGCCAGCTGGGTGTCTGGGTCCGTCTTCACTATGTATATCCTTATCCTCATGTCGACGAGGTCATCCCACTGATGGCTGAAGGAAAAATTCTTCCTTATCTGGATGTGCCGTTTCAGCATGCCCATCCAGCGGTGCTCAAACGGATGAAGCGGCCCGCAAGCGGTGAGCGCAATCTTGAACGTATTCGGTCTTGGCGATCTATTGCACCCGAGATCACGATCCGCAGCACCTTTATCGTTGGGTTCCCGGGCGAAACAGAGGCAGAATTTCAGAGCCTGCTTGAGTTCTTAGAGGAGGCTGAGTTAGACCGGGTGGGCTGCTTTGCTTATTCTCCCGTGGAGGGCGCGACAGCCAATGACCTTGCGGACCCGGTTCCCGAGGCGATTCGGCTTGAGCGGCAGGAGCGTTTCATGCAGACCCAGGCAGCGATTTCACAGCGGCGGTTGCGGCGTTGGGTTGGCAAGCGGGTTCGGGTGCTGGTCGATGACATTGATCAATCTCAGGGCATCCTTATCGGGCGTACCATGGCAGACGCGCCCGAGATTGATGGGATTGTGCGTATTGCACCCGATCCGAATTCCCGCCATCCGGTGCCCGCTCGAATTGGTGATTGGGCAACAGTGGATATAGTTGATTCAGATGCCCATGACTTAGATGGAATTTTTATTAGGGAGACATCCGTATGAGAGAAGTCGTCGTTTTAAGTGCAGTCCGCTCCGCGGTAGGTGGCTTCAGTGGAACGCTATCTGGTATTGAGCCAGCCGATCTCGGCGGCATGGTGATGAAAGAGGCGGTGAAGCGGGCCGGAGTTGATCCTGGAAAAATAAACTATGTATCAGTGGGTAATTGCATCCCAACCGAATCGCGCTCGCCATACCTTGCCCGAGTGGCTGCAATTAATGCTGGACTCTCAATGGAATCAGTTGCAGTAACACTGAATCGCTTATGCGGCTCAGGTCTCCAGGCCATTGTCTCCACCTCACAGGCCATCATGCTGGGCGATTGCGACTTTGGCGTGGGCGGTGGTGCAGAGAGCATGTCGCGTGGCGGCTACCTCTCGACTGCAATGCGCTCGGGTGCCCGTATGGGTGACACCAAGATGATTGACATGATGGTCGCCACGCTGACCGACCCCTTTGGTGTGGGCCATATGGGCATTACAGCAGAGAACCTTGCGGTGAAGTGGAAGATTTCCCGCGAGGAGCAAGATGCGTTTGCGTTGGAGTCGCAGAATCGGGCCGCCAAGGCGATTGCAGAGGGCCGCTTTAAGAGCCAGATCGCGCCGATCACCATCTCGACCCGCAAAGGCGATGTTATTTTCGATACCGATGAGCACCCCAAGGCTACAAGCCTTGAGGCGCTTGCCAAGATGAAGCCCGCATTTAAAAAAGATGGCACTGTCACCGCCGGCAATGCCTCAGGCATTAACGACGGCGCCTCATTTTTCGTATTGGCAGAGTCCAAAGCTGCGGCCAGCGCAGGCTATAAACCGATCGCTCGGTTGGTGAGTTATGCCGTTGCCGGTGTGCCCAATGAAATTATGGGAGAGGGCCCCATTCCGGCCTCGAAGATCGCGCTTCAGCGTGCCGGGTTGGGTCTGGATAAGATGGATGTCATCGAGTCGAATGAGGCTTTTGCCGCCCAGGCTTTGGCGGTGACTAAAGGACTAGGTCTCGACCCTGCCAAGACCAATGTCAACGGCGGTGCGATTGCGCTGGGCCACCCAGTGGGTGCCTCGGGGGCAGTGATTGCGACCAAGGCGTTGCATGAGCTGCATCGGGTTAATGGCAAATACGCGCTGGTCACGATGTGTATCGGCGGCGGCCAGGGCATTGCCGCAGTATTCGAGCGCCTCTAGCCTCCGGAACAGACTCGGAGGGGCCAACCAAGAATCGATTTAGGTCCCCCAGAGATAGACCGCGGGTTGGGAAAGGGAAGCCAAGGCTCTTCGGGGCGTTGGCTTTTGTTACCAGGCTTTAATTTACATAATACACATTATGCGACACAAAAATCGGATTGAAGTACCTCAATTCTGCGGACATAACCCGACTATCGGATCCCAGGCAGGACTTCCACCCCCTGCGCTGGTCGCACCTCAGGGAGTCGATCGACGTATGACTCGCCAGGCTTTAATTCCTCAGGCTGGCTGGGCTTTGCCGTGACCACTTCGCCGCCAGCCTGCTCGACGACATCACTTAAAGTCGCATCCGGCCGCACTTGAGGTAATCGCTTTAAGTATCGGTTCGTAAACGATATTTCCTCTAACTCAAGCCAAAACGCCAAGTCATTATTGTTCTGCTCTTTGGCGTAGTCCCGGGCGTTCAGGCCCGCCTGATTTGTGATCGTGGGGTCTGCACCAAGCTCAATCAGGGCCGCTGCCGCAGGCCGGTGGTTAAACCGGGCCGCCATCATTAATGGAGTCGTATTGTTCGGGCTAACGGCATCAATGTAGGCGCTGTGCTCGCCCAAAAGCCTGATTACAGCCACGCTCCCAGAGGTTGCCGCGTAATGCAGTGCAGTCCAGCCCGGCCGATTGACTTCGGCCCCAAGCTCAATCAGCCGCTTGGTAGCCCGCTCAAGCCCTTTTAAAGCTGAAATCATGAGCGGAGTCTCGGCAAGCTGATTCTGATGCTCCAAGACCGATTTCTGCTGCCAGACGGCCTGGTTAAGCAGATTCAAGGCCAGGTCCTCTCCCCCCTCCCGAAGCGCCAGCATCAAAAGATTGTTGCGAAGGCCATCCCGGCTGCGTTCATCAAGGCCCAGCTCGGGCAGTCGCTGCACAAAGGCCACATCATTTGCCTTGGCGGCCAATACAAACGTCTGAAGCACATCCCTCGGCCAGGCTGGCATCGATACAAGCAGGCTAAGCGCGAGTGCGACCGCAAACCCCGAGGTAGTTCGGGTCCGATTGTTGCGCTGATTGGTCAGATGAGGGTGGCGTTCAGTGTCCAACGCCAAGGGCTCCTGCACTAAACCGCGAAAAATTCTCTGCTGTGACTTGGGCAACCGTTTCAATCGGTAGCCCCTTTAACTCGGCAATTTTTTTTGCAACATAGACTACATAAGCTGGCTCATTCACCTTTCCACGATGGGGCATCGGCGCTAGAAAAGGTGCATCGGTCTCGATCATTAGGTGTTCAAGAGGAATCTCTGCTGCAACCTGCTGAACCTGTTTTGCATTTTTAAAGGTTACGATTCCAGACAGCGAGATGAGAAATCCCATTTCGATAGCTGCCTTTGCAACCTCAACCGATTCCGTAAAGCAGTGCATCACGCCTCCCACGGCTGAGGCGCCCTCCTCTCCAAGAATTCTTAGCGTGTCAGAGGCCGCCTCTCGTGTGTGGACAATAATCGGCTTGCCGACCATTCGCGCCGCCCGAATATGGGTGCGAAATCGCGACTGTTGCCATCCAAAGTCACTGGTCTTTCCGTCACCTTCGCGGCGGTAGTAATCGAGACCGGTCTCTCCGATCGCGATGATTTTTGGGCTTTGGGCCCTGGCCACTAAATCCTCAACGCTCGGCTCTCGCACGCCCAGGTTATCGGGATGGACCCCGACTGATGCGAATAGGAAGGGGTGGGCAGCGGCCAGCGCCAGCACTTGATCAGCCTCTTCAAGGGTCGTGCAGATATTGAGTGCCTGCTTCACGCCGGCAGCTTGCATTCGATTGAGCACTGCAGCTGTGTCTTCGACCAGACCGGGATAATTCAGATGGCAGTGAGAATCGACAAATATCATCGCAGTGTCTTACTCGTAAGCACGCTGAAGCCGCTCGAATATCGTTTCAAAAAATAGCCGCGGATTCAGCGGGTGTTCCGCCAGCGCCCGCTGCCGTTGCAGGTCAGCCATGCCAGAACTAAACCGTTGCGGGGATCGAAGTCGCTGGGCATGGGCCTGTAAGGCCTGATGATGATCAATAAAATGCCTAGGAGCGACGCCAAGCCTGACCCGCGCAACATCATTCATCCAGCGCTGAAGAAAATCCAGCACATCGGCGGGCGATGACTTCCCAGCACGCTCTGCCCACCGCAACGGATCAACGGACTCCGCAGTGATTACTTCAAGCAGCCACTGCGCGGACTCGTTGTTTTCTAGTTGAATGCGAGCAACTTCGTCGTCTGAAATGGGAAGTCTCAGCCTTCTGCAGCGCGAGAGAATGGTTGGCGGTATACCCCTTAGCCCATCTGCTACCAATATAAACATAAGATTTTCGGTTGGCTCCTCAAGGGTTTTTAAAAGCGCATTTGCGGCGGCGTAATTCATCCGGTTCGCCGGATTGACCAGAACAACTCGAAGGCCGCCTCGATGGGCCCCGACATTGGCAAACCCCGAAAGACTGCGAATCTGCTCAATCCGGATCTCTTGGGATTTTTTCTTCTCCCCTGCCCCGACCTCTGTGGACTCAGCTGATCCGAGGTCCTCAGCTGACTCCTCCGGATTTCCCAACTCGGCCGCCAGGGCATCAGGCTGAACCCACCGAAAATCGGGATGTTGGCCGGTCAGCATCCATTGGCATGAGCGGCACACGCCACAGGCGGACCGATCCTCAATCAGAGGGGATTCACAAAGAAGGGCCGCCGCGATTTCCCGGCCAAAACCCGTCTTTCCGATGCCGCTGGGGCCGATCAACATCAAAGCAGACGGCCGCCGCTCCAATGCCGAGGAGGCCAAATCCCACCACGACTTAACGATAGAAACTTCGTTGTTAATCATATATTTATAATTATTTTTTGCAGTTCCATTTGAATTCGTGAAACATCAAGTTCCGCATTAAGAATGGATGTTTTCTCTTGTGCGCCCGGCCTCATCTGAGTGAGGTAGACATCTCTTACGCGTTCGAAATAGGCGACGTCCTGGGCCTCAAACCGATCCCCATGCCCACCCCGACCACCCCGTCGGGCTGCCGCAATCTGGGAGGGTAAATCAAAGAGGATTACCCGATCGGGTTCTAGCGGGCCAGAAACCTCGCGATTAATCCCATCAATCCAGCCCAGATCCACCCCACCGCCTCCGCCCTGATAGGCCCGGGTTGAGTCCACAAATCTGTCGCAGAGCACCCAGTCCCCTCGCTCCAGGGCTGGGCCGATGAGCTGCCGAACATGGTCCCGTCGGGCCGCGGCCACCAGCAGCACCTCGGTCTGGACATCCATCGCCTGGTGCAAAACAAGCTCCCGAATCTTTTCAGCCAGGGGGGTCCCGCCCGGTTCCCGAGTGATGAGCACCTGAACGCCATGAGCAGCCCGAATGGTCTCGGCAATGAAATCGATGTGGGTGCTTTTTCCCGCCCCATCAATGCCTTCAAGCACAATGAACTTACCGAGTCGTTTTGACGTTTGGCTCACTTAGTGTCCTTGGCTGAAGCAACACGCCTGATGAATCGATCGACTGCCTGATTGTGATCCTTCAGCGTCTCGGAAAACTCAGAGCTGCCATCGCCTCGCGCAACAAAATACAAAGCCTTACTCTCAGCCGGGTTCATCACAGCCCGAATCGCCCGAGGTCCCGGATTGGAGATGGGTGTCGGCGGCAGGGTCTTGCGAGTGTAGGTGTTATACGGCGTGTCTTTTTTAAGATGCTTGCGGGTGATATCACCGGCAAACTCCTTACCCAGACCATAAATCACTGTTGGATCGGCCTGAAGCGGCATGCCCAGCCGAATTCGGTTTGCAAAGACTGCGGCCACCTTTTCGCGATCGCCAGGATATTGGGTCTCCTTCTCCACAATCGAAGCCACAATCAAAGCCTCATAGGGGGTTCGGTAAGGAAGGTCTCGGGCCCGCTTATCCCACTCGCTCGCAATGACTTGGCGCTGAATGCTCGCAGATCTTCGCAGCAGCTCTAAGGCAGATGAGCCCTTGGGAACGATATACAAATCGGGATAAAGCCAGCCTTCGGGATGCCCCGCCTCAACACCGATGGTGTTTGCGACGGCGCTCGGGGCAAGCGCCTGGGCCGCAATATCAAACCGAATCTCGGATTGGCGGCTCAGAGCCTCTAGCGTCTGTTCCACAGTCCAGCCTTCCAGAATCCTAAATTCCGTACTGCTGGGATCCCTCCGTGAGAGCCGCTCGATCAAGGTTTTTTGGCTGATGCCTGGCTCGATCTGGTAGACGCCAGCCATCAGTTGACGCTCAACGCCAAGAAAGGCCGCATACCCCAGGAATAAATGCTCGTTGACTTCTAGGCGATTGGCCTGCAGTAAGGCCACAATTCCTCGAGCCGGGGTGCCGTAATTGATCACCAGATCCAGCGGCTTATCTGACTCATAAACCGGCTGTTCCGCCTGATAAAAAAACCAGCCCGCAGCAGAGGCAGCCAACAGAAGGGAAATTCCAGCGCTGACGGCAAAAGCCCGCAGCATTCGAGGTAGCCCGCCACCGGATCGGGTCTTCTCTGAGGATTTCGACTTTGGCCTCGCCATGCCGCTATATTAAGACGATGGACACACATTCTCTATCGTCGCTGTTTAGCGTGAAGCGCTGGGCAAGGCTGACAAGTTTTGCGGGCTTTACTGTCTCGGGCCCAGATGCCCGCGCGTTTCTACAAGGCCAGCTCACTAACGATATCGAGTTGGTTAATACCGGACAGCATCAGCGCACTGGCTACTGCTCACCGAAGGGCCGGCTGCTTACCACCATGCTTCAATGGCGCTCGGGCGAATCGTCTTGGGGCCATCTGATTCCAGCAGAGAGTCTTGAGCGAATTACTAAGCGGCTCAAAATGTTTGTGCTGCGCTCCAAGCTGTCGTTTTCCTCGCCAGAGACGTCTTTTCACGCCATTGGTCTATGGGGCGAGGCCGCAGGAAAGCTCGCAGCCGCAGCGCCGTCTGAATTTGAGGGCAAGGCCTACTCGATCTCAGCAACATCCGGCACAACTGCCGAAGACAGCAGCACGAATGCCTGCTGGCTTCTGATCGATACAGCATGCCCAGTCCTTGGCCGGCGTGGCTGGCTTGTCGGCCCATCACATGCAATCGATCAGTTAATGGCTGGATTTTCAGAGGCCCAAGAGCTGCCTGAGTCTGCCTGGAGCTTCTCAGAAATCGAGTCGGGCAAGGCCTGGGTCGGGGAAAAGACTCAGGATATTTTCGTGCCACAGATGGTGAACTTCGAATTAATTCAGGGCGTTAGTTTTACCAAAGGCTGCTACCCCGGCCAGGAAGTGGTTGCCCGAAGCCAGTACCTCGGAAAACTCAAGCGCCGTACCTATCGCGCCGATATCTCTGAGGCCGAATTTAGTCGGCTCACGATTCCGATTGCTGATCTGCCGGGGCAGGATATTTGGTCGAAAGTGAACACAGCAGAGCCCTGCGGCAGAGTGGTGGCCGCCGCTCCGGTATTTGATACCCGCGGAATACAGCAGTCTCGGGCAGCTTTGTTGGTTGAATTCACCATCGAGGCCTGGGAGGCTGGCGGCCTAACATTCGGCAGCCTTGATGGCCCGGTGCTTGAAGCGGGCCAGCTACCCTACAGCCTTGCGGTAGCCGCTTAATCCTCAACCAGCAGATTCATCTGTGTGCCTCATTGGCATTCATCTTGGCAGCGGGCCAAGACTCTTAATCGCAGCGAATCGTGATGAATTCGCAGGCCGTCCAACCGCGCCACTGCACTGGTGGCAAGAGGGCCTACTTGCCGGGAAAGATCTTCAGGCAGGCGGCACCTGGCTGGGGATTACGCGCAGCGGCCGCTTTGCGGCCGTTACCAATGTTCGAGACCCGGCCCTTCGGACTGCGCCAGTGCCCTTTGGCTCGCGCGGGCTGATGGTGAAAGCGTTTCTGTTATCCGATTGTGACCCCGGGGCGTATGCACAGGAGATGTTGGCTGCCGTCTCCGAGGCATCCCCCTATAACTTAATTCTTGGCAAGATTGATTCGGACTCCATCCAGGCGCTCTGGCTTGGCGGACGCAGCCGCACACTCATGCCGCTGCAGGCAGGCAGTCATGTTCTATCGAATGCTGAGCTTAATACGCCCTGGCCAAAGGCCCGCCGTCTTCAGGCGGCGCTAGCAACCGAGGATGCATCGGTCATTGATGCAGTCATGCATTCACAGGCGCTTGCAGGTGATGATGAGCTACCTGCAACTGGTGTTTCTTTTGACTGGGAAAAGCGACTGTCTGCAGCCCTAATTTCCGGCGAGGACTACCACACACGATCCTCTACCCTGATTCAGCTGGACTCACGAAAGGCGGCAGTCCGAGAGATCACCTGGTCACCGTCGGCGCAGGCAGTAAACACCCTGCATGAACACTTTGAGTTCAAACGATAAACGTTAATCGAAAACCGGGCGCTTAATCTGCCTCGTTGCCGCGCCTACGATTAAAACTTCGCATGCGTTTGAATGTGCCTGTTGCACTGGCCAGAAGGCGTCCATGCTGATCCCGCAATTCGCCATGACAAAACGCCATAGTGGTTGAGAAGTGATCACACCAGCCGAAGGCATGTAGCTCGCCTTTTGCGGGCCGCATAAAGCTGGTGTTCATTCCCACGGTCACCATGCCCATCTGATCGGGGTCCGCTGAGCGGGCCGCAATCGCCATGACAACATCCAGCAGCGTCATCACCACGCCGCCATGGGCCACGCCAAGGCCATTGAGGTGCTCGGCCTTCAGCGAAAGCTTGATTTCCGCATGGCCCGACTCCGCCCGCACGGGCTCGACTCCAAGATGATCGACAAAAGGCGTAAAGCCAGAGACGCTGGGGGATTGCATGACGCCAACGATAGCAAGACTTACACTTCGCAGACATGAATGCGCCTGAAAACCTGCGGCCAAGCCTGCCCGCGCTTGCCCCTTTAACGCCTCACCCCGAGCCCGGCGTTGCGCCGAGGATTAACCTTGGCCAGTCGGCCGACTGGTCACCGGGATTTGCCAGCCTCTATGACGATCCCGAGGAGCCCTTTATTCGGCCTTGCGATCCATCGCCACTTCAGGACTGTCGTTTCCTGGCGGTTTCCGAAGACGCGGCAGCGCTTTTGGGTCTTGATGCCCAAGAACTCATGCAAAGCTCTGATTGGCTTGCCTTGCTTTCAGGTAACGCGGTGGCCAGCCATCTTCAGCCCTATGCCAGTGTCTATGCCGGACACCAATTCGGGGTCTTTGTTCCCCGACTCGGCGATGGCCGTGCGCTCAACCTTGGCGCACTTCGTGGATGGGAGCTACAGCTTAAAGGCGCAGGTCAGACTCCGTATGCGCGATTTGCGGATGGCCGTGCAGTACTACGCTCCTCCATTCGGGAGTATCTGTGTTCGGAAGCCATGCATGCTTTGGGCATTCCGACCACCCGAGCGCTTTCACTGGCGGCGGCTTCCTCGCCGGTG
>RFRK01000051.1 GCA_009924525.1 Betaproteobacteria bacterium
AGCCCGTGATTTTCCCGGGGCCAAGGGGCCATCGTATCTGTCCGTGCATCTGCGCTTTGGCACGATCTCAATTCGTGAACTCGTGCGATTTGCAATGCAGTCTCAGGCCCTGCCAACAAATACCGAAGGCGCTGCAACCTGGCTCTCAGAATTAATCTGGCGCGACTTTTACATGCAAATCCTGCATCACCATCCACATGTGGTATCGCGTAGCTTTAAGCCCGAATACGATGCGATCCAGTGGGCCGAGGGATCGCAGGCCGATTCACTATTCGCGGCATGGTGCGCCGGCCAGACCGGGTACCCACTCGTTGATGCGGGCATGCGTCAATTGAATGCCACCGGCTATATGCACAATCGACTGAGAATGGTTGTCGCATCATTTCTGACTAAAGATTTAGGAATCGACTGGCGACGCGGAGAACGCTACTTCGCCTGGAAGCTCAATGACTATGACCTGTCGGCGAACAATGGCGGCTGGCAGTGGGCGGCTTCGACCGGCTGCGATGCGCAGCCTTATTTTCGAATTTTTAATCCTGTCAGCCAGAGCGAGCGATTCGACGAGCGGGCCGCTTTTATTCGCCGCTACGTACCCGAGATCGCTGATCTAGATGATCGGCTCATTCATGCGCCCTGGACAGCACCTGCACTTGCACTGCAGGCGGCAGGAATTGTCTTAGGCAAGACTTATCCCATGCCAGTTGTCGATCATGATCAAGCCCGACAAAAGACCCTGATGCGGTTTTCTGTCGTAAAAAAGAAGGCCTAGATTTCCACCATTTCAAAATCAGACTTCTGTGCGCCACACTCAGGGCAGGCCCAAGTAATTGGAATATCTTCCCATTTGGTGCCCGGCGCAATGCCATCGTCAGGCCAGCCCTTGGCTTCGTCGTAGATCCAGCCACAAATCAAACACATATAGGTTTTCATGAATTCATTATTTCCTTTGGTGAAACTGTACCAGCATCGTCAAGGCCGGGCCTGATCGACATAAAATATCTGCAGGGAGAACTCGGCGACCACGCCGACGGGGAAGGCTGCCATGCAACAAAGTATTAAAACAAGCGAGGCGCTTTTTGCGCAGGCTCAGATCACTATTCCCGGCGGTGTGAATTCACCGGTCCGGGCATTTCGCTCGGTGGGGGGCACACCGCGATTTTTTGCGAAGGCCCAAGGCGCCTATGGCTGGGATGCCGATGGCAATCGCTACGTGGATTACATCTGCTCTTGGGGCCCAGCCATTGTGGGCCACGCCCATCCCGAAGTCATCGCAGCGGTGCAAAAAGCAGCTGCAAACGGCCTGTCCTTTGGAGCACCGACGGCGGCCGAGGTTGAAATCGCTGAGTGGATTCGCAGCCATCTGCCCTCAATGGAGATGATGCGACTGACTTCCTCGGGCACAGAGGCCACGATGTCTGCGATTCGAGTCGCGCGAGGTTTTACCGGCCGCTCAAAAATCATCAAATTCGAAGGCTGCTATCACGGCCACGTGGACAGTCTACTAGTGAAGGCCGGCTCGGGGCTTCTGACATTTGGCAACCCAACCTCGGCTGGTGTACCAAAGAGCTTTGCAGAAGAGACGCTGGTGCTGGATTACAACGACATCGAGGGCGTGAAGGCCTGCTTTGCCGAACATGGCCCACAGATTGCCGGTGTAATTGTTGAGCCCGTGGCCGGCAATATGAATTTAGTCAAACCACTGAAAGGTTTTCTTGAAACACTCCGGGCGCAGTGTGATGCCCATGGGGCAGTTTTAATTTTCGATGAGGTGATGACTGGATTTCGCGTTGGACCCCAGGGTGTACAGGGCTTAAGCGGCATTCGGCCTGATCTCACCACGCTGGGGAAAGTTATTGGCGGCGGCATGCCCATGGGGGCATTTGGCGGCAGAAAAGACATCATGCAATGCGTCGCTCCCCTCGGCCCGGTTTATCAAGCCGGCACGCTCTCTGGAAATCCGGTGGCCGTTGCCGCAGGCTTGGCGACCTTAAGGCTTATCAGCGCGCCCGGATTTTTTGATCGTCTCACGACGATGACTGCGCAGCTGATGCAGGATCTGCAATCCATAGCTCGTGACTGCGGAGAAGAAAACTTCTGCGCCGATAGTGTTGGCGGTATGTTTGGAATCTATTTTAGCAAGTCGCCACCCGCTACATTTGAAGATGTGAATCAATCCAATCGCGATCAATTCAATCGCTTTTTTCATGCCATGCTCAAGCGTGGGGTATATCTCGCACCATCGGCCTTTGAGGCGGGCTTTGTCTCCATTGCCCACTCAGGAGAGCCAATCGCGCAGACCCTGCAGGCAGCCCGCGACAGCTTTAAAGAAATCGCCGAAGCCCGATAAGTGCTCTGAGCCATGCGCGCAAAAAGCCGCTTTGCCCCATCACCAACCGGCCCGCTGCACCTCGGGTCCCTAGTGACTGCGCTGGCCAGCTGGCTTGATGCGCGGGCCAACGGCCAAGATTGGTATGTACGCATCGAGGATCTCGACCCCCCGCGAGAAGAGCCCGGCGCAAGCGCCATGATTCTCATGCAGCTTAAAGCCCATGGGCTGCATTGGGATCACTGGATTGATCCAAAGGCCCACGATGGCGTGCTATTTCAGAACACGCGAACGTCGCACTATCAGGCCGCGCTGGAGCGCCTGATTGCACAGGGCCGGGCTTATCTTTGTAGCTGTTCGCGAAAAAAACTTCAATACGCCATTGAAGCAGGCAAGACAATTCACAACCCGGATGGCGAAATTATTTATCCAGGCTACTGCCGGCCGCAGCAGCAGGCATCGTGGTCCCCCGAGGGAGCGCCGCAACGTTTTGAACGCGAGGATCGCGAAGGATGTGCCTGGCGATTTCGCAATCCCGATGGAGATGATTTTGTAATTCGCCGGGCCGATGGGTTCTGGGCCTATCACTTTGCGGTGGTTGTTGATGATGCCGCCCAAGGCATCACCCACATCCTGCGAGGCGATGATCTGCTGCACTCTGCGCCACGGCATGAGGCACTGCGTAAAGCCTTAGGCTACCCATCCATCTCGGTGCAGCATGTGCCGGTTGTGAAAAACGAGTTGGGTGAAAAGCTCTCTAAGCAGACCAAGGCCCTGCCGCTTCGCACCGATAACGCAGAGGTGATTCGGCTGCAGCTCGAATTCGCCTGGTCCCATTTAGAGTTCCATATGCCGCAGGGCTGGATCGCCCGTGTGCAGGGCAGCTGGTCACGGCTGCGTCAGCAGCCGATACGGCCTGCAGCCCCAGCACTCTAGGAATTGCTTGAAGCCCTGTGCTTACCACCCAGCAGGGCTGGCACCGGGCGCGGTGCGCGTCGAATTCCCGATGGCACCGAATGGCCCGAGACCGCCGACTTTACCGGCACCGGCGAGGCGGTAGATCCTGAGGCAGGCGGCACAGTGCCCGCTGGACTGTCGTGTTTAGGCTGATAGGGCTGGGAAAAAATAGGATCTTGGGGCACGCTTTTTTCTTGAGGCGCACTTTTTACCCGCACCGGCTCACGCTGAGGCCGCAAGGATTCCTTCGGAATCGTTCGTCGCAGCATCTTTTCAATCTCGGAGAGCAGGCGTTGATCCTCTGCAATCATGAGTGACATCGCCTGCCCGCTTGCTCCGGCGCGGCCAGTTCGACCGATACGGTGGACATAGTCTTCGGGCGAATAAGGCAAATCAAAATTAATGACCGCAGGAAGCTCAGCAATATCTAGCCCACGGGCGGCAACATCGGTAGCCACCATGACCTCAACTTCACCCTTTTTAAAACGCTCAAGTGTGGCCAGTCGCTCTGGCTGGGATTTATCACCATGAATTGCATCTGCCGGGATGCCTTCGCGCTGTAGCTCACGGGCGAGTCGGCTAGCACCAATTTTAGTATTCGTGAACACAATGACTTGCCGCAACCCCTGGCTTCTGACCAGGTGGGCCACCGCGGCACGCTTCGATTCGGCCCGATCCACTACATACACTACCTGAGACACATTTTCGGCAGCAGCATTTCGGGCTGCGACCTCGATCACGACAGGGTGATCATTAAGAAATGTCTTGGCAAGCTTTCGGATCTCGGGCGAAAACGTTGCAGAAAACAATAGGCTCTGCCGTGCTTTTGGCAGCAGATTCACAATGCGCTGCAGATCGGGCAAGAAACCCATGTCCAGCATGCGATCGGCCTCATCGAGTACAAGGACGGACACCGAAGACAGAGAGACGGTCTTTTGTTGGACATGATCCAAAAGCCTGCCTGGTGTTGCAATCAGAATCTCGATGCCCGATCGCAGCGCTGCGGTCTGCGGATTCATATCAACGCCACCAAAGACCACTGCACTGCGCAGCGGCACATAGCGCGCATACTGGGTTACATTTTGAGAAATCTGATCGGCGAGCTCTCGGGTCGGCGCAAGAATCAGGGCCCGCACAGGATGGCGCGCTGGCGATGCGCTGCTGCTGGCGTGCGGCATAAGCCGCTGCAGTATAGGCAGCGTGAACGCAGCAGTCTTTCCGGTGCCCGTCTGGGCGGCACCCATGACATCCTTGCCCTCTATCACGACAGGGATCGCCTGGGTCTGGATTGGGGTGGGACTGGTGTAGCCTACGTCGGCGATGGCCCGCATCAAATCAGGATGCAGGCCGAATGATTCAAAACTCATGGCGTCATTATCCACCAAGTTCTGCGAAAAAGACTCATGCCCATCGACTTTAGACGCTTGATTCCAGTGATTTTTGTGCTCATTTGGAGCTCGGGGTTCATCATTGCCCGCTATGGCATGCCCCATGCAGAGCCGATGACTTTTCAGCTGCTGCGATTTCTTGGGGTCTTGATGATTATGGTGCCAATTGTGCTGTTAATTCGGCCAGTCTGGCCGAGCCGGGAGCAGGTGTTTCATATCGGCATCGCTGGCCTGCTGCTTCAAGCCGGTTATCTTGGCGGCGTCTGGGCAGCGGTTCGGCACGGCATGTCCGCCGGACTCGCGGCGCTTATTGTCGGACTGCAGCCCATCATTACCGCCTGGCTAGCCTCACTTGTGGCCGAAAAAATAACGTCCCGACAGTGGATCGGTCTCATTCTCGGAATCGCCGGTGTCGCCTTGGTCGTCACCGCCAAACTATCGCTTACGAATCTGACCTGGCTGAGTCTGGGGCTTGCTTTTTTTGCACTCATCAGCATCACAGTCGGCACAATCTATCAAAAAAGATATTGCCCCAGCTTTGACCTGCGTGCCGGATCGGTGATCCAATTTGGTGCCTCGGCAATTGCCTGCCTGCCCTTTGTATTTCTGATTGAGACCCGCGAGATTGACTGGCAGCCAGCCCTTATTGGAGCGTTGCTTTGGGCGATTTTTGCCCTCTCGATTGGTGCGATTTCACTGCTATTTGTGCTGATACGAGAGGGTGCAGCGACACAGGTCACCAGCCTGCTGTACCTGACACCTCCCACTACCGCGTTGATGGCATGGAGTCTTTTTGGTGAACCGATTACACTGACCACCATCGCGGGAACATTGCTTACCGTCTGGGGTGTGTGGTGGGTCATGTCCGCAAAACCCTCTGATTCAAGTTGATCAGAAAGCCTCCCGCGGGTTTCAGGGTCGATCGCACTCACAACCCCGCCGTTTATAGGAGTCCTTATGAAATCACTGATCTCGCTGGGCCTAGCTGCCGCCTTGACCGCGGCCACTCCGTTGATCGCATCCGCCCAGTTCGCAAAAAAAGAAGATGCCCTGAAGTATCGTCAGAGCGCCCTTCAGCTAACTGGCCAGCATATGGGCCGCATCGGCGCCATGATGAAAGGCGATATTCCGTTTAACGCCGCTGAAGTCCAAAAAAGCGCCAACGTGATTGCGACCCTCTCTACACTGCCCTGGGAGGCCTTTGGCCCCGATACGGATGGTGGAAAAGCAAAACCGGTCATCTGGAAAGAAACCGATAAATTCAAGGCAGCATCGGAGCGCTACATGAAGGCGGCTGTCGAATTAAATACCGCGGCTAAATCCGGCAACCTCGAGCAGATTCGAAAAGTCTTTGGCGCTACCCAACAGACCTGCCGGGCCTGCCACGACGACTACCGAGAGAGATAAACCACGAGCGCGAGCGCCAGGGCAAAGATCAGCGCTGCCCTGGCCCGCGTAGCGGCATCATCTTTTGCCGCCGATGCGTTTTCGTCGTCCACTTGCTGATCACCCGACACCATCGGCTCGAGCAGGTTGTGCTTGCGAATCCGCTGGTGCCAATAGATCGCTGCCAGGTGCAGGATGACCAGGCCGATGACGACCCAATGCAGCCGGAGATGCCAGCGTGTTGCGAAATCCACCACGGCATCACTGACGTGTCGTACAAGGGGTCCATCAAAGGCGATGTCATCGGAACTGAATAAGCCAAGACTTGCCTGCGCCCCGATCACCAAAAGCATTGCTAACACCGACAGCGCGCCGAGCGGATTGTGGCCAGGCTTTAAATCGGCTGTGCCGCGAATTTCCTCAAGAACCGCTGCCGGCCCCTTCACGAACTCGGCAAAACGCGCATAGCGCGGACCCAGCACGCCCCAGACCAGCCGAAATAAAATCAGCGCCAAGGCCAGCATGCCAAAACGGGCATGCCAGACCATGGCCTCACCACCCACTTCGCCCGAGATAAGTAGCGCCGCAATGCAGGCCGCTAACAGCCAGTGAAAAAGCCTTGTTGGTAAGTCCCAGACGCGAATTTTCCGGGTGTTCATCGAGGTCGCCATAGCGGCATTATCCGGAATTTAGAGGCTGCGCCTACAATCGCAGCATGTCACCATCAGCGCAAACACCGACCCGCGATGCGCTCTGGGCAGGCTGCAGAGATGCGGTCGGCGTGCCGGCCGCGGTGCTGGTTGCAGGCATGATCGGATTCGGTGCGCTGGGCCACGCCAGTGGCTTATCGATCGGCCTAACCACAGCCACTAGCTTTTTCATCTATGCACTGCCCGGTCAGGTGGTCTTTGTTGAGATGGTTGCCCTCGGGGCATCCGGATTCGCGGTTGCACTCGCGGCTGCGCTTACGGCTGCGCGTTTTTTACCCATGACACTGACGCTAGTGCCGCAGATCCCCAAGGAGGATCGACGGCACTCGCTTTACGCCAGCGCCCATTTCATCTCAATGACCAGCTGGGCGGTGATGATGCGCGACTTTGCACGCATTCCAGCCTCACAGCGCATGGCGTATTTCACCGGGTTCGGAATGACGTGCTGGGCTGTAAGCACACCAGCGACGATGCTGGGCTATTTACTGGCCGGCCATGTGCCCACACCGGTCACGATCGGTCTGGTGATGCTCAATCCTTTATTTTTTCTGCTGAGCTTTACCGAGGTGCGTGCCCGTGCAAGCCGGCTGGCACTGCTGATCGGTGGGCTGTCTGGGCCGATTGTGTATGGCTGGGCGCCGGGCTGGAGCATCCTGATCTGTGGATTAATCGGCGGTACTGCTGCGTTTTTTCTTGATCTCGCCCTCGATAAGAAAAACTGGTAAGACCCCGCCACACGCCCAAAGAAAACGAGAGAGAAGATGGAATCGCTCCTTAATATTCCCAAAGGGTCAGCGCTATGGGCCTGGGGCATTCTGTTTTTTGCGGCACTTGGCACCTACGCCTGGCGTGGTCTGGGCGTCATGCTCTCGGGAAGAATCAAACAAGACAGCCCGCTTTTTGGCTGGATCACCTGTGTGACTTATGCAATGGTGGCCGCCTTGGTGGTGCGCATCATCGTGCTGCCCGTGGGAGTACTCGCCGAAACGCCGATGGCCTATCGGCTTATTGCAACCGGATCTGCCTTGGCCATCATGGTGAGCAAAAAAAATGGTCTGGTTCCAGCAATCTCAATTGGCACACTGCTCATGATCGTGCTGGGGTGGCTGGATCCGCTTAGCTCTCCTTAGCCGGGATTCGAATGCCCTGGGCATCAAAGTGCTGCTTTAAACATTTGAGAAATCCGCGTTTTACTGCCTGCTGCTCAGAAGGCTGAACTTTGAATCGACAGCGGACAGTCTGATGAGAGTCATGCCACTGATCTACCCCCATTATTTCTATGGGCTGCAGTAGACGGGCGGCATACTCTGGGTCGCGGGCAAACACCTCGGCAGCCTCTCGTATCGCCTTGTAAACCTGATCGAGATCCGACTGATAGCTAATGCGCAGGTCCATCATGGCGAAAGAAAATTCGCGGCTGCGATTGGTGACCGTAGCGATCACCCCATTGGGGACAAAGTGGACTGCGCCTTCCAGATCACGCAAGCGGATATAGCGTAGGGTCACTTCTTCGACCGTGCCGGACTTGCCACCAGCCTCGACCAGATCACCGACCCGAATCTGATCTTCCAGCAGCATCACAAATCCGGTGAAATAGTCCTTCACCAGACTCTGCGCGCCAAAACCAACCGCCAGGCCCGCCACGCCAGCGGTCGCCAAAATGGGGGCAATTGAAATACCAATCTCAGCCAGCACCAGCATGATGGCAACGGCGCCCACCACTACCGAGGTGATGTAGCGCACAACACGCGTGAGGGTCTCAAGCCGCTTGCGTTCTTCAGGATTCGGGTGTCGGGCAGCCCAGCCTTTCTCGAGTACCCGAATGAGGCGGCCAGAAAATGACAGTAGTCCCCAGGCAATAGCGAGAATTAAAAATACATTGGTCAGTGAGATCAGACTGCTGGCCCAAACGGGCAGCGCGGTCCCCAGATGAGCAACTAAGAAATGTTCGACAAACTCTTTCATCGTAAAATCCAAAGCGCTTCGAAACGACTGGCCCCGCCGATGTGATTACCCTCAGATCGGCTTTGAGCCCCCACTATAACGCCAACCACAACAGGGACCCGCATGTCCATTATCCATCCCGCTTTTTACATCGAAGATCTTAAGGTCGGTCAGACCGCTCAGCAATCTAAGACCATTACCGAGACCGACATCATTCTTTTTTCTGCAGTTTCGATGGACACCAATGCGATCCATCTTGATGAGGATTACGCTAAAACCACGCGATTTGGCACAAGGATCGTGCATGGCATGCTGACTGGCAGCCTGATCTCCTCGGTGCTGGCCAATCGCCTACCTGGACCGGGAACCATCTTTCTCACACAAACGATGAAATTTCTTGCGCCGGTACACCCCGGGGACACCATCACTGCCGAGGTCAAGGTGCTAGAAATTTTTCCAGAGAAAAGTCGGGTACGCCTTGAGACCACCTGCTCGGTGAGCGGCAAGCGTGTGCTGGAGGGCGAGGCCCTTGTGATGGGTGTATCGCGTCAGCCCAAAACTTAAAGAAAACATCACGGCTCAGCCGAGCGTGACCTTAGACCCCAGCGCCAGAGTCCCTCGAGCGGCACAGGCAGCACCAGAAAAAGATGCTCCAGAATCGCCAGGGACAGCAGTGTGCCGATCAGTGTCAGGCTAACCGCCGAGAAGCTGCCGGTGGGTGCCAAGGCGACGGACTGCCAGATCGGTATCGCAATTGCGAGCGAGACGATTAACGAAATCGGCAGGAATGCATTCATCGGCCGACGCCGGAAATAGGTCTGGAGATACTTCAGGTGATGGGGCAGAAATCCTTCGCTTAGATTGCGTACGCCAAAATAGACGTTGAGTTTGGCGCTCTGACGCATCGTCCAGAGCACGAGATAGGTCCAGAATCCGACCTGGTTTACACCCTCACGGCTAACGAGCCAAACCATAGCGCCCAACACCACCAGGGCCAGCTCATGATAGAGAATGGTCTCGGCAGCAAGGCCGAATTTGCGCCATCCGCGGGCATCTTCAGGGCAGTCGGTCTTTCGACTACCTGTCACAAAGCCCAACAAAAACCCGATCTCTTGCCAGGCCCAGACCAACACCGCACAGCTAAACGCACAGTAGGCCGCCCAGATTTCACTGACATGGCTCGTCAGTTGTAAAGCCGAGAGGGCGGCGACCAAGATTACGGTGGCGGCAGACATCGTCCACTTAAAGGTGTGTCGCGGCAGACCATTGAGATACAAGACGATGCCCGTGCT
Source organism: Betaproteobacteria bacterium (assembly GCA_009924525.1). Classification (GTDB taxonomy): domain Bacteria; phylum Pseudomonadota; class Gammaproteobacteria; order Burkholderiales; family Burkholderiaceae_A; genus Lacustribacter. The sequence continues at coordinate 10,004 of RFRK01000051.1, forward strand.
AAACCACCATACAAAGATGGTGTAGAGCAGCGCCAGGAATACGTCGGGCATCACCAGGTCGGCGCGAGCCGAACATCCTGTGGAAGTGCGTGATAGCGGGCCGGAAGTATCAGCAGCCGACAAAAGACCGTTGCAGCCCGCAGGCCATGCCAGCCCTGTCGGATTCGGCCCAGAACTCCGCCCTGCTCGCGGGCCTGCGCGACCTGATCAGCGATTGCGCACAGCTTTTCAAAACCGCGATGTAGACGTGGATCATCAAGATTCAGTGTGACCGGAAAGACTTGCTTGGAGATCTCAGTGGTCGTGCGAAAGACCTGAAAATCGTAGTCGGTGGGATCCACGCCCAAGGCGCGATGGAATTCGGGGCGGGCGTGGTCTCGGACATACATCGTGGCATAGACAGCCAGCTGAAAAAACCGAATCCACAGCAGATTCACACCCTGCAAGAGTTTGGGATCCGCCCGCATCAGCATCGCGAAGGCCTCGCCATGACGGAATTCATCGTTACACCACTCTTTAAACCAGCCGAAGATCGGATGAAACTTAAGCTCAGGATACTTTTCGATCTGACGATAGATCGTGATGTAGCGGGCATAGCCGATCTTTTCAGAGAGGTAAGTGGCGTAAAAAATAAACTTCGGCCGAAAGTAGGTGTATCTCTTGGCCTTAGCAAGAAAACCGAGATCCACACCGATTCCAAAATCCTTTAGCCACTGATTAATGAATCCGGCATGGCGGCTCTCATCGCGGGCCATGTAGCCAAAAAGCGCCCGCATATCCTCGTTCTTGATCCGCCGCTTGATCTCAGCGTAAAGCACACAGCCGGAGAATTCCGAAGTTACCGAGGAGATTAGAAAATCAACAAACTCCTGATAAAGGCCGTCGGGCAGATGGGAATAATCCCGATTCATGGTCTCAGCAGGGCGCTGAAAATGATCTTTGTTACGGTCATCTGCAAACTCCGCCATCAGCGCATCCCACTGGCTTCGAACGTGATCGACATTCAGCCGATCGATCGCATCAAAATCGGTGGTATAAAAACGCGGGTTGAGCACCGTGCTCTCTAAAGCTCGCTCGGTGGCCTCGTTGGTATCAATCGCTTTAGCGGGATAAGGATGGGCAAGTGTATTCATGCGGATTGCCTTTAGCTGGTTAATTGAGACCGCCCATCCTGTCGTGGAACAGGCCGGGGATAGCGGCGCGATTTCGAGAATCGGGCCGTGGAAAAACTGACTTCATAAAGCGTGGTCAATTCAAAACGGGCAATCCATTTGGTCCACCAGCGGGCGAACCAGCTGGCCCGCGAGATCGTCGCCTCGCGCTCAACACGCAGCTGCTCACCCCAACGGATCTCCGTGGGCGGGTTGTGGACAAGAACCTGATCTCCCGGGCGGATTGAATTGTCCGCAAGCTCAACGTGAGCATAGAAATCCCGCGAGGTATGGGCTATTTCAACCGTGCAGGGCGTTGTGGTTTGCTTCATTACTGTTTTCCTTCAACGGCCAACAGCCGAGCAAACACAGCGGAGTTATTCGCGCCGAAGGACTCCAGATCAACGACACGGCCAGTCTGGGGATCAAAGAGTGTCAGGCGGCCATCGACTCGCCCCACCAGTTCAAATGGATGCTCTGCGCTAACGCCGCGAAGCCGCCGCTCACGGGCAAAGCCGCGCAGCGTGCCACGCGCAAATCCTGCCTCTCCGGCGATCGCCCCTACTTTCTGATTGGTGTGATGATCAATCACGATAACGCTGCCATC
>RFRK01000052.1 GCA_009924525.1 Betaproteobacteria bacterium
TCGATGTCTTGGTGATCACTCCCTTTGCCGTAGCACCGGGTGCGGTGGTCCGCTGCCGGGCACTCGGCATGCTGATGATGGAGGATGAGGCGGGCGGCGATGCCAAGGTCTTGGCCGTGCCGGTCGACAAGATTCTCGGCATGTATAGCCACTGGAAGAAGATCGAAGATGTCAATTCACAGCGTCTGGCCACCATTCAACACTTTTTTGAGCATTACAAAGATCTCGAAAAAGGAAAGTGGGTCAAGGTCAAGGGCTGGGAAGGCCCCGATCAAGCCAAGCAGGAAATCTCCGGCGGCATGGCCCGCTACAAAAAAGAATCCGGCGCCTAAATGCTCAAGGTTGCGCTTGCCCAGATCAACAGTCGGGTAGGCGATCTCGCCGGTAATACACAGAAGATTGTTGACGCCGCGCATCGTGCCCAGGCCATGGGTGCAGCGGTGATGGTCACACCTGAGCTCGCCTTAACGGGCTATCCGCCCGAGGATCTGTTACTGCGGCCCGCATTTTTGTCGGCCTGTGAATCTGCCCTAAGCAGGCTTACCCAGCAGCTCAAATCTATTCCAGATCTCACCGTTGTGGTCGGCCACCCGCGTGCCCGTGAGCAGCACACTTTTAATGCCGCAACCGTTTTGCGCTATGGCAAGGTGATCGGCAGCTACGGAAAACTTGAGCTGCCCAATTACGCTGTTTTTGATGAGCAGCGCTATTTCGCCCCTGATGGCGCACCCTGCCTCTTCGAGGTCAATGGCGTGCGCCTGGCGGTCAATATCTGCGAAGACATTTGGGCTTCGCGGGCCCCGGCGATGGCCAAGGCGGCAGGTGCCAATCTTTTGCTGGTGTTAAATGCCTCACCTTTTCATATCGACAAATTGCGCGAGCGTCTGGATGTTGTCCGCACGAATGCCTCGCGCCTGGGATTGCCGGTAGCGTTTTGCAATCTGGTGGGCGGCCAAGATGAGCTGGTCTTTGATGGCGGCTCATTTGTATTGGATGCAAACGGCAATCTGATTGCCCGGGCGCCACAGTTTCAGGAAGACCTCCTGGTGGTGGATTTTTTCGAGGGCGCTGTTCTAGAGGGCGAGGGTGGCAATCTGATTGCGGCTGAGCTTTCTGTCGAGCAGCAGGCCTATCAGGCCCTGGTCTTGGGCACCCGTGACTATGTACACAAAAATGGATTTAAAGGCGCCGTGATCGGACTTTCTGGCGGCGTGGATTCCGCATTGGTCACTGCAATTGCGGCAGATGCCCTAGGGCCCGAGCACGTGCGCGCAGTGATCATGCCATCGCCCTTTACCGCAGCCATGAGTATTGAGGATGCTACGGCCTGTGCGCAGGCCCTGGGGGTGCGCGCCGATACGATTCCTATCACCACGCTTTATGAGGCCTTTAAGTCATCGCTGTCCGGCGTGTTTGCGGGCCTTGCAGAAGATGTTACTGAGGAAAACCTGCAGGCCCGAATCCGTGGCACGCTCTTAATGGCCATTTCGAATAAAACCAATGCCTTGGTGTTGGTGACCAGTAATAAATCCGAAGCAGCGGTGGGCTACAGCACCCTGTATGGCGACATGGCGGGCGGCTTTGCCGTCATCAAAGATTTGCTCAAGGGCATGGTTTATCGGCTCTGTAACGAGCGCAATCGGGTTGCTGCTCAGCAGGGCCTGGGGGATGTGATTCCGCAGCGCATACTAAGCCGCGCACCAAGCGCAGAGCTTCGGCCGGATCAGACCGACCAGGATAGTCTGCCTCCCTATGATTCTCTGGATGACATGCTGGTCCGTTTCGTGGAACATGGTGAGACCCGCTCGGATCTGATCGCGGCAGGACATGACCCGGTTGAGGTCGATCGTGTGCTGCGGCTGATTAGAAACAGCGAGTACAAGCGACGGCAGGCAGCACCCGGTGTGCGAATTACCCGGCGCGCATTCGGCAGGGATTGGCGCTACCCGGTGACCAATCGCTTCCAGGAAGTGTCGGCCCCATCAGCAGCCTCAGATAAAGGTGAAACAACGTGAAACTGATTACTGCAATTGTGAAGCCCTTCAAACTTGATCAAGTCCGCGAGGCCCTTGCAGAGATTGGTGTCAGTGGCCTGACGGTGACTGATGTCAAAGGTTTTGGCCGTCAAAAAGGCCATACCGAGGTCTATCGTGGCGCCGAGTATGTCGTGGATTTTCTGCCCAAGACCAAGATCGAGGCAGTCGTATCCGATGAACTCTGTGATCGTGCAATCGATGCGATTGTTACTGCGGCCCGCACAGGCAGAATCGGCGACGGAAAGATTTTCGTGCGCTCAATTGAGCAGGTGATTCGAATCAGGACCGGCGAGACGGGTGACGCGGCTGTCTAAGCAGCACACGAACAGCGCCGCTGCCACCATCGTTGGCCGGCGCCTGGCAGTAAGCCAAGACCTCATCGCGCTGCTGTAGCCAGGCCAACACTTTCCCTTTAAGCACGGGCTGGCGGTTCGCAGACCCCAACCCCTTGCCATGAATAATGCGCACGCAGCGAATGGCACGCTGGCCGCAACGCCGCAGAAATTCTGCAAATGCCGCCCGGGCCTCATCACTTCTCAGCCCGTGGAGATCCAGGCTGTCTTGAATGACCCAGTGGCCGCGGCGCAGTTTGCGCAGCGTGTCACTCGAAATCCCGGTTCGCGCAAACGACAGTGCCTCATCGCTATCCAAGAGACTTTCTGGTGTCATGTCGGATAGCTGCGAGTCATGCAGCGCCTGGGCCTCGTCCTCAAGACGTTTCACTGGTATAGGCCGCGGCTTGGGCTTTGCCGATACTGAAGGGGGCCGGGCCGTTCTCGGAAGCGGCGTGGCATCAGCGACTGCCGCTAAAAACAGCTCCTTATCGGAGTTCACGATTCCGCGAGCGCCTCGAGATAGCGCTGTGCATCCAGGGCTGCCATGCATCCGGTGCCCGCGCTGGTGACGGCCTGGCGATAGATATGGTCTTGCACATCGCCGGCTGCAAACACACCTGGAATATTGGTGGCGGTGGCGTTGCCCTCCAGCCCGCTACGCGTTTTGATATAGCCATTATTCATGTCGAGTTGGCCGGCAAAAAGATCGGTGTTGGGCTTGTGCCCGATCGCAATGAATACGCCCTGCAGCGCAAGCTCCTGTGTAGCGCCGGTGCGTGCATGTCGGATCCGCACACCGGTAACACCGCTGTCGTCGCCCTTTACCTCATCTAAGACATGGTCCCACTGCACACGGATATTGCCACCCTGTGTCTTGGCCATCAGGCGATCCACCAGAATCGGCTCGGCCCGGAATTTATCTCGACGATGAATCACGGTGACCTGCCGGGCGATATTAGAGAGATAGAGGGCCTCTTCCACTGCGGCGTTGCCTCCGCCGACAACACAGACATCTTGATTTTTGTAGAAAAATCCATCACAAGTCGCACAGCCTGAGACACCCTTGCCCATAAAGGCCTGCTCCGAGGCAAGGCCCAAGTACTGGGCAGACGCGCCTGTGGCGATGATGAGCGCATCGCAGCTATACGTGCCGGCGTCACCTGCAAGCAGCATCGGTTTGCTATTCAAGGTCGCCGTGTGAATGTGATCAAAGACAATCCGGGTGTCAAAGGCCTCGGCATGCTCAAGAAATCGTTGCATCAACTCAGGCCCCTGGACACCCTTTGGGTCGGCCGGCCAGTTTTCGACATCGGTCGTGGTCATCAGCTGCCCGCCTTGAGCCAGGCCGGTGATGAGCACCGGTTTTAGATTTGCGCGTGCCGCATAGACGGCTGCCGTGTAGCCTGCCGGACCCGAGCCCAGGATGATCAGACGATGATGTTCGGGAGTGCTGTTGGCCATGTGATGGATTGCCTTTCAAGGGAATTCGGGGGTAGCGAGCCGCCGACGGCATTGCTGGGCAGGCGGGAATCGCAGCAAAACGGCACAATTATAGAAATCATGGCAAGCCGAATCACACGATCCGCTGCCCGCGCCAGTTCCAGGCGGGCCGACCGCAGAGCCCAAGCTGCGGAGGGCGGCGGCGCCGCCACAGAAATCTCAGGCCTTGGGGCAGAGCTGCGTTGGCTGGGATACGGGCTTTTTTCCATTTGGATCTTTTTATCGCTGCTTTCCTGGTCGCCTGAAGATGCCGGGTGGTTTCAGCAGGGTTCGCGTCAAGTCCCCACGAATTGGTTGGGCCGATTCGGCGCCTGGACTGCAGATTCTTTGCTTTTTGGGTTTGGGTTTTCTGCTGTCTGGTTTGTGGTGCTGTCTGCAGCCCTTGCCTATGCGAGCTGGCGTTTGGCCCGCCAGCTGCGCGAGGTCCAGCGTCTTGGTCTTGCAGCAGACACAGGGGTCAGCAGTTCATTTGTGCCGATGGGGGCAATTCGTTGGATTGGCTTTGGGCTGCTCTTAGCGGGCAGCTGCACGCTAGAGGCGCAACGCATGAGCTGGGGTGCGAGTCCGATCTCGTTTATGCCTGGTGGTGTGCTGGGCAGCGTTGTGGGCAGCTTTGGCGATTGGGCCTTGGGCTCTATCGGTCTGACCTTGCTGTCGCTATCGATGATTGTGTTGGGTCTCGCTCTGTTTTTCCGTTTTTCATGGCTGGATGTCACCGAGTGGGTCGGGAAAAAAGCAGAGGCGTTGTTTGGCCTTGCCCGTAATCAGCTGGCTGAGCGCCAGGATCGGCGACTCGGGGAGTCGGCAGCCATTGAACGGGCTGATGCGCTAGAGGAAAAACGTCGTCAGCGCGAGGTGGATCAGGCCCTTGAAATCAAGCCTGTGGCAGCACCCGAGCCTTCGAAAAAAGCCATCGAGGCCCGACAGCGCGAAAAGCAACGCTCTTTATTTTCCGAGGTGGCACCGGTGGGCGGACTGCCGGCGATTTCACTACTGGATGAGGTCGCGGCGCAGACCGACACCATATCGCCTGAGGCCCTGGAATTTACATCGCGTGTGATTGAGAGTCGGCTTGCTGATTTTGGTGTGCAGGTAAAAGTGGTGACTGCACAGCCGGGCCCCGTGATCACCCGTTACGAGATCGATCCTGCCCTTGGCGTGAAGGGCTCGCAGATTGTGAATCTGGCAAAGGATTTAGCGCGCGCACTTTCACTGGTGTCCATTCGAGTGGTTGAAACGATCCCCGGTAAGAGCCTGATGGGCTTAGAGCTGCCCAACCCCCGGCGTCAGGTGGTGCGGCTTTCCGAGATTATTGGCTCCACGACTTTTCAGGAATCCCACGGCGTACTGCCACTTGCGCTCGGTAAAGACATTGCAGGCGCACCGGTGGTGGTGGATCTGGCCCGCATGCCCCACTTGCTGGTTGCCGGTACCACGGGCTCGGGCAAGTCGGTGGGTGTGAATGCGATGCTGCTGTCACTGTTGTATCGCTCCACCCCGGCCCAGGTGCGGCTGATCATGATCGACCCCAAGATGCTGGAGTTGTCCATCTATGAAGGCATACCGCATCTGTTAACGCCGGTGGTCACCGACATGAAGCTTGCGGCCAATGCGCTGCACTGGTGTGTGGGCGAGATGGAGCGGCGCTACCGCATCATGAGCAAGCTCAATACCCGTAACCTGGCGGGCTTTAATCAAAAAGTGGAAGAGGCCATTAAAAAAGGCCAGCCGATCCAGGATCCTTTGGCCAATCCTGAAGACCCTGATGCGCCCACACTCGTGCCGCTGCCGCAGATTGTGGTGGTGATTGATGAGCTTGCCGATCTGATGATGGTGGCCGGCAAGAAGATCGAGGAACTCATTGCTCGACTGGCTCAGAAGGCAAGAGCGGCGGGTATTCATCTGATTCTTGCGACCCAGCGGCCATCGGTCGATGTGATTACCGGATTGATTAAGGCCAATATTCCGGCTCGTATCTCGTTTCAGGTCTCCAGCAAAGTGGATTCACGCACGGTGCTGGATCAGATGGGCGCCGAGGCCCTGCTTGGCCAAGGTGACATGCTTTATCTCGCTGCTGGCACCGGACTTCCGATTCGGGTTCATGGGGCCTTCGTTGCCGATGATGAGGTGATTCGTGTTGTGAATTCAGTCAAGCAGTCGGGCGAGGCCCAATACGATGAGCGAATTCTGGAAGGCGCAGATCCTGCAGCCGGTGGCGGTATGTTCACCGCAGGCCTTTCTGCCGAAGCTGGCGATGGCGAATCGGATCCGCTTTACGATGAGGCAGTTTCGGTGGTGCTCAAACACCGCCGCGCCTCGATCTCTTTGGTGCAGCGACATTTACGCATCGGCTATAACCGGGCCGCACGCCTGTTAGAAACGATGGAGCGCGCAGGCGTTGTGTCACCAATGCAGAGCAACGGCAATCGGGACATCTTGGTGCCGCAGTCGCAATGAGAAAGGCATGGGCCATCCTGGCGATGGCATCGGGTCTGTGGGTGTCCTCAGTTCGGGCCGATCCGATCGAGCGCATGATCGAAAGCCTAGCCACCACCCAGAGCCTGTCGGCGGAATTTCGCCAGGTCACCTCATCGAAAAGCGCCCGAGTGCGAACCGCTTCGGGGGTGTTTTATGTATCCAAACCCGGGCTGCTGCGATGGGAAGTCCGTCAGCCCTATCCGCAGCTACAGATTCTGAATAGCCGCGAGTTTTGGCTGGTGGATGCTGATCTCGCGCAGGCATCAGTGCGATCGGTGGAGGCGGCGAACCTATCGGGAATCGCAGCGTTACTACTGAACACCAATGTACTCACCCGAGAGCAGCTGCTTGCGCGCTATCAGTTTTCTCTGGCGGGCGAGCGTGATGGTGTCACATGGATTGGCGTTGTGCCGCGGCAGTCCGAACCCGGAATCACCCGTCTCATGATTGGACTGGATAGCGATTCGATGATCAGCCGATTCGAGATTCACGATAGCCTGGGCCAAATCACTCGAATCGAGCTGACAAAAATCTTTAAAAATATCGCAATCGATGCCGCGCTGTTTCAGTACACACCGCCGCGCGGCATGAGTGTGCTGCGGCAGTGAACATGCAGCCGCTGGCCGAGCGTATGCGTCCGCAGGATCTGGATAGCCTGGTGGGCCAGCCGCATTTGCTGGGCCCGGGCGCGCCGCTGCGTGTAGTGATTGAATCGGGCCAGCTGCACTCGATGATTCTCTGGGGCCCGCCCGGTGTTGGCAAGACCACCATCGCGCGGCTTTTAGCCGCCGCCTGCGATGCCGAGTGTTTGTCGATCTCTGCGGTGCTAGGCGGGGTGAAAGAAATTCGTGATGCTGTGGCGGCTGCCGAGCTGCTGCGCAGTCAGGGCCGGGCCTGCGTGGTGTTTGTCGACGAAGTGCATCGTTTCAATAAAGCCCAGCAGGATGCCTTCTTGCCGCATGTTGAAAGCGGTCTCTTTGTATTTATCGGGGCCACGACTGAGAATCCCGGCTTTGAGGTGAATAGTGCGCTGCTCTCGCGGGCGGCAGTGTATGTGTTAAAGCCTTTGACAGAGTCTGCGCTACATGAAATCGCGGCCCGGGCCCTGCGGCTTTATGGACTGCCGGCCGATACCCTTACTGAATCAGCATCGTTGCGGCTTATTGCGAGTGCCGATGGCGATGCCCGTAGGCTTTTAGGCGCACTGGAGCTGCTCATTGCTCAGGCCCAGAAAACTGCCTCGGCTATTGATGAGCCGATGGTCGATCGGCTGCTGCCGCAAATCATGCGTCAGTTTGATAAAGGTGGTGATGCGTTTTATGACCAGATTTCCGCACTCCATAAGTCGGTGCGAGGCAGCGATCCTGATGCAGCGTTGTATTGGTTTTGCCGCATGTTGGATGGCGGCTGTGATCCGCGCTACATCGGTAGGCGCATGATACGAATGGCCGTTGAAGATATTGGCCTTGCGGACCCCCGTGCGCTCACCATGACACTGGAGTCGGCGCAGGCCTACGAGCGACTTGGATCCCCCGAGGGTGAATTGGCCCTTGCCCAGGCCTTGGTGTTTCTGGCCTGTGCGGCAAAGTCCAATGCGGTCTATCGGGCTTATCAGGCAGCCGATGCTTTCGTGAAGCAGCGGGGCTCACATCTCGTGCCTAATCATCTGCGCAACGCGCCCACGCGGCTAGCAAAATCGCTTGGCCACGGCGAGGGCTATCGCTACAGTCACGATGAGCCGCAGGCCTATTCGGCGGGCCAGCGCTACTTTCCGGATGCAATCGGCGAACCACCAGAGTTTTATGTGCCGGTGGATCGGGGCTTAGAAAGTAAAATTGCGGAAAAGCTCGCTCAGCTCAGAAAGCGGTCTACCCTTTAAGAAAGCGTTTTTATGATCGATCCCCAACTGCTGCGCAAAGATCTGGCCGGTGCCGCCGCAGTGCTTGCGCGCCGTGGCTACGTGCTGGATACCGCAACGTTCTCTGCGCTTGAAGCCGAACGTAAAAGTGTTCAGGTACAGACCGAGAGCCTGCAGTCTCAGCGCAATCAGCTCTCCAAGCAGATTGGTGCTGCAAAAGGCAAAGGCGAAAACGCCGAAGGTCTGATGGCCCAGGTCAATGAAATTGCCAAGCAGCTTGATGCGGGCGCTTCTCGGCTAGAGGCCCTGCAGGCGCAGCTCAACGATTGGCTCTTAACCATCCCGAATATGCCGCATGCCTCGGTGCCGGACGGCCGGGATGCCGAGGCCAATCAAGAAGTTCGCCGTTGGGGTGAGCCGGCGACCTACAGTTTTGATGTGAAAGATCATGTCGATGTCGGTGAGCCATTGGGACTGGATTTCGCAACGGCAACCAAAATCACCGGAAGTCGGTTTGCCCTGATGCGCGGCGATATTGCCCGCCTGCATCGGGCCTTGGCGCAACTTATGCTGGATACGCACACCCGTGACCATGGCTATCAGGAGTGCTACACGCCTTATATCGTTAATGCGGACAGCATGCGGGGCACTGGCCAGCTGCCGAAATTTGCTGATGATCTGTTTGCTGCCAAAAAAGGCGGTGCAGAAGGAGAAGGCGAGACCCTGTACTTGATTCCCACCTCAGAGGTCTCGCTCACCAATATCGTCCGAGATGTAATTCTTGAACCCGAGCAGCTGCCCATCCGATTTACAGCCCATACGCCATGCTTTCGATCAGAGGCGGGCAGTTATGGCCGCGACACTCGCGGCATGATTCGTCAGCATCAGTTCGATAAAGTCGAGATGGTGCAGATCACCGATCCTGAGCACAGCTATGCCGCCTTGGAGGAAATGGTCTTGCATGCCGAGGCCATACTGAAGCTGCTTAAGCTCCCGTATCGCGTGATGGCCCTGTGCACAGGGGATATGGGGTTTGGTGCGGCGAAGACTTATGACCTCGAGGTCTGGTTGCCTTCGCAGAAGGCCTATCGCGAAATCTCTTCGGTGAGTAATTGCGAGGCCTTTCAGGCCCGGCGTATGCAGGCCCGGATGCGTAAGACTGCAGAGGGTGGCAAATCGCGCACGGAGCTTGTCCATACCCTGAATGGATCAGGTGTCGCCGTGGGCCGGGCCCTTGTAGCGGTTCTCGAAAATCATCAGCAGGCCGATGGCAGTGTGGTGCTGCCCGAGGCGCTTGGCCCCTATATGGCCGAGAAGATGGTGCTGCGGCCGGCAGGCCGCTGAAATCCCGCGCATGACCGTGGCCGGCCTGAGAGGGGGCTGACTGCGTGGTCGTGATTTGATACAAAGATTCATCTGTAACAAAATTTTTTGTCACAAAAGGAGGCCCGCCATGGCCCAGCCCCGCGTCTATGAAATCGATGGCATCACGCCGGTTGTGGATCCATCGGCCTACGTACATCCCACCGCGGTACTGATTGGCGATGTGCTGATCGGCCCGAACTGTTATGTGGGGCCAGCGGCCTGCCTGCGTGGTGATTTTGGTCGGCTCATTCTAGAGCGGGGGGCTAATATCCAAGACACCTGTGTCATGCACGGATTTCCGGGCTCCGATACGGTGGTGGAAGAAGAGGGCCACATTGGCCATGGCGCAGTGCTGCATGGCTGCCGAGTAGGCCGAAACGCCTTGGTCGGAATGAATGCGGTGGTAATGGATAACGCGGTGATTGGCGAGTCTGCCTTTATTGCTGCAGGCGCTTTTGTTAAAGCAGGAGCAAACATTCCGCCGCGCATGCTCGCGGTGGGATCGCCTGCGAAGATCCTTCGCGAATTAACGGATGATGAGATTGCGTGGAAAGTTGATGGCACGCGCTTGTATCAGGCCCTTGCGGTGCGAAGTCTCAGCACTTTGCGTGAGACTGTCGCACTAACAGCAGCTGAGCCAAATCGAAAACGGCTTCAGATTGCCGGCGCTGTGCCGCTTATGGATCTAAAAAATCGGACCTAGTTACTCGGCGGTTTCGGCAAGCAGGTCTTCGGCTCGAAAGCGCTGCGATAAGGCGGGGAGTGCGGTAGGCGTGCTGCGATCCGCAAGCCGCATGTAGTCATCGAGAAACGCTTCCGAAGCAGGTAATAGCCGCAGATAGAGTTCGCGACAAAGCAGCCGCGCCCGCTGTCCGGGCCAGTTCTGGGGCGCCAAAACCGCAGGTAATTCAGGGTCGCGCAGCAGTAATCGGCGATAGTCGTGAATCAGCAGAATGCGCAGCAGTAACGCCTGCTGCGGGCTTGCGCTGGTTTTGCGATCGGCCCGCAGGGATTCCAGAATTGGCTCATAGAGCTTGCAAAAACCCAGATACGCTTTTCCGAGCTGCCCCAGATTCCAGGCCCGGCTCACCATGTCTTGATCTGAGGCGCATGGACCAAAGCGTGATTCGGCTGCCACCATGGGCATTAATTTTTTTAATGCACCGGACAGGCCCTCCACCATCAGAGCATCAAAGGCCGCAGCAAGATCTGCGCTGGGATGCACATAGCAACCGGCCCCCATCATGCCGAAGCCCTGCCAAAAGAGCGCCTTGCGCACGCGATCCCGCTCGCGCGGCTGCATCTCGCCAACAGTAAGAATTAGGCGCCAACGCCGATCCCACAGTGGCGCATTGGCAGCATAGATATGGCGGGAAGCTTCGCTTCTTCGAATCGGCGCAGTCCCGCGGCCGTCAGCGTGTAGTTGGCACGCCGGCCCACCGCCACGGAATCGAGCCATTGATCCTCGGCAAGCCGCGATACCGTAGTGCGGATGAGCCGCTCGTTAATATTGAGCGGCGATAGAAGTTGAATCAGGCTTCCGAGCCAGATGCTGCCACCCCGCGGCATAACCACATCGCCGAACACGGTGATGATCAGCGAGCCA
>RFRK01000053.1 GCA_009924525.1 Betaproteobacteria bacterium
CGCACGGATTTTTCTGCCGAGATGATCAGCGGCATATCCATAGCAGCGCCTAAGGATTTCACTGCAGAAACGATTTCATCACGGGCGATCGGTTTTTCTTTTTCACCCTCGGTGTTACGACGAATCGTGGTGGAGCCATCCTGGCGAATTGTGATCTCAAGCGCCGCAACGGGAGTTTGAGCCGCCTGGCCTACTTTGGGCAGATCGATAGTGCCGGTGACAATCATGGGTGCCGTCACCATGAAGATAATCAGCAATACCAGCGTGACATCGACATAAGGCACTACGTTAATTTCGCTCATCATTCGGCGTCTGCCGGATTTACGAGAGGCTGTTGGGGCACCCATAGCGGACCGTGTGTTGTAAGAGGTGAGTGAAATCTGTGCGGTTTAATCGTTGGCGCTTTAACGGGCAGCCTGACGTTGCAAGATGTTGGAGAACTCTTCGATAAAACCTTCGAATCGGATGCTGAGATGATCAAGATCGGTGGCGTAGCGGTTATACGCCACGACCGCGGGGATGGCGGCAAACAGGCCGATCGCGGTCGCGACCAGGGCCTCGGCAATGCCGGGAGCCACACTGGCCAAGGTGGCCTGCTGCACATTTGCTAAGCCCGTAAACGCATGCATGATTCCCCAGACCGTGCCGAACAGGCCAATATACGGAGAGACAGAGCCGGTTGAAGCCAGAAAGGGCAGGTTACGCTCCAGGCCGTCAAGCTCTCGCTGAAACGCAGCCCGCATTGCCCGGCGTGAACCGTCAATCATTGCCGAAGCATCCGTAAGGGCGCCTGATCTCGATTTTAGAAATTCACGCATACCAGCCTCAAAGATTCTGGGCAGCGATCCGGGCAGGTCTCCTTTTTCCGCTTTTTTGTAAAGGGTCATCAGGTCGCCGCCCGACCAGAAGACTTTTTCAAAGTCCTCGGTATCTCGTCTTGCGCGACGCATGGACTGCCATTTTTTAAAAATGACTGTCCAAGAAAGAATTGAAATACTGACCAAAAGCAGCATAACCAGTTGCACGGGCAGGCTTGCCTGTGTGATGAGTGTTAAGACAGAGAGATCGGGACTCGCGGTCATATCTAAAAAAGCCTCTCGTTATGTTGTTGCGGCGGGGCTATTTTTCCGAAGTGGGCATATGCCGCTGAGGTTGCAATGCGTCCGCGGGGCGACCGCTGCAAAAAGCCCTGCTGAATGAGATAGGGCTCAAGCACATCTTCGATTGTGTCTTTGGCCTCACCAATCGCGGCGGCGAGGTTGTCCAGTCCAACAGGCCCGCCATCAAAGCGTTCAATAATGGCTTCCAGCAGCTTTCGATCCATGAGGTCAAAGCCCTCACGGTCAACCTCAAGCAGCGAGAGCGCCTGATCCGCAATTGCAGCCGAAATGATGCCCTCATGTTTGACTTGGGCAATATCCCGGACTCGTCGCAACAGCCGGTTAGCAACCCGAGGGGTTCCGCGAGACCGTTTGGCGATCTCGTGCGCGCCAGCTGTATCAATCACGGCTTTTAGCAGACTGGCCGATCGCATCACAATCGTTTCGAGATCTTTGGCGTTATAAAACTCGAGCCGCGATACGATGCCGAATCGATCACGCAATGGATTGGTGAGCATGCCTGCGCGGGTCGTTGCACCCACCAGCGTAAACGGCTGAATATCCAGCTTAATCGAGCGGGCAGCCGGGCCTTCACCAATCATGATATCGATCTGATAATCCTCGAGTGCGGGATAAAGGATCTCTTCTACGACCGGACTTAAACGATGAATCTCATCGATAAAGAGCACATCATTGCGCTCAAGATTGGTGAGCAGCGCGGCCAGATCGCCAGGCCGCTCCAGCACCGGGCCCGAGGTCTGACGCAGATTTACACCAAGCTCACGTGCAAGGATGTGGGCCAGTGTCGTTTTGCCCAGCCCGGGAGGTCCGAAAAGCAGCACATGATCTAGTGCCTCACCGCGCTGTAAGGCAGCCTGAATAAATAATCCGAGCTGATCACGGACCTTGTCTTGGCCAATATATTCATCCAGCCGCTGAGGCCGCAGGGCCCGCTCAATGGCCTCCTCGGCAGGTGTCTTGGACTGACCCGAGATCAGGCGCGGTGCGCCGTCTTCGCCAAGGCCAGAGAGGTCTTCATGTTCAATCATGGCCCTAGTTTACTTAGCCAATTGTTTTAAGGCCTGACGGATGCCCTCAGCTACCGAGACATTCTGGCCAAGTGCCTTAATGGCCGGTAGGGCCTCGCGCTCGGAATAGCCCAATGCCAGCAAGGCGTTGAGGATGTCAGTACTCGAGGCCAGTGGTGATGCGGTTGTCGTGCCGATGGCCTGGGCGATTCGCCCCTTTAATTCCAGAATCAGGCGCTCGGCGGTCTTTTTGCCGATGCCAGGCACCCGGGTCAGTAGCCCCGTTTCTTGAAGACTCACCGCCTGGGCAAGCTGATCAACTGATAGCCCAGAGAGAACCGCCAATGCAATTCGCGGTCCTACGCCGCTTACTCGAATGAGCTCCCGAAACGCACCGCGTTCTGCTTCGGTTGCAAAGCCATAGAGCAGCTGTGCATCTTCGCGAACAATAAGATGGGTAAGCAGCGTGGCGGGCCGGCCCAGATCCGGAAGTTCATACAGGGTGCTCATCGGCACATCGATTTCATAGCCCACGCCCTGAACATCAATGATCACCCGTGGGGGCTGTTTTGCAATCAGGGTTCCAGAGATTCGGCCAATCATGATGGCCGCTATTGTCCCCTAGATTCGGCGCGCTGCAGAGCTTGCCGCATCCCCAGCGACTGCCACCAGGCCAGCGCACAGGCGAGGGCATCGGCCGCATCAGCCCCGGGCGGACGGGCGAGCGCCAGGTGCCGCTGCACCATGCGCTGAACCTGATCCTTGGTGGCACGGCCAGATCCAACCACTGACTGTTTGATCCTTAGCGGCGTGATTTCTGCAATCGGAAGCTGATGCTCAGCGAGTGCGGCAATCGCGACACCCCTTGCCTGGCCGAGCGATAGGGTGGATTTGGGATTGACATTCACAAATACCCGCTCGATCACCGCCTGATCAGGATTGAATTCCGAGATCAGCTGCCGCACGCCCTGAAACAATTCAGCAAGCCGCTCGGGCTCGGACCCGCTGAGCTCAGGCCGAATGACGCCACTGCCGACATAGCACATGCGCTGGCCTGAGAATTCGATGACACCGAACCCCGTTCGTCGCAGACCGGGATCGATGCCAAGGACTCTCATCTAAAAACAGATTATCGATTTCAGCGAGCCATCAGTGGCGAAAGTGACGCATGCCGGTAAAGACCATAGCAAGGCCACGCTCGTCTGCGGCAGCGATGACTTCATCATCACGCACTGAGCCGCCTGGCTGAATTACGCATTGGGCACCGGCATCTGCTACCGCATCGAGCCCATCCCGAAACGGGAAAAAGGCATCGGAAGCGACGGCTGAGCCTTGAAGGGTGAGGCCCGCATGCTGTGCCTTTATCGCGGCGATGCGGGCAGAGTCAATTCGACTCATCTGGCCCGCGCCCACACCAAGCGTCATGCCGTTGGCACAAAATACAATCGCGTTGCTTTTAACCCAGGTGCAGACCTTCCAAGCAAATAAAAGATCCTCGAGCTGGGCGGCGGTGGGCTGAAGCCGGCTGACGATCTTAAGTTGTGCTGCGATCAGCGTGTTGCGGTCTGGAGTCTGAACCAGTAAACCCCCGCTGACCCGTTTGATGTCTCGGCCACTGGAGATTGCCGCGTCTTCACCGAGTGGTAGCTTCAATAGACGCAGATTGGTTTTGTTGGAAAAAACGTTTAACGCCCCCTCTGTAAAGTCAGGGGCGAGAATGACTTCTGCAAACTGCTGGGCGATATCTCGGGCGGCTGGCTCGTCAAGGGTCGCGTTAAAGGCGAGAATGCCGCCAAAGGCTGAGGTGGGATCAGTTTTAAACGCCTTGTGATACGCCTCCGACGCCGATTTGCCGATCGCAACACCACAGGGATTGGCGTGCTTGACAATCACGCAGGCAGGCTCCGAGAAACTACGCACGCATGACCAAGCGGCATCGGAATCCGCGATGTTGTTATAGGAGAGCGCTTTGCCTTGCAGCTGGGTGTAATTGGCCAATGTACCCGCCGCTGGATTTGACTCCCGGTAAAACGCTGCACTCTGATGCGGATTCTCGCCATAGCGCATTGCCTGAACGCGATGGATCTGCAGGGTCAGAATATCGGGATAGAGATCGGCGGCTTTTGGATCAGGCGGCATGCAGCCGCTGTCAGTAGCAGCACAGGCGCTGGCGGGCAGGGCATTGAGCAGATTACTGATGGCAGCATCGTAGTCGGCAGTATGTGCAAACACTTTTTTTGCTAGCTGCTGCCGGGTGGGCCAGCCCAGTGTATTGCCATGGCTATCCATTTCATCGAGAAGTGCGGTGTAGTCGCTCGGATCCACCACTACCGCAACACCATCATGATTCTTTGCGCCAGCCCGCAGCATTGCTGGACCACCGATATCGATGTTTTCGATCACATCTTCGTAGCTTGCCGATGGCCGTGCCAGGGTCTCACGAAACGGATAGAGATTCACGACCAAGAGATCAATCGGACCAAAGCCAGCCTGCTGCAAGGCCTGCATATGCTCAATGCGATCCCGGCGGGCCAAGAGCCCACCGTGCACAGCAGGATGAAGGGTCTTGACTCGGCCATCAAGCATTTCAGGAAATTGCGTGATGGCCTCCACCGGGGTGACAGCAATCCCCGCTTTTTGAAGCAAGGCCGCAGTGCCCCCAGTCGAGAGCAATTGCACGCCGCGGGCTACGAGCGCCTGCGCGAATTCAAGGATGCCATCTTTTTTGGAGACGCTCAGGAGTGCACGGCGAATCGTTATTCGATTCGGCCGGGGCGAGGAGGCGGTGGGGGCAACCGTTGACACAATAAACTCCTAAGCTGATTGGGATGCGCGTCGTTGGCTGATTGCTGCCGGGCTGCGCTGGTGCAGGGCAAGTTTTTTTCGAAGCGTATTGCGGGTGATGCCGAGGGCGTTGGCCGCATGGCTGATATTGCCTTGGTAATGGTTCAGGATGTAATCCAGTAGCGGCCGCTCGACCGCTTGAATCACCATGTCATACAGGGCATGAGGCGGTTGGCCATCCAGGGTCTTGAAGTATTGGTCGAGCGATCGACGAATGGTCTCGTCAATGCCGGAGTCCTCGGGTCTAGGCGGCCTGCCGGAAGTCTGACTCATAACGATGATTAAAAAATGCGTCAATGGCACGCAGTTGTGATTCGGTTGATTCCAGCTGATTTAATGCATCACGGAATACTTTAGCCCCATGCAGGCCCTTCAGATACCAGCCGATGTGTTTGCGGGCAGTGCGAACACCGGTGGATTCTCCGTAAAACGCGTAGTGGTCCTGCAGATGATCACGAAGCCAGCCTGCAATCTCTGCCTCACTGGGATCAGCCAGCAGTACACCCGTGTTTAGATAGTGATCGATTTGACGAAAAATCCACGGCCGGCCTTGCGCGGCCCGTCCAATCATGACGGCATCTGCGCCGGTGGCACGCAGCACCTCGACGGCTTTGGTGGGGCTATCGATATCCCCGTTGGCTACGATTGGCACGCCCGATCGCGATTTGATTTCTGCAATCGTGTCGTATTCGGCCGTGCCTTGATACTTATCCGCCCGCGTGCGGCCATGGATTGTGATCATGGAGATGCCGAGGTCCTCGGCGATACGCGCAATCTCCGGCGCGTTTCGATGTTCGCGATCCCATCCGGTGCGCATCTTGAGCGTGACGGGTATGCCATCAGCCCCAACCGCCTTCATCACCGACTGAATAATTTCGGCGATCCGCATCGGGGTCTGCATCAGTGCAGAGCCAGCTGCCACATTGCAGACTTTTTTTGCTGGGCAGCCCATATTCAAGTCGATGATTTGCGCTCCGCGTTCGACATTAAAGCGGGCTGCCTGGGCCATCATGTCAGGGTCAGCGCCCGCGATCTGAACCGCCTTCGGCTCAATTTCGCCATCGTGGTTAATTCGACGTGTGGTTTTATCGGATGCCCAGAGCAAGGCATTTGAGGCTGCCATTTCACTGACTGCATAGCCTGCACCGAGTCGTTTGCACAGCTGTCGGTAGGGCCGATCAGTGACGCCAGCCATTGGCGCAACAAATACCCGATTGGGCAGCACGTGGCGGCCAATCACAAGTGGCGCTTTGAAAACAGGAAAAGTCGGCATCGGGGCTCTGTCGCTTTGTACTCCGTGGTTAGCCGCCAAACATCAGGACCTGGCCTAACAGACGCTTGGCTCCCGGAACGAGGGCCATAGCACCGATGGATCGGCGAACCCATGCAGCTCGCGCCAGTGTATCTGTTGCCGTTCGTACCGCCCAGCGGTCTGTTTTCCGGCGCTGTGCATAATCCTGAAGACGCTCCGTGATCGTGCGGCCCCGCTGGAGCAGGCATGCGGAGAGGGTCTCTGCATCACGAAATCCAAGATTTAGGCCCTGTCCTGCGATTGGATGCAGCGCCTGGGCTGAGTTTCCGATCCAGACCTTGTTACCTTCGACGAGGGTCTCGCGCCACTTCAGCCCCAGGGGATAACTGCCGGTTAGCGTAACGCTGCGGATTTTGCCGAGTCGTCCGCCCATCACGCTTTCAATCATCTGACATTGGCGGGTGGGATCTGCGTTAAAAAACGTTTGGGCCGTATCTGCGGCCGCACACCAGATCAGGGCATAGCGTTGATGCATCGGCAGCAAAGCAACTGCGCCATCGGGTGTGAAGCGCTCATAGGCGGTCTCACCTGTGGGCCGTTGGGTCTGGACCCAGCCGATGACCGCATGCTGCTGATAGTCACGCACGACTTGCATGCCAGAGTCCATTGAGGATTGATCCCCCGATTGATACAGGCCACCTTCGGCAATGATTTGCACCGCAGGATCGGCGCCAATTGAGGCCGTCGGGGCAGTGGCTGCGGTGCTGATGCCTTCGGCACGCAGCCGGCTACGCAGAATTTCCAAGAGCTGGGAGTACGGCACCAGCCCCCCGAGAGATGCAACGCCAGCATTTTCACTTTTTATTTGCATTGAGCCGAATTGGCCCTGCGAAGAGACATGTATCTCTTGAATGCGCACGGGCTGACAGTCCAATCCGAACTGGGCAAGTCGACTTAAGGTGCCTTGTGAGAGCGCCAGAATTCTTGGGTCATCGATAGCTAGAGGCTGTGCTGCATCGAGAGCCGGATCGATAATTTGTATCGCGGACCGTGACCAGCCGTACTTCACCAAAAAGAGGGCGGCCATAATGCCAACGGGTCCGGCCCCCTGGATTCGTATCAGTGGATCAGCCACGCATCAGCCCTTCAATCGCATCCGCCTGAACGGGTACGCCCCGCGTAAGCAGCTCAACGTCTGCTGCGGTGAGCAGGGCGTCATCCTCGATGCGGATACCGATATTCCAGAATTCAGTTGGAATATCGTCTGCCGGCCGGATATACAAGCCGGGCTCGATTGTGGTGATCATTCCGGCTGCCAAAGGCGTTTTGACATCACCAACATCATGAACATCGAGACCTAAAAAATGTCCGGTGCGATGCATGTAAAAGCGCTTGTAGTCACCCGACTCAATAAGCGCATCGATAGATGACTGGGCCACTAGTTTTAAATCCAGCATGCCCTGGGCTAAGACACGGACAGCTGCATCGTGGGGATCGGAAAGCAGTACTCCCGGCCGTGTGGCATGAACCGCGGCCTGCTGTGCGGCCACCACCACATCGTAGACCGCCCGCTGTGCGGGAGTGAACTTTCCATTGGCCGGGTAGGTGCGGGTGATATCTGAGGCATAGCCATCAAGCTCGCAGCCGGCATCAATGAGCACAAGCTCGCCATCACGGACCGGCCGACTCCCGGCGCGGTGATGCAGTATGCAGCTATGGGGGCCCGAGGCGACGATGCTCCCGTAGGCTACGGACTGTGCCCCCTGCCGTCTGAATTCGTGTAAGAGCTCCGCCTCAATTTCGAATTCATGATGGCCGGGCCGGGTGAAGGCCATCGCACGCACATGGGCCTGTGCCGAGATCTCGGCAGCCCGCCGCATGGTTTTAATTTCGTCTGAGTCCTTGATGAGCCGTTGCCGTGCAATGGCTGCGCCCAGATCGACGATTCGATCGGGAGCATTCACACCGGCGCGGCCTTTAGCCCGGACTGCCGAGAGCCAATGGCGCAGGCGCTCATCCAGCGCGGCGTCCATGCCCATATGGGCGTAAAAAGCGGGCATGTCTCCTGCTAATGCGATCACGGTGTCGTCAAGTGAACTCAGATCAATGGCGCGATCCGCCGAAAAGCGCTGGGCCGCATGCTGCGGTCCCACCCGAATCCCATCCCAGATCTCGCGCTCAGCATCTCTCGGGCGGCAGGCAAGGACCGTCTCGGTATTACCCTTGTCATCAACACGCATCAGCCACCAGGCATCGGGCTCGGGAAATCCAGTGAGATACAAAAAGTCACTATGGCTTCTAAACGGAAAAGGATTATCGCGATTGCGGATGATTTCTTCGCCGGCAGCGAGCACTGCTATTCCACCACCTTGTTGTGCAATCCACTGTGCAAGCCGGGCCTGACGGGCCCGATGTTGGGGGCCATGGACCGGAGGCGGAACCTCCTGAGGTTTTAGTTCAGAGGCCAGGGAGTTGTAAAAGATTTCGCCGGGCGTTGGGGATGGGCCGTTCATGATGGGCTCTGTGTTGAGGGCATAGGATTGAGATTGAGCTGAAGTTACACCGAATTGAGCTGGCGAAGGCGATCTGGCGTTCCCACATCGGACCAGGCACCGCGGAAATGGCTCCCGACACAGCAGCCCTGATCGATCGCCTGAAACAGCAAGGGTGCAAGCGCAGCCCGATCGCCGGGGCGAATCGCTGCAAACAACTCGGGATCATAGACCCCAATTCCTGAAAAGGTGAGGCTGTCCGCAGCCGGCCGCCGGGTAACGCGCTGCAGGCCCGATCGCAAATCCGCTGGATCCAAGCCAAAGTCTCCTAAGGGATGATGTTGTGGGTTATCCACTAACACGAGATGGCATTGCGGATACCGGGACTGTTCCCCGGCGGATTTCATGCCGATGAGTACCTCGGCAATTGAAATGGCTTGGACCGCTGGCCAGTCTGTAAATACATCGGCATTGATCACCAGAAAAGGCTGGGGATTATGTTGGCCAGTGGCATCGATCCATGGCCGAGCGTTGGCGATGCCGCCTGCTGTCTCTAGTGCACCAGACGGCTCCTGTGAATAGCGAATGTTCAGCCCGAAAGCTGCCCCCGATCCTGCAAAGGATTGAATCTGATCCCCCAGATGGGCGAGATTGATCACGACTTCGGTAATGTGGGCTGCAGCAAGCGCCTCGAGATGCCATTGAATCAGGGGCTTACCACGGACCATCACCATAGGCTTTGGGGTGGTGTCGGTCAGCGGGCGTAGCCGCTCGCCTCGGCCGGCAGCCAGAATCATCGCGTGCATCCGCGCAGATTTGGAATTCACACGCATCGCTCCAGCAATTTGGCTAGCGGTCCAAGGCCCTGGTAACGTCGGCAGGTGGAGATCGCGGTCCTCAGCACCAGGGGGATGTCGTTTAAGTAATTTTGCTTGCCATCGCGGACACTTAAGCGACAGAAAATACCCAAGACTTTCAACTGTCGTTGCAGGCCCATCCATTCGAAGTCCCGCCAAAAATCTGAGAAATCCTGGGCAATCGGCAGTCTTAGCTTTCGAGCGCGCTCCCAGTAGTCAATAGCCCAGTCAAGCTGAACCTCTTCCGGCCACTCTATGTAGGCATCTCGAAGCAGTGAGACTAAGTCATAACTGATGGGACCCAGTACTGCGTCCTGAAAATCCAAAATGCCGGGGTTGGACCGCTCGGTCAACATCAGGTTTCGGCTGTGATAGTCCCGATGCACAAGCGTCGTGGGCTGAGCCTGGCAAGCATCAATAATCAATTCGTAGGTGTGAGCGAGCATCTCTCGCTCGGCGGCCGAGAGCGTAATCGGCCGATGATGAACAAGGAACCACTGATCAAAAAGCTGCATCTCCTGCAGCATTTTTTTTCGATCATAGGCGGCAAGCTCCGCAATCTGAGATGAAGTCGATTGCTGCAAACTAAAGTGCTGAAAAGTAACCAGTGCCTGATGTGCATCGCGATAAAGCGGCGCGCATGCCACGGGGTCATGCTGGCGATCCGCGATTGCTGCTGCGTAGGTCGTTGCTCCAAAATCATC
>RFRK01000054.1 GCA_009924525.1 Betaproteobacteria bacterium
GCGGCGGGCGTGGCCAATCCCAGTGCGCAGGGGCAAGCCACAACTAACACCGCGATTGCGCTGCTGATGGCCATCGAGGCGGGCTGCCCAAAGAACAAATGACCGAAAAAAGTTAGCACTGCTGTGATGAGCACTAATGGGACAAAGACTGCTGCAATACGGTCTGCCAGCGCGCCAATCGGGGCTCGAGAGGCCAAAGCAGAGAGCATTTTTTCTCCGAGCTGCGCGCGTCGGGATTGTGAAAAATCGCAGCTGACGATTGCCGTGATTGTGCCGCTGAGGTTGGTGCATCCAGCGTAAATTGAGTCGCCGATATGCTTCACCACGGGCATGCTCTCACCAGTCATGCTGCTTTCATCAACCTCGGTATCGCCTTCGGTGATGACTGCATCAAGACTGATGGGCTGGTTGGGCAGCAGCCGAATCTGGCTGCCTCGGCCGATCTGTTCTGGGGGCTGTTCAATCCACTGGCCGGTTTCGGTATCGAAAACGGCGACTGCGTTAGCGTCTAGCCGCGTGAGTTTTTCGATCGCTGACAGGGCCTGACCTCGGGCGTGCTCCTCCAGTGTTTTACCAATTCGAACCATCGCAAGCACGATGACCGAAGTCTCGAAATAAAGTGCCCCATGGCCTTCGCCTTGTGTCAATCCACCTGCCATTGCGGCAATTGAGCCGAAAAAGGCGGCCAGAGAGCCAATGCTAATCAGGGTTTCCATATTCGCGCTGCCTACACGGGCGGCCCGAAGCGCACTTTGATAAAACGGCCATGCCACGACCGTTTGCATTACTGATGCCAGCGCGAATTGAAGCGGGGCGGGTATCCAGCCATGCTCGCCAATGAGCATGCTGGACATCTCGATGAGCATAATGGCTAGCGCGATCACCGAGAATCTGAGCCGGAATGCCTCAATTCCTGCCGGAGTCTGATGATGGCTTAAATGGTTTTGTCCGATCGTTCGTTTTTGGCCGTCGCGATTCGGGCCAAGGGGCCGTGCATCGTAGCCTGCCCGTCGCACCGCGGCGATCGCATCATCCAGTGATAGGCCTGTGATTTGGGCCCGATGCTCAAGCAGACTGACCTCGGCGGTCACGCCCGGAAGTCGGGACAGCACGCGCTCGATACGGCTTGAGCAAGCGCTGCAGGTCATGCCTTCAATGTGGAGATTGATTACGCCCATGTTTTTATAATGCCACTCATGAAAATACATCCCCAAAGTTTCCCGTCCGCATCGGCGAAAAAATCGAGGCATCCGCTACTGGCGGCCTTATTCATACTGGCGGCGATCGCAATCGGTGCAGCCATGATGCTTAGGGCTCAGCCCGCCCCGCCGCTCAGTGCCAAAACCATTACGGGAGATCTTGTGAGCCCCGATACCCTAAAGGGTAAGCCTTATCTTGTGAATTTCTGGGCGACAAGCTGTGTGACCTGTGTCAAAGAGATGCCGGATCTCACGGCGGTACATCAGGAATTTCAGGCCCGCGGCTACCAGACGATTGCTGTGGCCATGAGCTACGACCGGCCAGACTATATTGCGAGTTTTGTTCGGGATCGCAGCCTACCGTTTCTTGTAATTCATGATCAGGATGGCACCTGGGCAAAGGCTTATGGCGACGTTGCGGTCACGCCCACCACATTTCTGGTGGATCGAGACGGAAAAATTATCAAGCGTTATGTTGGCGAGCCTAATTTTTCTGAACTTCGAAAAATTATCTCGCGTGAGCTTGGCTAGGCCGGCTGAAAAAATCCTGCCTGATGGGCCTGCTCGTCGGCGTGGTAAGAAGATCGCACCAAAGCGCCCACCGCGGCGTGGGTAAAGCCCATGCTGCTGGCCTCGCGCTCGAACATCTTGAAGGTGTCTGGATGTACATAGCGGCGAACTGGCAGGTGGCTTACTGAAGGCGCGAGATACTGGCCGATGGTGAGCATATCGATTTCGTGGGCCCGCATGTCACGCATGACCTCAAGAATCTCCTCGTCGGTTTCCCCAAGGCCCACCATCAGGCCGCTCTTTGTGGGTATGCCCGGCACCTCTGTTTTGAAGCGCTTTAGCAGTGTGAGCGAGTGTTGATAATCCGATCCTGGTCGCGCTTCTTTGTATAGTCGCGGAACGGTCTCAAGATTGTGATTCATGACATCAGGCGGGGCAGCTTTTAGAATCTCAAGGGCCCGTTCAAGACGGCCACGAAAATCAGGCACGAGGACTTCAATCTGGGTCTGTGGCGACTGCCGGCGTACCTCCTGAATGCACTCCACAAAATGCTGGGCACCCCCATCGCGAAGATCATCGCGATCTACGCTGGTGATCACCACATAGCGGAGTTTTAGGGCAGCGATCGTCTTAGCTAGATTTGCAGGCTCATGAACATCGAGCGGATCCGGCCGGCCATGGCCAACATCGCAGAATGGGCAGCGGCGTGTGCATTTATCGCCCATGATCATGAAGGTGGCAGTGCCTTTGCCGAAGCACTCCCCGATATTCGGGCAGGAGGCTTCCTCGCAGACTGTGTGGAGATTGTGTTGACGCAAGATAGTTTTGATTTCTAAAAATCGTGTACTGGCACTCGCGGCCTTGACTCGAATCCAATCTGGCTTGGGCAGGGGCGCCGCCGCTACGACCTTAATCGGAATACGGGAGGTCTTTTCAGCGCCCTTTTGTTTTTTTGTTGGGTCGTAGGTGCTCACGATGGCATCGGCAGGATTTGGGGTAGCGTTTTCTCGATACGACTGCACAGCACATCGGCAACGGATTGCCAGTCGGTGTGGGCACCCATTGTAGCCATGTCAATGGTCTGAAGCCCGGCCATTCCACAGGGATTGATGCGTCCAAATGGCCGCAGATCCATGTCGACATTCAGCGCAACACCGTGATAGCAGCAGCCCCGCGATACCTTTAGACCAACGGCGCCAATTTTCGCCAGCCCGCCATCGTGGGTCACATAAACCCCGGGTGCTCCAGGCTTTCGGCGCGCATCTGCAATCAAGAAATCAGCCAAAGTATCAATCATGGCCTGCTCGAGCAGATTCACCATATTGCGCACAAAAATTCCGCGGCGACGCATATCAATCAGGGGATAAATCACTGCCTGCCCTGGACCATGGAAAGTCACCTGGCCGCCCCGCTCTGTTCGAATAACGGGAATATCGCCAGCATCTAATACATGATTAGTATCGGCCGCCTGTCCCAGAGTAAATACCGGAGCGTGTTCAACCTGCCAGAGTTCGTCTTGGGTAGCGTCGTTTCGCGATGCTGTGAAGTCGCGCATCGCTTGCAGGGTGCTACGGTAGTCTGTCTGGCGAAAACATCGGCGCAACATTGGCAAAGCCTTGGGCGCTTAAAGCACGACCTTGACCATCGGATGATGGGTCAGGGCCTGGTAGAGCCGATCAAGCTGCTCTCGGGATTGGGCATTAATGGTCACGGTAAGACCCAGATAGTTGCCATTACGGCTCGGCCTCATTTCGAGTAGCGCCGGATCAAAATCAGGCGCGTGGGACCGCACGACTTCGCAGATGGATTCGGCGAAGCCATCAATGCAGGGCCCCATTATTTTGATGGGAAAGCTGCAGGGGTAACGAATCAGGGATTCTTCAGGCTGGCGCATCGTTAGATGATTTACAGCTCATCAAGCAGTTGATCGTAGGCCCGGCGAAGTTTGGCGTAGATGGGTCCGGGCCGGCCAGCATGCGCGCCCGGACCGACGGGCCGTTGATCTAACTGAACAATCGGTAGCACTTCTTTGGTTGCTGAGGTCAGCATGAGCTCATCGGCCTGGGTGAGCTCCTGCTGTCTGATGCGTCGAATCTGTACCGGAATCTGTAATCGTTCAGCGAGCTCCTGCAGCAATCCATAGCGAATTCCTTCAAGGATAAGGTGATTCTTCAAAGGCGCATGCAGCGCACCATCTTTAACCATCCAGATGTTGCTTGCTGATCCTTCGGTGAGAAATCCGTCACGAAACATTACGGCCTCGGGCGCACCGCGATCAATGGCGGCCTGCCGGGCGAGCACGTTGCCCAGTAGCGATACTGATTTGATATCGCAGTGAAGCCATCGCTCATCGGGCAGCGAAACAACAGCAATCCCTGAGTCACGCTGCGCCGTTGTTGGCCGCTGAAAGGGTGATGACATTGCAAATACTGTTGGTCTGACCTCGGGGTTTGGAAAGCTATGATCCCGTTTAGCAACACCGCGGGTGACTTGCAGATAGAGAAATTGATCATCCCCCTGGTTGCGCTGTATCAGCTCATCGAAGAGCGCAGCCCACTGGGCCTGGTCAAGGGGTGGCCGTATGCGAATTGCCGCGAGGCTACGCTCTAGCCTTGTGAGGTGCGACTGAAGGCGGAAGGCCTTGCGTTTGTAGACTGGCAGGACTTCATAAATACCATCACCAAAAATAAATCCCCGATCAAGTACTGAAACTTTTGCTTCGGAGAGGGGCAGCCAATCGCCGTTTAAGTAGACGGTGGGGTTACCGTGAATGCCATCAATCATGTCGCCTGTGTTCCTGTTGTTGATAGGGCCCGCCACCATAGACGCATTGCATCAATGGCCCGTCCGAGTAGGCCGGCTGATTTCACTGATTCTGCGGCGCTAATCGGCACCTGATGGATTTCGGTATCACCGTACCAGATCCTCAGTCGGCCAACGGGCTGGCCCAAGGCCACGGGGGCCAAGAGTGCAGCTGGCCGCTCCATCTGGGTCCGAATAGACTCGGCCTTTCCCCGCGGGATCGCCACGAGCACATCACGCGGAAAGTGCAGCCGCGCTGATCCCGCAGTGCCCTTGTAGACCGGAATCATTTCACTGGACTCATCGGCCTTAAAAAGCCGCAAGATATCGAATTGCTGAAAGCCAAAATTAAGCAGTTTTAATCCTTCTTGGGCCCGCGCTTCTTCAGAGGCTGCACCTGCAATCACCGCAATGAGACGGCGCTGCAGCCGCTCCCGTGTGCCAAGCGGCTGGGGCCGATGGGCAGTGACTGCAATGGCAAAGCCTTCAGTCTCACTGCGGCCAGTCATCAATCCGTCGACAGAGTTATCCAGCCATAGCAGCCGATTGCGACTGACCTGACGGATATTGTTGTAGGTGAGCTCGCGGCGGCCGAATTCCCGAAGATGCTCAGGAAACTCTTGCACCAGACTATTGGCCAGACGGACCATGTCGGCTACGGTACTGTAATTTTCTGGATGGGGCACGCCCGTCGAGTTAGCAAATCTGGTGTTAGCCATGCCGAGTCGCTGTGCGGTTTTGTTCATGGACTCCACAAAAGCGGCCTCGGTCGTCGCGATTGCTTTGGCTAACGCAATTGCTGCATCGTGGGCCCCAAGCGTAATCATTCCCTGTAGCAGCTCACTGACCATGACATTTTTGCCGGGCAATAAAAACATGCGTGATCCCTGCGGCACTTCAGCCTCTGCAGGCGAGGCAACGTTTTGATCCAGCCGAATTTTGCGGTCACGAAGGGCAGTGAATGTCAGATAGGCCGTCATCATCTTGGCCATCGAGGCCGGACTGATTCGGCTCTCGGGGTTTGATGACGCAAGTGTCTGTCCGGTCGTTGCGTCGATCAGCATCCAGCTGGGGGCTGCAATTTTTGGGGCCGTTGGCCAGGCCTGAGTGCGGCCCGGCGACGCGACCAGGCCGAGTGTGACGAAAAGAACTATTGCAATAAGCGGAGCGATTCGAGCGCACATTGAATTTAATCTCGCAGGCATCGCAGGATGCAGTCTTTTAAAAATGGCAGTTGGCCATGAAAAAAGTGTCCAGCTGCAGGCATCACGAGAACAGGGTGCTGTTGTGGAGCAGCCCAATCGAGCACAGTTTTTAGCGCAACCACTTCGTCAAGCTCGCCATGGATCAAGCGCGCTGTTGGGCCCAGATTCGCAGCAGCCCTGCGTTCCGGCGCAATTCCAAGGCCGACCAGAAT
The DNA here is from genome assembly GCA_009924525.1 of Betaproteobacteria bacterium. Classification (GTDB taxonomy): domain Bacteria; phylum Pseudomonadota; class Gammaproteobacteria; order Burkholderiales; family Burkholderiaceae_A; genus Lacustribacter. Next base: position 5,929 of record RFRK01000054.1, read on the forward strand.
CACTCGGTCGAGTGCGGGCTGGTCAGCCGCGATTGGATGCGTGGGCCACTGCTGCGCGATATGGGTTGCCATGACCGCGCCAAACGAAAAGCCACCCATCCACCGCTGTCCGCGGACTTCTGGAAATTTTTCAATTAGCCATTTCCAGGCGGCCCAGAGGTCGTCCACCTCGCCCATTCCGTGATCATGTGCGCCTGCACTTTTTTCGACGCCTCGAAAATTTGGCCGCAGCACGACCATCGATTGGCCAACAAACGCACGGGCGATGGTCTGGGCTACTTTGTTGTCCAGTGTTCCGCCAAAAAGTGGATGGGGATGGGCTACCACCGCGAGCCCAGCGATCGTCCGGCCTTGGGCAGGACGATCCAGCGCGACTTCAATCTCACCTGCCGGCCCCGGAATCAGAAAGCGCTCGGTTGCCGAGTTCAAATCTTGAGTCGCTCGACTTGGCGATCGTGGAGCAGGTGGCTGTCGATGATTTCATCGATATCCTGCTGGTCGATATAGCGATACCAAACGCCTTCAGGGTAGATCACCATGACGGGCCCCTCGTCGCAACGATCAAGGCAGCCGGCGCGATTAATGCGGATTTTTCCGGGACCATTTTTTTTCAGGCTTTTGATTTTCTCTTTCGCATAGGCCTGAAGCTCTGTTGCGCCACACTGGGCGCAGCAGGCGGCGCCGTTTTCGCGCTGATTAATGCAGAAAAAAACATGCTTGCTGTAGTACGACATGGCCGGATTTTATATGGAGCGATCGGCTGATATTGTCGGGTGACTTTCTCGCCCGTAGGCCCGCTCAAGCGCCCGAACGGAGCGCCTCGTTAAGACCAGCTGCAGCCAGCCTATGGCAAGAAAGGGCCAGATCACGGCGGACAGATTTGCGAGCAGCTGAAGATTTAACCAGCGGCCCCTGGACCAATCGGAAAGGCTGCTGGCAATGAATTCGTTTTCAGGCAATGTATTCGCGAGCATCACAGTGACAGCTAGGCCGCATACTGCCGCGAGTCGCTGGTGACTGAGCCGGGCACCTGCTAAGCCGTAGGCGCTTAATAAGGCAAGGACTACGCCGGCCTGGGCCCCGGCGGTCAGCCAGCCCGTGATTGCGCCCGGGGAGAGAAGCCAGACCCATGCTGCACGGACGGCCAGCGTCATCGCGACGATAGCCAGCAGGGTGCGAGGCCAGTGCTCCGGGAGATATCGTGCAAACCATCGTGATGACTCCAGCATCGTGAGATGCAGAATTAGTGCACAGCTGGTGATGGCCGCCCCCACGCAGAGCGCTTCGGCAAGAATTCTCTGGGCGGCAAAGACTTCCTGTGTTACGGATGGGCTTGCGGCTGACAAGCCAGTAATCCAGGCGGCCGCCCGCCGGAGCTCATCGGCCAGACCAATATCGCCCAAGGACAGCCAGATTTGCTGGGGGGCCGCCTGGGCGATCAGCCATAGGCCAAGCAGGGCCAGGCCGCCAATCTCTATCGGGCGGGTCTCGGTGATCTGCAGCCGCGTGATGCTCTGGGCGTAGGCGCTCGCGATGAACGCCCCCGTCATTGCACCTGCAGCGTTTGATGCGACATCAAGAATAGAAGGCCGCCTTGAGGGCAGATAAGTTTGCAGGCCTTCCAGCAAAATTGAAATGAGCATGCAGGTGAGGGCGGCAATGATGAATGAGACCAATGGCCCCCATGCGGAATCACGAAAGCGATACAGGATTGCTCGGCTGGTCAGAAGCCCCAGTGGAATGTAGGCCAGTACATTGACCAATACATCAAAGCCTGTCCAGTACTTCGGCCATGGCTGGCCAAGAAATCGCCACGGGGCTTCGGGAACGAAGTGCCAATCGGTGAGTGGCGACAGCGTGATGAGGGCCAGGCCGACCGCATAGAGCAGGGCCGCAATCGACAGAGAGGCCGCGCGTCCTACGCGCATGGGAGAGCCGGAAACATGCGGCTATGATGCCAAGAATGTGGCCCTGCGAACGGCTTGTGACGATTGATTCGACCCAGCGGGAGCTGCTGCGCCGGCTGACCTCTGCCCCGGGCCGACATCAGGATCCATTCGGGCTCTGGACAACGGCCCAGACCCAGGGCATCGGGAGCCATGGGCGGCAATGGATTGATAGTTCGAGCGGGCTGGCCCTGTCTTTGGGCTGGCCCGAATCCCTCTCAGGCCGGCCAGTAGTCCCAGATCCAGCGTGGCCGCTGCGTATTAGTCTGGCGGTGATGCAGACGCTTGAGGAATTTTTTCAGCTGGCCCACGCGATGCTGGGCGTTAAGTGGCCCAATGACATTATGGCAAGGAGGAGAAAGCTTGGCGGTGTGTTGGTATCACGCCATCAGATTCAGGGCCGCTGGTGGTTAATCGCGGGTATTGGCATTAATTACTCTTGGCCAAGCCCTCCGGGCATCAATCGACCGGTGATTGCGCTACGAGATCTCGGCGTAACGCAGGCACCAAACGAAGGCATAGTCATGGCCCTGTCTGCAGCAGTCGAGAGTGTATGTCGGCATTCTGATTCGCATGATGAGGGTGCCTGGCTTGCTGAATTTCATCGTCGTGATATCTATGCCAATCAGCAGGTTGAGGTGGTCCATCCAGTCACTGGCAAGAGGCTGGCTGCTGGCTGTAATCGGGGCGTGATTTACTCCGGAGCGTTGCGTGTGGAGATCGATGGTGCTGAGCGATTCATCGAGGTGGGTGAGCTTTCTTTGCGTGAAGGCTGTATTGCGTGATGAGCAGGCCTAAGCCATGAGCGGACAGATTGTGTTGCTGGTGGATGCGGGTAACTCCGCTATTAAACATTGCTTGGTCTACTGTCCCGCACAGACAGCGATCGGCGTCACCGATTCCCGTTGGCAGAAGGGGCCAATACGTCGAATATTAAACACCGAGGTCAGTATCGCGTCTCTCGTAGGCATCTGGCGTGAGGAGATTGAAAAATTTTCTCTGGCCCCTTCCGCAGCAATCGGCATGTCTTGGAGCTGCGTTGGACCAGTAGCAATTCAAGAGATGATCGCGGCCGCCTATCAAGAGCTGGCGAAGACTGCAGCACCAGCGCCTGAACTCAGCAGACCGTATATCAACCTCTCGGGCGCTACTTGCCGGTATGAGAACGCCTATCGAGACGCGGCACAGCTCGGTGCGGATCGCTGGATTTCTGGCGCGGGCTTAGCCGCCCTTGGCGTGATGGACGCAGGCGAGTCCCATCTGGTGGTGAGTGCGGGCACCGCTACGACCTTTGATCTTTTATTTAAGAAAGATTCGACGCGCATCGTATTTCAGGGCGGCTGGATACTGCCGGGTATTCGTTTGATGCATGAGGGCCTTCGCGGGGCAACGCGGCAGTTGGATTACAGCCTTTCGCAGGCATTGGCGGACGCGCGGCAGATTCCGCGTGACTCGCAGTCTGCAATTGAGCAGGGTCTGGGCCTTGCCCAGACCGTACTGATTCGTCAGCTAATTGAACATCACAAAATTACTGCAATCTGGCTGCATGGCGGAGATGCACAGCGATGGTTGTCTTATGCCCAGGCTTTTATTGGCGCAGACTTGCGTCAGCCAATTGTTGAGCGGCAGGATCTTGCGTTCTTAGGCCTGCTCGCTTTAAGGAGCAGCAATTCAGTTGGGCCCGTTGACCCTGTGGCCGTCTAGACAGCGGCTTTTCGAATTTTTGCCAGTGTCGCGGTGGTTGAGCGTTCGTAGTCAAACGGAATAGAGACCACCTTCCCGCCATAGGAGCGGACCCATTGTCCGCCGACAATCTGTTCGGGTGACCAGTCTCCGCCTTTGACCAGTACATCTGGGCTAAGCGATTCGATGAGCCTTAACGGTGTATCGTCTGAAAACCAGGTTACAAGACTGACAGATTGGAGTGCGGCAATGACTGCTGCCCGATCCGCGAGGCCATTAATGGGCCGATCGGGCGCTTTATTTAAACGACGCGTGGATTCATCATCATTTAGGGCCACAATCAATGCGCCCCCAAGGGCGCGGGCTTGGGCGAGATAAGTGACGTGGCCTCGATGTAGTAGATCGAATACACCATTAGTAAACACAATCGGCCGCGGTAGGCGGGCGGCCTGAAGCATTAGATCCTGTGGCGGTACGAGTTTTGATTCGAATTCGGGGGCCGAATTCACAGCGTTCAGGCCGCCAAGGATTTTCGATAGCGAT
>RFRK01000055.1 GCA_009924525.1 Betaproteobacteria bacterium
GGCCTCACCAACATAAATCCAAATCACAAGTGACATCCATTTGTAGGTATAGATGCGGCCCCCATAAAGGCCGCGAAGCGCGAGTGCAAGCGGCAGCACCTTTAACGCAAGCCAGGAACCGCCGGGCCGAAGTGGATCGAGAAATAGTTCCCATGTCAGGCCAAAGACCATGAGTGCTGCAGCCGCCAGTGTCGCCAGAATCGGCCATGGGGCCGGGACTGCGGGAATGATGAATGCCTCCTGTGTGATTGAATGATTTTTTTGCATTGAAATCGCGATGCGTTTTTAAGCGCGCAGTTTTTGGGCAACGCTTGCAATTCGCTGGCCAAGCGCCCTTGCGATTCGAACCTCGTCATCGGAGACCGGCCGTGAGCCTTCTGGTCCTGCTACGTGGGAGGCGCCATAGGGCGTGCCGCCGCCTGAAGTGGCAATCAACGCTTTTTCTGAATACGGAATGCCAACAATAATCATCCCTTGGTGAATGAGCGGCAGCATCATGGACAGCAATGTCGTTTCTTGGCCGCCATGCTGACTGCCGGTGCTCGTAAATACGCCGGCGGGCTTGCCGATAAGGGATCCGGAGAGCCATTGGCCAAGGGATTGATCGATAAAGTATTTCATCGGCGCGGCCATATTGCCGAATCGGGTGGGCGAGCCTAGTACCAGGCCGTCACACTCATCGAGGTCTTTAGGCTCCGCATAGGGCGGTCCATCGCTGGGGATTGCAGGTTCGATTGCCTCGCAGACCGCCGATACCGGAGGCACCGTGCGTAGGCGGGCATTGCAGCCGGCAACGCTCAGCACGCCATCGCAGACCGCATCGGCAAGCCTGCGGGTGCCGCCATTACGGCTGTAGTAAAGCACAAGGATTTCCAATCGTTTTCTCCAGAGAATCAATCAACAGGCATTTATCATAGGCGCATGGGACAGCATCTCAAACTCAACCTGTCGATGTTGTTCCGGGCGATGATCACCCGGGAGCGTGAGCTTCGGCTGGGACAGAGCGCAGCAAGCCTAAGCTTTATTTCGTTGCTTGCGATGGTGCCGCTATTGACCGTGGTCTTTGCCACCCTAGCCTCATTTCCTCTGTTCGGCCGCATTGCAGAGGCCGTTCAGCTGCTGGTGATGGAGCAGCTGCTGCCCGAGGGCTTTGCGAACAACATCTTTCGTTATCTCAATCAGTTTGTTGCCAAGGCCCGAACCCTGTCTCTGGTCGGCATCATTATTCTTTTGGCCGCCGCCACGGTGTTGATGCTGACCCTGGATCGCACGCTGAACTTGATTTGGCGAGTCCGCCGGCCTCGGCCCCTGCTGCATCGGCTCTCGGTCTATTGGCTGGCGCTGGTTTTGGGCCCGCTTCTCGTGGGTGCAGGCGCGGCGCTGGCGATCCTGATCGCAGGCGGGCGTCGCGCCATTAACAACGAGATTTTTGGAATCGGCTGGTGGGATTTGGTGAATTTGGGGTTAGTGGTGGCAGCGTTTGCGGTCTGCTATCGATGGGTACCGAATGTCAAGGTTCGCTGGCGGGATGCATTGATCGGCGGGGCCGTCGGCGCTGTCATCTCCGAGCTCTCGCGGCTCGTGTTTGTGAGCTACTTTGGGTCGGTGCCGACTTATCGTCAGATTTACGGCCCGTTGGCAGCAATCCCAGCGCTCTTGATCTGGACCTATCTCACTTGGTGGGCTTTTCTGGCAGGGGCACTTTTGGCCTCGATTATTCCCGAGTGGCGCGCCGCGAATGCTAGGATTTCTGGAATTCAGCAGATGCGGAGCGGTGATTCATGAAAGTCAGCAAGATTCTGGAGCTCAAGGGCACGACCCTCTTTACGATGAGCCCGCAAGATTCTCTGGCCAATGCCGTGATGGTGATGGCCGAGCATGACATCGGCTCGATTGTTGTGATGTCGCAGGGCAGGCTGGCCGGTATGCTGACTTTTCGGGAAGTAATTCGGATTCTCGCCAAGCGGCAGTCAGAAAATCGTATCGGCCCGACACCCCCCATTTCATCGTTCACGATTGCAGAGGTTATGAACCCGCAGCCGACCATCGTGAACCCAGATATGGATGTCGATACGTTGCGAAAGCTGATGGTGGATTCCCATGAGCGCTACCTTCCGGTGATGGAGGGTGAACTCTTGATGGGTGTGATCTCGTTTCATGATGTTGCGAAGGCCGTACTGGATAAACAGAGTTTTGAGAACAAAATGCTGAAGGCCTATATCCGTGATTGGCCCCAAGAGGACAGGGCGGGATAGGTCAGGCGATGCGCATTCTTGTCTCTAATGATGACGGCTATTTTTCTCCGGGAATTGCGGCGCTGGCCCAGGCCATGCGAGCCTTTGGCGAGGTCACCGTGGTGGCGCCCGAGGCCGATCGCAGCGGTGCATCCAACTCGCTTACTCTAGATCGGCCGCTTTATGTCAGGCGGTCTTCGCAAGGGTTTTACTATGTGAATGGCACGCCGACCGATTGTGTACACGTTGCCGTTACGGGATTTTTAGATCACCGGCCTGATCTTGTCGTATCGGGTATTAATAACTCTGCGAATCTGGCCGAGGATACGCTTTACTCGGGCACCGTCGCCGCTGCGATGGAGGGCTACCTGCTCGGCCTTCCAGCAATTGCTTTCTCTTTGGCCAGCCGAAGCTTTGAGCATTTAGAGACTGCAGTCGTTGTTGCCCAGCAGGTGGTGCGTCGCCTAGTTGATCAGCCGTTTACGAAGGCGCGGCTTTTAAATGTCAATATTCCTGCAGTGTCAGTTGACGAGTTGCAAGGCTACGAACTTACTCGGCTTGGCAGACGCCATGTGGCCCAGCCGGTAGAGACGGCAGTCTCTCCTCGGGGAGAAACGGTCTACTGGGTGGGCCCGCCGGGCGGGCAGCGCGAGGCAGGGCCCGGCACTGATTTTCATGCCTTGAATCAGTCGCGTGTATCCGTGACGCCGCTGCAGGTGGATCTCGGAGATCTGGATGGCTTTCAGGAAGTGGGCCCATGGCTGGAAAAGATGTGAAAAAGCCAGCCGGCCCTGTAAAGCCAACGCGGCCAGGCCTTCATATCGCAACGAAAACAACCGAGGCAAAGGCCCCGACCCTTGTGCCCCGATGGGGTGCTGGAAGTTCCACAGCAACGCCCCCTGCTGCAATATCAGCCCGCATGCCCCGGGTGCCAAAGCCTGCAGTTGCCGTCGTAAACGCGGGGCTTGCGAGTGAGCGCGCCCGAGCAAGGATGGTCGAGCGGCTGATTCATCAAGGCATACGCAATCAGCGCGTGCTGGAGGCCATGCGTCTCGTGCCCCGTCATGCATTTGTTGATGAGGCGCTCTCGAGCCGTGCTTATGAAGACAGCGCACTGCCGATCGGCCATCAGCAGACCATTTCTCAGCCCTATGTGGTTGCCCGCGTGATTGAGCTCGCCTTAAGTCTGCTTTCCGGTGCTCCAAGGCCATTGCATGCGCTGGAGGTGGGCGGCGGCTGCGGCTATCAGGCGGCAGTCATGTCATATTGCTTCGATAAAGTGATTTCTGTGGAGCGGCTGAAAGTTCTGGCGGATCTGGCGCGGATGAACCTTCGGCCCCTGAAACGATCCAATCTGCGATTTGTATTTGGTGACGGACTAGTAGCGGTGAGCAAGGAAGGCCCCTTTGATGTCATTGTCTGCTCTGCAGGGATGCCGGCCGTGCCGCCCGAGCTTTTGAATCAGCTTGCCATCGGGGGCGCCTTGATCGCACCGATTGGAGAGCCTGAACAGTTTTTGGTGGGAATTCAGCGGCTTGATGATCAAGAATTTAAGTCTCAGCAGTTCGATATGGTGCGCTATGTGCCAGTGTTAAGGGGAACCGAGTAGTGGGCGAATTGCGTTGGCTTGCCGTAGTGACGATATGTGCGATGGTGCTATCAGGCTGCGCATCACGCATGAGTCCTGCACCGATTGAAAGCCGCAATGTTCCGGGCGCAAGCACGCCGACTGTGAAGCGGGCCGGTGGTGTGCCGACTGCTTCTGCACCTGCAGCGGCTCGGCCATCAGCTGAGGCATCGAGTAGCCCCGTGCCTGATGGTTTTTATCGTATCAAGCGCGGCGATACGCTGATTGGAATTTCTTTGGATCATGGTGTGTCGTGGCGTGAGCTAGCAAGCTGGAATCAGATCGATAACCCCAATTTGATCGAAGTCGATCAGCTCATTCGTGTGCGGCCCCCAGCATTGACTACGCCCGCATCGGCCGCACGCACTCAGGAGGGTCGGCCGATGGAGGTGCGGCCTATTGGTCCGATCGCTAGCGCGCCAACATCACCGCCTGCGGCTGGCAGCTCCTCATCTGTAACCGCACCAGCACCAGGCGCAGCAGGCAGTGCGTCAGCGCCGGCGGCTGGGTCACAGGGTAGCCCTGCTGGCGCAGGATCCCGTCCGCCTGCAGCCGCCCCAGAGAACATCAGCCTATCGTGGCCGGGGCGTGGCCAAGTGATCACGCAGTTCTCGGATCCCGGTTATAAGGGCATCGCATTGTCCGGCGCTGAGGGCGACCCTGTGCTTGCCGCAGGCGATGGACGCGTGGTCTACAGCGGAAGCGGGCTGCGCGGCTATGGCAACCTTGTGATCGTGAAGCATGAGGGCGATTTCCTAACCGCCTATGCCCACAACCGATCGATTCTTGTCAGCGAAGGCCAGACCGTAAAGCGTGGCCAGAAGATTGCCGAACTTGGGAAAACTGACTCCGAGATTCCGAAATTACACTTCGAGGTCCGTCGCGCCGGCAAGCCCGTGGACCCAATGAAATACCTCGCTCAGCGATAATTCGGGGCATGACCCCGATCCTTTGTTTTGATCTCGAGACCATTCCAGATGCGGCTGGCTTAAGGCGCCTTGGGCTTTTTGACGCCGATTGTGATGATGCGGCTGGCGTTGCCGCTGCACAGGCGGCGCGTATGGAATCGCATGGCAATGATTTTTTTCCGCACTATTTGCAGCGGGTCTGGGTGATTGGCTGTGTATTTCGCGATCACGAGGGCTTTCGGGTGCGTTGTTTAGGAGAGCAGCATGGCGCCTCAGACGCGGAAGAGGCCGCCCGTCTGCGTGCATTTTTTAAAACGATTGAGAAACATACGCCGCAGCTCGTGAGCTGGAATGGCTCGGGCTTTGATCTGCCCGTGCTACATCATCGCGCGATGCTGCATGGGGTTGCCGCTCCCCGTTACTGGGAGCAAGGCGATGATGATCGGGACTTCAAATACAACAACTATCTATCGCGCTATCACAGCCGTCATACCGATTTAATGGATGTGTTATCGGCCTATCAGGGCCGTGCTTTTGCGCCGCTGGATGCAATGTCAAGGCTCTGCGGTTTTGGCGGCAAACTCGGCGCCGATGGCAGCAAGGTCTATGAGTCGTTTTGCAACAATCAGGGAGAGGCGGTTCGGGCCTACTGTGAGACTGATGTCGTGAACACCTATCTGCTCTATTGCCGATTTCGGCTGCTGCGGGGCGAATTCTCCGCCGAGCAGTATCGTGAGGAACTTCGGCTAGTCCGCAATACTTTGAGTAGTTTGATTGGAGACCCGGGCAGCCCCCTGCGAGGCAGCCACTGGAAAGATTATCTGGATGCAGCTCCTGCACTCACTGCCGATTGAGTCGGTTGATTTGGAGGCGCAGGGACTTGCCCATCACGAGGGCAAGGTCGTATTTGTTGAGAATGCCTTGCTCGGTGAGCTTGTGGATGCCGAGATCACGCGCAATAAGCCCTCGTATACCAAGGCCCGGGCGGTCCACTGGCATCGCGAGAGTGCGCAGCGGGTATCACCACGCTGTCGGCATTACGGCGTTTGTGGTGGCTGCTCGATGCAACACATCAATGGATCCGCACAGCTCGCCATTAAGCAGCGGGTTTTAGAAGACAACCTTTGGCATATCGCAAGACTGAAGCCGGAATCAATGCTGCCACCGCTGGATGGGCCTGCATGGGGCTATCGGACCCGGGCACGACTCACCGTGCGCTGGGTAGATAAGAAAGGCGGCATGCTGCTTGGATTTCATGAGCGTCGTAGCAGCTATGTCGCAGTGATGGATTCTTGCGAGATTCTTCATCCGCGGGTAGCGCAGATGCTGCCCGCGATGAAGGCACTGCTAGCTTCGTTGTCCATTGCGCGTCGATTGCCTCAGGCCGAGGTTGCAGTGGGTGAGTCAGTGATTGTCTGGGTGCTGAGAATCTTAGAGCCCCTGACCCCAAAGGATGAGGCGCTTTTGCGGCAGTTTGCAGACCAATGGTCGGTACAGTTCTGGCTGCAGCCAGGCGGGCCGCAGACGGCAGTGCCTTTTTATCCACGCGACGCAGCCGCGCTCGCTTACGACTTGCCGGAGTTCGGGCTTCACATGCCGTTTTCGCCAGTGGACTTCACGCAAGTGAATCCAGCCATCAATGAACTCATGGTGCGGCGAGCAGTTGATTTGCTGGATTGCGGACCCAAAGATCGGGCGGCTGACTTTTTTTGCGGTCTTGGAAATTTCACCTTAGCCCTTGCGCGCAGAGCAGGCAGTGTAGTGGGCTATGAGGGCAGTTCAACGCTGGTTAAGCGCGCTCAGAAAAATGCGGATTTGCACAGCCTTGCGTCATGTGTCGGCTTTCATGAGGCCAATCTCTTTGAGATGACTCAAGAGTGGCTGATTGCACAGGGCCGATTCGATCGGGTCTTGCTGGATCCGCCCCGAGAAGGGGCCCAGGCTCTTTGCGAGGCTCTGGCTGGCCTGCATCAGTCGCGGCGTGTCGAGTCATTGCCGCGTCGGCTGGTGTATGTCTCTTGTAATCCCGCAACGTTGGCCCGTGACGCGGCGATACTTGTCCATGAGGGTGGCTGGCGGCTATCGCAGGCCGGCGTGATCAATATGTTTCCGCAGACCGCCCATGTCGAGTCAATTGCCCGGTTTGATCGGGCAGCTTAGCTTAAGAATACTCCGACTGATTTTGCTGCTTTGGCTAGTCGCGCATCCGCAGTCGCCAAAGGCAGTTGAAGTCGCAGGGCAAGCTCCAGATAAGTCGCATCGTAGGCCGAGATGCGATAACGTTCAGTCAGGGTAAAGACGTCAGCCAATTCCGGGGCAGGCTTGGGCAAAATCGGAAGAGCCTTTGCGTGCATCAAAATGGCTTCGGCCGAGTTCGAATCCAGAGCCCGCATCTGCACCGCCTTGCTGATGACATTGATGAATTCAGAGATCCATAAGCCGGGCACCGCGAGCGTAGCGCCATTGGCAACGCGCCGTAGGGCCATCTCGCTGTAGGGCGTGGACTGGGATTTTAAAAACCAGCAAATCGCGACTGAGTTATCGAGTACAAAAGATTTCAATCGCGGCCCTCTTCAATGAGTGAGCGAATGTCGATGGGTTTTTTAAGTTGAATTTTTTCTCGAAGGGCAATGATGGATTTGACCAAGGTCCTCGGATCTTGCCGTTGATTCGATACTGCCGAGGCGATCAGTTCGCGCACCAGTTCACTCTTGCTCAGGCCGCGGTTTTGGGCCAGTGACTGCAGGGCCCGTTCTTGGGCGGGCTCAAGACGCAGGGTTAGCATGGTGGGCGATTTCACAGCCATGGGCATTCCTCTTGTATTACAAAATGTAATACAAGCATAGCGGCTTTTGATGGTCCGGACCAGTGGCCTAGGCGATTCGTTGGCGTCCCGGTTTACCGGCCTGCGGGCCTGGATCCGGTCTGGCTGCTGGCATTGCAGGAAATAAAAAAGCCCGCTGGTTTCCCGGCGGGCTTTTGCTTAGCGGCCCCGGGCGCTGAGGGGCCGATTTCCCAGAATCACTTAGTCGCGATTGCCACCAAAGAGTGACATCAGCAGCACCAGCAGGTTACTAAATATGTTGTACACGCTCAGGTAGACCGCAAGTGTCGCTGAGATGTAGTTCGTCTCGCCGCCCGTGACGATACGGTTGATGTCATAGAGCAAAAAGAGCGAAAAGATCGCAACTGCAAGGGCTGAGATGGTCAACATCAGCGCCGGCATCTGCAGCCAGATGTTGGCAATCGAGGCCACGATCAGCAGGATCACGCCAATCATCAGAAACTTGCCCATATTGGAAAGATCACGCTTGGTGGTGCTCGCGATGCTGGCCATGCCGAAAAACACTGCGGCGGTGCCTGCCCCAGCCACACCAATTAACTGCACGCCGTTGGACAATCCAACCGCAATGCCGATCAGCCGAGAGAGCATGAGGCCCATGAAAAAGGTAAAGCCCAGCAGCAGGTAGACACCCACCACGCTATTTTTAGTCTTCTCGATTGCGTAGAAAAAGCCGAAGGCAATACCCAAGAAAAGCAGAACGCCAATCAGGGGGCTGCCAGCGAACCATGAAAATCCGAGCTGCATGCCCACCCAGGCTCCCAACACGGTGGGCACCAAGGACGCTGCCAAGAGCCAGTAGGTGTTGCGTAGCACCCGATTGCGTACCGCAGACGACTCGGCACCTGGCAATGAAGTACTGTTACCAAAGGTCGGAACCATGTAGTCAATCTCCTTCTAGACCTGACGAGATCCCGGGGGCACGATGCCGCCCGGGCGGACGTCAGCACGTATAATCGCAGGTTTACTTGACAATTCAAGTAGGGATAAGTTCCTTCCCCCGGGCGGTGTGCAGTAGCCCCCCCAAAAACCCTTTTCACGACTCGACAAATCTCGGAAATTACAACATGGCCATTGAACGTACCCTCTCCATCATCAAGCCCGATGCCGTCGCAAAAAATGTCATCGGTGAGATTTATTCACGTTTTGAGAAAGGCGGCCTGAAAGTGGTGGCCGCCCGCATGATGCACCTCTCGCGTGCAGAGGCTGAAGCGTTCTATGGCGTGCATCGTGAGCGGCCTTTCTTCAAAGACCTCGTGGCGTTCATGATCTCGGGTCCGGTCATGGTCCAGGTGCTCGAGGGCGAAAACGCGATTGCCAAAAACCGTGACCTCATGGGCGCAACTGATCCGAAGAAGGCCGCAGCGGGCACGATTCGTGCGGACTTCGCCGATAGCATTGATGCCAATGCGGTTCATGGCTCGGATGCGCCTGAAACCGCTCGCCAGGAAGTCGCCTTTTTCTTCCCGGCCATGTCGATTTACAGCAGATAAGTGAATCTTCTGGGCTGCTCCCCGCAAGGTCTCACCGACTGGTGCGTGGCTCGGGGGGAGAAGCCGTTTCGCGCCCGGCAGTTATTGAAATGGGTCCACCAGCGCGGGACCCGTGAGTTCGCCGCGATGACCGATCTCGCTAGGGAGTTTCGCGCTGGGCTCGAGCAAGACGCCGCCGTTGAGTTGCCCCCGGTGCTGCAAGACCATGTCTCTACCGATGGCACTCGCAAATGGCTATTTGATATGGGCCATGGCAACGCCATCGAGACGGTCTTCATTCCCGAAACCGATCGCGGCACCTTGTGTGTCTCTTCGCAGGCTGGCTGTACGGTCGCCTGCCCGTTTTGCTCAACTGGCCGACAGGGCTTTAACCGCAATCTCACCACCGCAGAGATCGTGGGCCAGCTCTGGTGGGCGCGCCACGAATTGCAGCAGCCGGTGACCAATGTGGTGATGATGGGCATGGGCGAGCCCTTACTGAATTACGACCAACTTGTTCCTGCCCTGCAGCTCATGCTCAATGATGATGCGTATGGCTTGTCGCGGCGTAAAGTCACCGTGTCGACCTCAGGCGTGGTGCCGATGATGGATCGTCTGGCCCGCGACTGCCCCGTGGCGCTCGCGGTCTCGCTACACGCACCAACCGATGCACTGCGTGATGTGCTGGTGCCGTTAAATAAGAAATACCCTCTAAAACAGTTGATGGCCGCGGTACGCAATTACCTCGAGCCCGCCCCACGAGACTTTGTAACCTTTGAGTATGTGATGCTCGATGGCATCAACGACTCATTAGATCATTGCCGTCAGCTGGTTAAGTTGATTCGGGCAGAGGAAATCTCTTGTAAGTTCAATCTGATTCCGTTTAATCCGTTTCCGAATTCTGGTTATCGCAAATCGCCCTGGCCACGCGTGCGCGCATTTGCCGATCTCTTAACCCAAGAGGGCTTTGTCACCACGATTCGCAAGAC
>RFRK01000056.1 GCA_009924525.1 Betaproteobacteria bacterium
CGAATACGCCCGATAAAAACATAACGGCTCTCGGTCTCGAGTGTTTCGTGCAAAACACATTCAAATGCAACGGGGGATTCTTGTATCCGGGGCGGTGCTACGCAGCGTGACGGCACGGGCGTGAGCCCTACCGCTGCGAGTTCGCTAACATCGGAGGGAAACGCTTTTCCGCAATCATGCATTTTTTGTGCCATGGGCTCATCCGACATATGCACAACAAACTCGCCGTTATACAAAATATTTGCAGCGGTGTCTTTCAATCGGCCATCAGTCAACCGATTAATACTGATCATCAGAATCGGTGGATCTTCACCCACCATATTAAACATCGAAAAGGGTGCGGCATTCGCAACACCGTTCGCACCAAGTGTCGTTACTAGGGCAATTGGTCGCGGAATAATCAGACTGGCCATCAACTTGTAGCGGGGATAGGTATCAAGTTGCTCGAAATCAACTTCAGTCATTTTTTGTTCAGCTCACTACAAAAGATTTCAGAATACGAATAAACAAAATGGGCTGCCCGCAGGCAGCCCTATCCGATTAAACAACAACGCGTCGATTATGTAATGACCTCGACTTTTGCCTTTTTCGCAACAGCTGTCCATGTCGTGATTTGTGAACGAATCAGCTTCACGAAATCTTCACCGACCACGGGAGTCTTGCGCGGCAGCGTCTGAAGTTCTTCCAGCCGAGACATGATGTCGGGCTTACTCATAATCTCAGGAATCAATGCAGTAAGCCGCTGCACGATCGGGGCAGGCAGATTTTTTGGTCCCGACAGACCCAGCCACTGCGACCCCGTCAGCGACGGGAATCCCGCTTCAGCAAACGTTGGGATATTCGGAAATGCCGGAAGCCGCGCTGGAGTTGAAATCGCCAGCGCTCGCAGAGCACCAGCTTTTAACTGAGCCGTATTGGTGGTGATGGGATCAAAAAGGCTATCGATCTGGCCGCCGAGCAAATCCTGCATCGCAGGGGCGCTGCCCTGATACGGAACATGATCGTGCTGCGGTGCCGGACCTTCCAGCTTCAAGAGCTCGCCATAAAGGTGATTGGCCGATCCGATTCCTGAAGAACCATAGCGGACCGGTTTAACTTTAGCGGCCGCCACATACTGCGCCAGTGTCTGATACGGAGATTGAGCGCGGACCAGCAGAGTCATGGGCGCCTCGACCAGCATCCCCATGTGCGTGAAATCGCCAACCGGATCAAAAGGCATCGATTTGCGGGTAGCGGTAGCGTAAATATGAACTGAAGCGTGGCTGACCAAGAGCGTATAGCCATCCGCAGGCTGCTTTGATGCCAAATCAGTACCAATCAGGCCGCCTGCGCCAGGCTTGTTATCCACAATGACAGACTGATTCAGTGCCTGAGACAAATGGGGCGCCATCAGCCTGGCAACAGTGTCAACCAATCCACCGGGAGGATACTGAACCATCAGGCGAATCGGGTTTCGGGTGGGCCAGGCCTGGCTCTGTGCGCAAACCCATGGAGCAGCAAGCGCAGCGGCGCCTGCCACAAGTACTTCACGACGCTTCATAGTGAATCCTTTCGAAGACTCTATCAGGGGAGGTGGTTTTGCTGGCTACTTTGCAAGGAAAGCGTATGCCAGTCCCGCTAGTATAGAGCGGCAGCGCATCGAGTCGGACCGAACTTTTCTTATATCTGTCATGTCATTGGAAACTCTTATGCCATCACCTGCAGCAAAGCGCATTTTGCTCATCAACCCCAACACCAGCGGCGCAACCACCGAGCGTCTGCTTCAGGTGCTAACACCCCGGCTTCCGCCGAATGTTTCACTTAATGGCCACACGGCCCGATTTGGTGCGCGTTATATCGCCTGCGAGGCAAGCCATGCGGTTGCTGCGCACGCGATGCTTGAAATATGGGCCGAACAAGTTTCAACCGCACAGACTGCTCCTGCTGGCGTCCTGATTGGCTGTTTTGGCGATCCCGGTCTTTTTGCTCTGCGGGAGAGTAGCGCCTGCCCGGTGACGGGCTTGGCAGAGGCTTCCTTTATCGAAGCGTCTTCTTATGGAGAATTCGCAATCGTCACGGGCGGAGAGCGTTGGCGGCCGATGCTGCAACGGCTCGCTCAAGCACTCGGATACGGCGAGAAATTACGTCATATCGAAACCGTAGCGCCCAGCGGCGCAGAACTGCTTGCTGACCCCGAGATGGCAAGCCGTTGTCTCGCACAAGCTTGCACCAACGCAGTGCGAACCGGGGTTAAAGCAATCATCATGGGTGGTGCCGGGCTCGCCGGCTACGCAGAAAAACTACAGATCAATCAACCCGTGCCGCTGATTGATAGCGCCCAGGCAGGCTTGAATGTTTTGCTAAGTGGCAAAGCGCCCCCGGCGAGAGTTACCGAAAACGGATTTCATGCGCAGTGGTCAAATGTTCGATTGAGTACGCACCGGCATTGATTTAAACCAGGCCAGCGACAAACCCATCGCAAGCAAAGTCAACACGATTGAAGCGGCCGCGAAAAGCGCCCCAATTTGCGTATCTTGGCGCTCAAGTCGAATTCGAGTTGCCAGATGCTCGTAAATACCCTGAAGGTCCGCTGCATTCGATGCGCGAAAAAACTCACCCTGCGTCACCTGTGCCATCTGCCTTAGGGTCTCCTCATCTACCCGTGCATAAAAAGACAGGCCCTCAAAGCCGGGGATAAATCCTTCGGCAGTGCCAAAAGCAACGGTATGGACCCGTACGCCCAACCGAGCCGCAAGCCGCGCTGCCTCAATCGGATCCGAGCCCGTCGTTCGTCTGCCATCGGAGAGCAAAACGATCGCGCCACTGCGATACGATCCCGGCGGACCAGAGGCCTGATCTGCCCTTGAGGGCCCTGCCCCCGCACCTGCAATGCTTGCGCGATCCCGTTGGGCATCCGGCTGTGGCGGGGCGCCCCCCGTCTCCCAGCCGTAGACGGTCGATTCAAGCTTAATGCCCGCATCGGGGAGCAACATATCTAGAGCCATGAGCAGGCCCGAGCCCGTCGCAGTGCCGCGTTGCAACTGAAATCGATCGATGGCCTCGTAGATATCCTGGCGATTATCGGTAATCCCATGGGCCCGCTGCGCCGTTCCGGCAAAGGTCACTAGCCCAACGCGGACGTTTTGCGGCAGACCCTCGACAAATGCCTTTACCGCCTCTTGGCTGGCCTTGATGCGATTCGGCGGTACATCCTCGGCAAGCATGCTGCGCGAGACATCCATCGCCAAAATTAAAGTCATGTAATCGGCGGGAAGCACCACCCGCGCACTTGGGCCCGCAGACCCGATGAGCCCACAGGTAATTGCGGCCAAACAGAGGGCAGGCGGAATATGCCGGCGATAGCTGCGCCGCCCCGCCTGGGCCAGGCGAATCGCCGACAGATCAGGGGCGATAACTGCGATCCTCATCCGCCGCCGCAGCAGCCACACGTATCCCACCAAAAGCACTGGGATAAGAAGCAGCGTCCATAACATTTCAGGCCATAAAAAACGCATACTTCAGCTTCCTGGTTAAACGCGTCCAAAGACATTCGGGCGCTTGATGACGTTTTGCGCAATGAAACAAACCGCACACTGGATCATCTCAATCGGCGGGCTGGCCCTCGGACTTGGCCTGGCACTTACGACCGTGCTTCGCGACCCCCCAAAACCCATTACCCAAAAAGATATCGACGCTGCGGTCATGCGCAGCCTTCAGGATAACGATCTCCCCTCCCGGACTGCAAGGGCTGCAAAAGCGGTGCTGCCCGCAGTAGTCAGGGTGAGAGGTTTTGGCCGGGACCCCAAGCGGCCAAAAAGTCCAGAAAAGCAGCTGGGCGTTGGCAGTGGCGTAGTGATTATGGAAGACGGTACCCTTTTAACTAACTTTCATGTCGTACACGGCATGCAACGGATTGATGTTGTATTTCATGACGGCACCGAATCCCCCGCGACTATTGTTGCCATCATGCCCGCGCAGGATCTTGCATTGGTTAAGCCGCAGCGCATTCCTGATGACCTCGAGCCGGCCGTACTGGGCTCGACATCCCGCGTATCGCCAGGGGATGAGGTTGTAGCAATCGGCTTTCCGTTTGGCATTGGCCCCTCGGTCTCTGCCGGCGTAGTCTCGGGATTGAATCGAGAATTTCGCTCCCGTGATGATCGACCGGCACTAACCGGTCTGATTCAGTTTGATGCTGCGGTCAATTCAGGCAACTCTGGCGGCCCCTTGATCAATATGTCGGGCGAGGTGATTGGAATCGTGACAGCGATTCTTAATCCCACAAAGTCCGGAACCTTCATCGGAATCGGATTTGCAGCCACGATTGAAGGTGCTGCCAGCGCAGTAGGCATTCCGCCGTTTTAGCGTTACGTTTTTCTTTTCAGACCACACAAGGATTTTCCCTTTCTTAAAAAGGATATTGCGATGAACCTATCTCGAGACCCGTGGGGCAGCGCTGCGGCAGCCTCGCTTTCTGGGCCCTCCGCAGAGCGGATCTCAGAAAGCGCAACGCTGATGGAGCGGCTGCTGTATGAAGTCAAACGTGTGGTTGTGGGCCAAGACAGATTCCTTGAACGTGTGCTCGTCGCGCTGCTTGCCCGCGGCCATCTGCTGATTGAAGGTGTACCGGGTTTAGCCAAGACACTTACCGTAAAAACACTCGCCAGTACGCTTCAGGGAAGCTTTGGTCGGGTTCAGTTCACACCCGATCTGTTGCCGTCGGATATGACTGGCACGCGGATCTATAACCAAAAGACATCTGAATTCAGCACCGTCTTAGGGCCCGTATTTAATAACCTGCTGCTTGCCGATGAAATCAATCGTGCACCTGCAAAGGTGCAGAGCGCCCTGCTCGAAGTGATGCAAGAGCGCCAGGTCACCATCTCCGGCCAGACGTTTTTAGTGCCCGACCCTTTTCTGGTGATGGCCACACAAAATCCAATTGAGACCGAGGGCACCTATCCATTACCTGAGGCGCAAATGGACCGATTCATGATGAAGGTCCTGATTGGCTACCCCACCGAAGAAGAGGAATTTGTCATCGCGCAACGCTTTACTGGCATTCCCGCTCGAGCAGCGCCAGTGCTCGATATGCAGCGCTTAACTGCACTTCAAGCGGATTGCCGAGAAGGCCATGTCGACGCGCGCCTTATTCAACACGCAGTTCAACTGGTCTGCGCAACCCGTGAGCCTGCTCGATTTGGTATTCCTGATGTTGCCCGGCTGCTACGCTTTGGCGCCAGCCCCCGCGCAACGATCGGGCTGGTTGAAGGCGCACGTGCTTTGGCGTTTTTAAGGGGCCGTGCTTATGTACTACCCCAGGATATGACTGACATCGCCGCCGATGTGCTCCGGCACCGCATGGTGCTCTCCTACGATGCGCTCTCCGAGGGCGTGAGTGCCGATGACATCGTCATGCAGGTATTACAAGCTGTTCCTGCCCCAGATCGCCCATTTGACGGCCATGTTCGGGTTTCGGCGACAAACTAAGACGGATTCCGTCACAACGCCTTCGCCCATAAGCGAGGCTGGCAGTAGCGCTCCGCCTACAAAAGCCCCGGGGCGGCCCGAGGTGCCTTTGCAGACCCTTTCCTGGACAGTCATCCGACGGCTAGACGGCATTTTTCAGGGTGATCACGAAACACTTTTTCACGGCACCGGCATGCGGATGTCAGATATTCGTGAGTATCAAGCAGGCGACGATGTGCGACGCCTAGACTGGAATGTCAGCGCAAGAACAGGAACATTACATGTGCGTACCTTTCATGAGGAGCGAGAGCTCACCGCATGGTTCTTGATTGATACCTCGAATTCACTTTCTTTTCAGTCCGCAGGCCTAAGCAAACATCGTATGGCTCAACAGACGGTTGGAACACTTGCCAGTCTTTTAATCAGGCATGGTGATCGAATCGCTGCGATGCTCGATGCCGGCAGCAGCGCCTCACCGCTTCGCCTTCTTCCGCCGGGAAGCGCACAGTCCCATGTCATCCGTTTACTTGAGATGATGGAACTAAATAGTCAGAGCCAAACCACCGCAGAGCCTACATCGAGTGGCAAGTCGTTCGGCCCCAAAGAAGCATCCGGCAGCAGCACACGACTCACCCCGATGCTGGAGCGGGCGCTTGCCGTGATTCGACGCCGCAGCCTGGTAATTCTGGTCTCCGATTTCTGGGTCGCCTCCGGCTGGGAGCAGGCCTTACGTCGGCTAGCCCATCGGCATGACGTGTTATGTCTTCAGGTCAGTGATCCGCTTGAGATGCAGCTTCCTAATGTTGGCATGATCACAGTTCAAGATTCGGAATCCGGCGAGCAGGCCCTGGTTGACACGGGCGACCCTGTTATTCGGGGCCGATATGAGGAGATCATGAGGCAGCGCCATGCAAGCATTAAAGAGGCCTGTGCGCTATCGGGTGCTGATTTCCTCCAATTGAGCGCTGATCAGTCCTTACTGCGTCAACTCATGGCCTATCTCGCCTTCAGAAAGAAACGCAAGATGCTTTCGGGAGCACGCGCATCACGATGAAACTCTCCGAAATTGCTTGGATTTGGCCGCAAATGCTTTGGCTTTTGTGTCTTGTGCCCCTCTTGATAATTTTTTATGTTCAGCAGCGGCTCCAGCGGAAGACCTCCAACGCTCCGGCTGCGTGGCTCGCGCCTTCCACCACGCCTTATCGGGCGGGATATTGGTCAGCTGCGTTAACAGTTGTTGGAATCATTGCATTCATACTCGCGGCAGCCCGGCCCCAGGCAGTAATTTTGGTGCCGCAGCGCGTTGATGCAGTCATGCTGGTGCTTGATACCTCAGGCAGTATGCGTGCTGATGATGTTTCCCCAAGCCGTATTGAAGCCGCCAAGGCCGCTATTCGCGGATTTATCGAACAGCAGCCTGCCTCGATGAAGGTGGGCCTTGTATCGGTTGCTGCAACAGCAGTGGTCACACAAATGCCAACGGCAGATCGTGAGGCGCTTTACTCGGCCCTTGACGGGATTGCCTTACAGCGCGGATCAGCACTCGGTGCAGGCATCGCGGTAGCACTCGCAGCAGTGCTACCACCGGGGAGTATTCCACTTCAAGCTATCCTCAATGGAGAATACAAAGAGCCAACATCTCCAGAGACGGCGGCCAGCACGCGAGACAGCGTTGCGATTGTGATGCTCTCAGACGGTGCCGGCAATATGGAGCCGGATGCCCGCACCATGGCAAAGCTCGCCGCACGGCATGGCGTGCGGATTTACACAGTAGGTATCGGCACTGTGCAGGGAGCCGTACTGCGCGCCCAGGGCATGGCGATGAGGGTTCGGTTAGAAGAGGATTTGCTCAAGCTCATTGCAACCGAGACCTCAGCGGACTATTTCGGAGCTGCAAGCCTTGCTGAACTGCATCGCGTCTATGAAACGATGGGGAAAAATATTGTTTTTCGACAACAGCGTCAAACAGAAATTACTGGGGCACTCTTGCTGATTGCAGCCCTCTTGCTCGGACTTGGCAGCGCAATCGGTCTAATGCGATCCGGGCGCGTAATTTAGGGCTATGCCGACAGCGCCATCGCACAGGCGTAGCCGCTTGCCCAAGCCCACTGGAAATTGTGGCCACCGAGATGGCCGGTGACATCGACACATTCACCAATAAAATAAAGCCCAGGATTCTTTTTTGCCATCATTGTTTTACTGTCAAGTGCATCGGTATCAATACCACCCAACATGACTTCTGCTTTTTTCCAGCCAAGGGTTCCGGCAGGCTTGACCCGCCATTGTTGGATCTGATGCATCAGCGCTTGTCGATCCCGTCTCGAAATCTCCGCCCATTTTTTGCCCTGGAGACGGCTTTTTTCCGAAAATACTTTGGCAAGCCGCTCTGGTAAAACTGTTGCAAGCGCCCCTTCAGCGGTCTTCGCGCCGACCACTTTTTCATCCAGCGCAACCTGAAGATCTAATCCTGCCGACCAATCCAGAAAAATCTCCTTGCCCTCTTCCCAATAATTGCTTGCTTGCAGAATTGCAGGGCCGGATAAGCCTTTATGTGTAATGAGAAGATCTTCCTCAAACTCACCCATTCCGTATCGATCATCTTTTCGTCCAGCCGAAATACAGACCGGCAGGCTAAGCCCCGCTAGCAGCTCTAAACCTTGAAAGGTGTCCGATGTAAACGCTAATGGAACAAGCCCCGGTCGAATCGGTGTCACAGGAATACCATAGGCTTTTGCGAGATCTAAAGCGAATCCGGTAGCACCAATTGCGGGTACAGGAAGTCCGCCAGTAGCAACGACAATCGATCTTGCCTGATACGACCCCGTATTGGTATTGACCCGCCAATTATTGCCGTCCTGAGCTATCTCGTTTACGAAAACAGGATGCCGAATCTCTACCCCGCTGTGCAGGCACTCCTGTAGCAGCATCTGAACAATCTGGCGAGAGGAATCATCGCAAAATAGCTGCCCACGATGCTTTTCATGAAAGCTAATCTGATAACGCCGAACTAGTCCAACAAAATCTGCTGGGGTATACCGGGCCAATGCGCTGCGTGCAAAATCAGGATTAAGCGATAAAAAATTATTGAGATCGCTGTCGCGATTGGTGAAGTTGCATCGCCCGCCCCCACTGATGCGGATTTTCTCGCCCAGGGTTTTGGCATGATCGAGCAATAACACTTGCTTTCCCCGCTGGCCGAGCACCCCCGCGCAAAACATGCCGGCAGCACCTGCGCCGATGATGATCGCATCCGAAGGCTTCACGTTTAAAGCAGCAAAAGCGATCGGCCCCTAGCGCAGTATCGACTCATAAGCATGCAAGGCAGTAGCGCCGCCGGTATGTATAAAGAGAAGGTTTTCATTTTTCTTAAACTTTCCCTCTCTAATCATGCCAATCATTCCAGCAGCGACCTTTCCGGTATACACCGGGTCCAACAGGACGCCCTCGGTGGTTGCAAAAAGTTTCACCGCCTCAATCATGGGCGCGTTCGGTAGCGAATACTTAGGCTGCCAATAACCGCCAACAGACACAACGCGCTGGCGGGGTATAGTAAATACATTATTGAAAAGCTCTGCAACAGCGCAGGCCTCTTTGTAGACAAGAGGCTCTTGATCCTGCGGATCCCGGCTTACCCCTACACCAACAATCGGAATATCAATGTTGTTGCCCACAAAACCTGCTACAAGGCCGCCGTGCGTTCCTGAACTGCCTGATCCAACAATCACGTGATCAATTGCCAAGCCAAGCTCGAAAAACTGCTGTTGCAGTTCTTGCGCGCAAGCCACGTATCCCAATCCACCGAGCGCATTCGATCCACCGCCTGGAATGATGTATGGCCGATGGCCCAGGCGCCGCAGCTTTTCGTGGACCCGCTCCATAGCCTCAGCCATATTTGTTCCTGCTGGAACTACAGTAATCGAATCCACAGACATCAGATGGAAAATAAAATTATTACCACTTGCAGTTTCGGAGTAAGTTCCAGGTACTCGCTCCTCAATCACAAAATGACATTGAAGGCCCTCTTTTCTGGCCGCAGTTAGGGTAATTCGACAGTGATTAGACTGCGGGGCACCACAAGTAATTAAGCAGTCTGCACTTTTTGCTAATGCATCTGCGATGAGGAATTCAAGCTTACGTGTCTTGTTGCCCCCGGGAGATAAGCCCAACATATCGTCGCGCTTAATCCAGATTTTTGGCCCATCTAATGCTGCGCTGAGTCGCGGAAGAAATTCTAACGGTGTTGCAACGTATAAATTCGCCTTGGGAATCGGCTGAGGTCCATCGTTGCTCTCTGAGTGCTCTAGGCCACTATATTAAACCCGGCATCAACATAGATCGTCTGCCCTGTCATCCCG
Organism: Betaproteobacteria bacterium; assembly: GCA_009924525.1. GTDB lineage: Bacteria > Pseudomonadota > Gammaproteobacteria > Burkholderiales > Burkholderiaceae_A > Lacustribacter. The sequence goes on from RFRK01000056.1 coordinate 9,804, forward strand.
GAGGACTCATC
>RFRK01000057.1 GCA_009924525.1 Betaproteobacteria bacterium
AAACGTAACTCGCGCACCACAGCAGCTGCGGACTCCGGCTCGCGAATCGCAACACCCGTGGCCCGATACGACGCAATGGAAAGCATGAGGACGGCCAGCCCCACCACCACCGCAATGGGCAGCCAGCGTGGTGCCTGAAAGGCGCTGGATTGGGTGGCAGAGTGGGCATCAAGCATGACGCATTCCACTGGCCGAAGACTCGGCCGCAGTGTCCGCGAATCGCGGACGATCACCGCGAAGCCCGCCCGCTTCGGTCGGGCCCATTTCACGCTGGCCGAAAGCGATCGCGGCCCGATCGCCCACGCATGCTGCCCAGGCCTCGGTCAGAATCTTGGCAACCTGCTGCGGCTGCTTGAGGCCTCGTAGCATCGGCTCGGTGCGGGCGAAGCGCCAGGGCCGAACATGGGGCCAGAGCTGAACATAGCCAATCTGATCCTCCGGCATGAGTGCCAAGGGGATATCCCCCGATCCATCCGAATGTAAGCGCAGTCCTGCGGCTGCGATACGTTTAAACGGCAGATTAAATGACACGGTGAGGACCATGCCGATTCGCATGACCACACGCCGAGAAGTGATGGTGTAGACAGTGGTGCGGGCGACAATCACCGCAAGGCCCGACAGAATTCCAATCGCCGTTAACGCAAGCAAGGCCAACCAGAGCGCAGAGATCATGGCCTTTTCTACGCCGCCACCTTCTAGCAGCACGGTGATCACCCGCAGTCCGATGATGATCGCAAAATACACTGCAAGCTTTCGCACATGAAATGCAGTCTTTGCCAGCGCCGCCCAATTGGGAGATCCCTGCCATAGCAAACGCTCGTTGGCCGGTAACGCCTCGGGCAGGCCGTATTGGGGCTCGAGTTCGTGCTCGTGCGGATACCCGTGACGATGGTCCAAACTCATGCCAGCGGCTCCTGACGCTGCGGCGTGGAGTACAAGTAGCCGCCACCGTAATAGCCGGAAATTTTGTCTTCCTCGAGCAGCGTGACTTGGTCTGGATGGCGTGTGGTGGGGACATCGGCAAACTGCGCTCCCGTGATTGCAGTGACTTTCACGCCGCGCTTATTGATGCGTGCAAACGGAATCGGCAGCAAAACGCGCTTGCCGTTGTGCAGCTCCACTTCGAGATAACGAAAGAGGGTTTCCGCCCGATCCACCCAAAGGTCAACGACCTTGCCGGCGACGACATCATCGTGGCCGCGCACCTCCAGGCCTCGGGGATCGACATCATTGAGCGAGACCGAATGGTCGCGCTCTGTTCGCAGCGGCTGGAGTTTGACGCTGCCATCAAGCATGTGATCCGGTGCATCGGTTCGAGCCGTCCAGGCTGCGGGGCCGATCCCATCCACCATCGGATTGCCCGTTGGCTCAATCGGAGAGCCCGGGAAATTCGCCGTGCGTTGGGCGGCAAGCGGGGCGGCGCTGCGATCCCGATCATGCGGGGCAGAGAACTCCCGACCATCGGCCAGTTTGTAGGTTTTGGGCGAGGGCAGTGGGGGCCAGCCTTCAATGTCCGCATAGTCACGACGATCGCTTTGCAGCGGATAGCCCTCACGCTTACCCTCACGCACCAGCCAGACAACGAGCCAGAAAAAGAAAATCCAGAAGATGTAGAGCACAATTTGTGCAACATCAATGTAGGCGGTAATTGCACCAGTTCCCATGATGACTCTCCTTATGTCTGATCAGCCGGGGAATTCAGCAAGACCAAACTTAGATGCTGACGATGCCGGCCCGCGCGGACGCCCCGCAAGACGTACCATGGGTCCGATCACAATCAGCGTTGCTAACAACAAACAAATTTCGACGTGGTACACAAAGCTGTAGCCGGTGCCTGTTGTCACCAGTACAGATCCGATTCGCCCCTCCAGTGCAAGCGTCGAGACTGCATCACGAATCACGCCACCACAGGCCATCGATAGGCCGGTGGCAGTAGCCGTGACGGCACCCCATGCGCCCAGCACCAATCCGCTGTTTCCAAAGGGGTCGGCCGAGGATGTCGGCTCAAAGTTCATTGCGGCAGTCAAGGTTCCCACCGAGAAAAGGCCGCCACCAAAGCCGATTAACACCGCGCCGATGCGAAATAAAAGCGGCTCTTGAAAGGGCTCAGAAAAAATCACACAAGAAAAAGCTGCCAGTCCCACGACAACACCGACAGCGGAGACACGAAACGCATTCATCCCGCGTGTTAGCCACCGGGCTGCCAAGACGAAAGCGGCTAAGGCGCCCATTGCCATCAGGGCTGTGAGTACCGTTGTGGCTGACACGGATAAGCCGAGGACCTCGCCGCCGTAGGGCTCCAAGATGACATCCTGCATGCTGAAGGCTGCGGTGCCCAATCCGAGGGCGAGAAGAAAACGCAGCGTGCTCGGCTGACTGGAAAACCGATCCCAATTCTCACGAAAGGCCGGGCGCGAAATTGACCGCGCGGTGCGCTCTGGATTGCGTGCCTCTTGTTTCCATAAGGCAATCACATTCAGCACCACAGCGACTGCCGCTGCTCCCTGAACCACTTTAATCAGCTTGATCTGACTGAATTCAGTCAACAGAAAACCAAACGCGATCCCACTGGCAACCATGCCCACTAAAAGCATGGCGTACATCATGGCGACCACACGAGGCCGAGCAGACTGCGGCGCGATATCCGTAGCCAGTGCCAGGCCCGCGGTCTGTGTGGTTTGCAGTCCGATTCCGACCAACAAAATCGCGAGACCCGTGGCTGCATGCGCTACCCAGGCTGGCCAGTGGCTATCACCCGACAGCAGAATTAAAGCAAAGGGCATGATGGATAGCCCACTGAACTGACAGAGCGTGCCCAGCCAGATGTAAGGCACGCGGCGCCAGCCCAGTACCGAGCGATGAATATCCGACTTGAATCCCACTAGGGCGCGAAACGGTGCGAACAAAAGTGGTAGTGCGACCATCACCGCCACGAGCCAGGCACTAACACCGAGCTCAACAATCATGACGCGATTTAACGTGCCGATCAGCAAGGCCATGCACATGCCTACCGATACCTGAAACAGCGATAACTGAAACAGCCGACGCAGCGGCAACTCTTGTGTTGCGACATCAGCAAAGGGCAGAAATCGATGGCTCACACGAGTCCACTTCCGCCATGATTTCAGGGCACGGATGGTATTCATGCAGTCCTCACTAATTCCAGGGCCTGCGAGGTGTAAAAGCCACTGGAGATTTTTTGTGTGCGGCCAATACGAAATGCCGAAAGTCCTGGCTCACACTGAATCAGCCGGCAGAGCCGTTCATAGGCTACGGGCTCGATAAAGGGTGCACGATCGCCACGGGGAAAGAGCTTGCCGATGGACATCATGGCCGCAAGGGCCAGATTGCGCGGCGGAAAGGTAAACAAAATGGTCTGCCGTGTGCGGGCGGCAAGGCTAGACAAAACACGCACCACATCTGAGGGCTGGTAATGAATCAAAGAGTCCATTCCCACCACCACATCAAAGTCACCCAATTGGCCATCAAGCATGTCGCCTGCGCGGAAATCGATGCGGCGGGCCGCAGGCTGTGCGCAGGCGCGCTCCCGGGCGAGATTGACGAGCGTTGGCGAGAGATCGATAGCAACGACATCAGCGCCACGGCCTGCCGCCTCCAGGGAAAGGGCACCCGTCCCGCAGCCTGCATCAAGAAGTCGCAGACCAGAGAGGTCTTCTGGCAGCCAGGACAACAACGTCGCTCGCATCCGATCACGGCCTGCCCGCACCGTGGCCCGCACGCCACTCACGGGTGCTGTCGAAGTCAGCCGCGCCCAGGTCTGTGCCGCAGTGCGATCGAAATAATGCTCGACGCGATCACGCTGCTTGAGATATTGGATGTGACTGATGTCGTTCATGGAAGTTGATCTGGGCGGCTGATCAATCAAATCCCAGCAAGTCAAAAATATCCCGGTCTTTCATGGGCTCGGCGCTCATGGGATCCACTCCGTTCCAGAGCTTTTCCGCGAGCCGGAGATATTCCTCCTGGACACGCTTTAACTCGGGCGAATCTTCCATCTCAAAGAGCGTTGATTTCTTAAGGCGGCTTCTACGAATCACATCGAGATCAGGGAAATGGGCCATGGTCTTCAGGCCTATCCGATCATTAAATTTATCGATCTGATCGGTCGCTGCGCTGCGATTGGCGATGACGCCGCCAAGTCGTACCCGATAATTTTTTGATTTCGCACCGATGGCCTGGACGATGCGATTCATGGCAAAGATGGAATCAAAGTCGTTGGCGGTCACGATCAGGGCCCGCTCCGCATGCTGGAGTGGTGCGGCAAAGCCGCCGCAGACGACATCACCGAGCACGTCGAAAATCACCACATCGGTATCATCAAGCAGATGGTGCTCTTTCAGAAGTTTGACCGTCTGGCCAACCACATAGCCGCCGCAGCCCGTGCCTGCCGGTGGGCCGCCGGCCTCGACACACATCACCCCGTTGTAGCCTGTAAAAACAAAGTCCTCAATGCGCAGTTCTTCGGGATGGAAATCCACAGATTCCAGAACATCGATAACGGTGGGCATGAGTTTTTTAGTCAGCGTAAAGGTTGAGTCATGCTTTGGGTCACAACCGATTTGCAGCACACGCTTACCCAACTTTGAAAATGCCACCGAGAGATTCGATGAGGTCGTGCTCTTGCCAATGCCGCCTTTGCCATAAATTGCAAAGACCTTGGCATTGCCGATCTTTAACGACGGATCGAGCTGCACCTGGACGCTGCCCTCGCCATCCGGCCGGCCTCCTGTGCGTTTGATTTCAGAAAATGGAACGGTGGCGACATTCATGGTGATGCTCCCTCTATGACCCCCTCGAGGCGGTCTTCTAGTTCTTCTCCGGCCTGACGTAATGCGGCCAGCGTTTTTTCATCTGGTTTCCAGAATTTGCGCTCAGAAGCCTCGAGAAGCCGGTTGGCTACTTTTGCGGAGGCGGCAGGATTTAAGCGGGCTAGCCGATCACGCATTTCTGGATCAAGCATGAAGGTCTGGGTCAGCTGCTGATAGACCCAAGGCTGCACCTGGCCCGTCGTTGCAGACCAGCCCATGGTGTTGGTGATGTGAACCTCGATCTGTCGCACGCCCTCATAGCCGTGCTTGAGCATTCCCTCATACCACTTCGGATTGAGCATTCGTGTACGGGTCTCGAGAGCAACCTGCTCAGTGAGGGTACGAACAGCGCCCTCTCCCTTGGTTTGATCCCCGATATACACCGGCGGTGCATCACCACCACGGGCCCGCTTCACAGCACCCGTAATTCCGCCAAGCGTGTCAAAGTAGTTATCGACCGTTGTTACGCCGAGCTCGACTGAATCAAGATTCTGATAAGTCAGCTGTACGTCTTTAAGCACACTTTGCAGTAACGCGGGCTGCTTGATTGGCCGGCCAGCACGGCCGTAAGCAAAGCCTTTGCGACGTGAATAGGTCTCAGCAAGCTCACCCTCTTCATCCCAGCGACTATTTTCAATCAGGCTATTGACATTGGAGCCATACGCGCCCTCGGCATTGCCGTAGACCCGAAGTGAGGCCTCTTCAAGGCTGCAGCCATGCTCAGCCTGATAGGCCAGTGCATGTTTACGAATAAAGTTTTGTTCGACCGGTTCTTCGGCGCTGGCGCAGAGATAAGCGGCCTCAGCCAGCATCTTGATTTGCAGCGGCATCAGATCGCGAAAGATGCCAGAGAGCGTAATCACCACATCGATACGCGGTCTGCCGAGTTCCGCCAATGGAATCAGCATGGCGCCCGCTACGCGGCCGTAGCTGTCAAGACGCGGGGATGCGCCCATCAGATGCAGGGCCTGCGCAATCGGGCTACCCTCGGTCTTTAAGTTGTCGGTGCCCCAGAGCACCATTGCAATCGACTCGGGCAGGGGATGGCCATCTGCCTGATAGCGATCCAGCAGTCGTTGGGCCTGCCGGGCGCCGTCGCGAACAGCATATGCACTTGGAATCTTGAAGGGATCAAAACCATGCAGATTTCGGCCAGTGGGTAAGACCTCGGGGGTGCGCAGCACATCACCGCCCGGGGCAGGCCGTATAAACCGCGCATCCAAGGCTTTTAAAATGCCCTCGACTTCGGTCTCGACCAGCAGCATCTGATTGGCTTCGTGGAGTTTTTCAAAAATCTCGACAAGCTGCTCGTGTCGTTCGAAATTACGAGCAGCCGCCTCTGCGGGAGCCTCTCCGTGAACAAGCGCCGCCACCGCCTTGCGATCCAGCACCAGTCCATGAGAGGCCTCGGCCATCGACATCAACATATCCACCCGAGCCTCGGGCGGACTGGGCTCGCCAACAACGTGCAGTCCATGTGGAATCAGGGTGTATTCGAGTTCTAGAACCGCATCCAGCAGTTTTCGAATTTCTCGACTGGCCTCACTCTCCTTTGCTGCCAAAGACTGCGATGCGCCCGATGGGCTGCCGTGGTCCCAGATCGGCTCAGCGGGCGCGAGACTTAACTCAGCTGCCTGGGCCTGTATCAGCGCTACCAATTCAGGCCGCTCGGGCGCATCAGGTGTCAGCTGGCGCCAACGATCAATAGATGATTTCAGATCCATTAGTCCGCGATACAGGCCCGCCTGCGCAACCGGTGGCGTGAGGTAACTAATTAATGTGGCACCCGCACGACGCTTCGCGATCGCACCTTCGGAAGGATTATTGGATGCATAGAGGTAGAAATTTGGCAGATCTCCGATAAGACGATCCGGCCAGCAAGCCCCCGACATGCCACTCTGCTTTCCGGGCATAAATTCGAGTGCGCCATGTGTGCCGAAGTGCAACACGGCATGGGCATGAAAGCCCTCACGCAGGTAGCGATAATTTGCCGAAAACGCATGGGTCGGCGCGAACCCATGTTCAAAGAGCAGCCGCATCGGGTCACCCTCGTAGCCCATACTCGGCTGAACCGTAACCAGCACGTTGCCGAATTGGCGGCCAAGCACGAAGATGGCGCTGCCATTGCTGAGCTGCCGACCAGGTGCCGGGCCCCAGGCGGCCTCGATCTCGGCAAGCCATGGCTCCTGCCGCACATGATCATCGGCGGCAATCAGAGTGTGAACATTTGCGTCCGTGCCGTGTTGCTCACGATTGCCGCGAATGATGCTGTCGCGCAGCTCATCTACTGTATTCGGCATCTCGATGGTGTAACCCTGATCGCGCATGGCGCGCAGCACATTAAATAGCGACTCAAACACCGATAGATAGGCTGCGGTTCCCGTATTGCCGGCATTCGGGGGGAAGTTAAAGAGCACAATCGCAACACGGCGCTTGGCCCGCTCTTCACGGCGCAATTCGATAAGACGCGAAACGCGTGCTGCCAGCATTCGTGCACGCTCCCCGCAGGTATGCATATCCTGAGCGTTGTGGGAGGCTGTAAAAGCGCAGTGATCAGCACAGCCTTGGCAGACAGTTCCGGGCTGACCTGCGCGGCCACCAAAAACCATTGGGGCCGTGGCGCCATCTAACTCAGGAATCGCCACCATGATGGTGCTCTCCACGGGAAGCAGTCCGCGTTCAGATTCTCCCCACTGATCGAGCGATTGGAACTCAACTGGATGGGCTGCGAGATAGGGCACATCGAGCCTAGCCAAAATTTCCTCTGCGGCTCTTGCGTCGTTATAGGCGGGGCCACCCACCAAAGAAAAACCAGAAAGCGAGACCACTGCATCGACGGTGGGCTGGCCGTTTTCAATAAAAAATTGCTCGACTGCCGGTCGAGCATCCAGGCCTGCCGCGAAGGCTGGCACCACCTGTAGGCCACGCTCCTCCATCGCACGGATCACGCCATCGTAATGGCCGCTATTTCCTGAGAGTAGATACGAGCGCAACAGCAGCAGGCCCACCCGGCCTTTTGCGTCAGTCTGGGCCACAGTCTTTGGCAAATCAGCCAAGCAATCCGACATGCGGGACTTCATCTTCGGGTGATAAACCCCGAGATCGGGGTACTCCACTGGAGGCGGCGGATCATCTGCGCCACGCAGCACTTCACGCGGTCCGCTGGCGTAGCGATTCACGAGAAATCGCACCATGTTGAGCATGTTTTCCTCGGAGCCGCCGAGCCAATACTGAAGAGTAAGAAAATAAGAGCGCACATCCTGGGCTGTGCCTGGAATGAATCGCAGCAGTTTTGGCACACGACGCAACATCTTCATCTGGGCCTGGCCGCCTGTTGAAGTCTTATCTTTGTTGCCACGCAGCCGTTTTAATAATGCGGTCAAGCCCGAGGCAGGCTTACCCATATCAAACTTGCCGATTCGCGTCAGGCGTACCACCTCGGCTGCTGACATTGCGCAGACCATAGCATCGCAATGCTCTCGCCTTGCCTCTAATGCAGAGAGAATCGGCAGGAAATGCTCTTCGAGAAAGAGCATCGTCACCACCACAATATCGGCCTGTCCGATTTCGGCAATGCAGTCTGCGAGCAGCCGTTCATCATTGGCCCACTCAGAGGCAGCAATCATGGTTAGGCGCAGACCGGGAAGCTGCCGCACAAGCCTTGCACGGGCACGTGCTGTCGCCGTCGCCAAATGGGTATCCATAGTGACAATCACCACCCGAATGGATGCCGCCAGGGGAGCACCACCCGATGACTTAGCGGCTGAAGTGGGCTTTGGCATCGTAGAGGGTTTCCACGGTGATCGGATTAACGCCTCGCTCAACAGCAAAGCGCTCAGTATTGCGGCGGGCTTTGCCGCGCACAAAGAATGGGATCTTGTTGAGCTCTTGCAATGCTTCGGCCGCCCAGGTCGATTCAGCGGCTATCAGCCCGCTCCCACTAGCCCCCGCAACTTCTGCGAGCTCAGGCACAAGGGTGGCGCCTACATCTTGCACAGAAGTTTGTTGTGCCGGCCGGGCGGCAGTCATGGGTTCTGCAGTGGCTGCGGTAACAGCGTGCCCGAGGTGCGAGGGTGCGGCACCATCATGGAATTCAAAATCCTCGCGGAACATATGAATCAGATGCTCTTCTAGACCCATCATCAGCGGATGGATCCAGGTGTCAAACATCACATTGGCGCCCTCAAAACCCATCTGTGGTGAGTAACGGGCTGGGAAGTCCTGAACATGGATCGGTGCCGAAATCACGGCGCAAGGGATCGATAACCGCTTGGCGATGTGCCGCTCCATCTGGGATCCCAAAACCAGCTCGGGCTGTAATTCCATAATCTGCTGCTCGACCTCGAGATAGTCATCGGTAATCAGAGGCTCAACGCCATAACGCTTGGCAGCCTCGCGAATCTCGCGAGCGAATTCACGGCTGTAGGTGCCGAGCCCAACCACCGCAAAGCCCATCTCCTCAGCGGCAATCCGAGCGGCCGCAATCGCATGGGTCGCATCGCCGAAAATGAAGACCCGCTTACCCGTTAAATAGGTGGAATCTACGGAGCGGGCATACCAACGGGCTCGCAGTGATGAGGCCGCAGAAGACGGCGGATCAATTCTTGCGATATCACAGACCTCACGAATAAATTCGTGCGTGGCATTCACACCGATCGGTACTGTGCGGGTGAACTTCATTCCGAACTCACGCTCGAGCCAGGCCGCCGTGGTGTAGCCTGTCTCAGGATAAAGCAGGACATTGAAATCAGCATTGATCAATGCCGCGAGATCAGCCGGCGTTGCATTCAAGGGCGCAACGATCGCTACATCAATCCCAATCTGATCCAGCAGACGCGAGATTTCGGTCACATCATCACGATGCCGAAAGCCCAAGGCTGAGGGCCCAAGGATATTGCAGCGCGGCCG
>RFRK01000058.1 GCA_009924525.1 Betaproteobacteria bacterium
CCGGGTGCAGATTGGTAGTGAGGTCCGCCAAGGTGCCCTGATCAAGGGCGGCCACACCGAGAGTGCCGGCGGTATTGTGATGATGATTCGTGGTGGCAATGCCAAGCAGGTGGTCTCGCGGGTCAAGGATCGGGTAGAAGAAATCAATGGCTCTGGCATGCTGCCTGATGGCTTGAAGATCGTGCCTTTTTATGACCGTACCGATCTTGTCGATGCAGCCCTTTGGACTGTCGGAAAGGTGCTGATCGAGGGCATCTTTTTGGTGGTTTTGATTCTCTTTGTATTTCTGGGTGATGTTCGCTCTAGCCTGATTGTTGTGGCCACGCTCATCATTGCGCCCTTGACGACCTTCATCGTGATGAATCGATACGGTATTTCCGCCAATCTGATGTCGCTTGGGGGTCTGGCGATTGCAATTGGCCTGATGGTGGACGCCACTGTCGTGGTGGTGGAAAACGTATTTCACAAGCTGGGTAAGGCGGGCAAAAGCATTGGGGAGCGGGTCAGGACTGTTTTTGAGGCCACGACCGAGGTTGCGACCCCGACTATTTTCGGTATTGCGATCATCATCCTGGTGTTTTTGCCGCTGATGACTCTGCAGGGAATTGAGGGAAAAATGTTTGCCCCTCTGGCAATTACGATCGCGGTAGCGTTAACAATTTCATTGGTCGTCTCCCTGACCCTCTCACCCGTTCTGTGCTCCTATTTTTTAAAGGGCGGGGCGGACCATGACACCAAGGCGATGCTTATCTCAAGCGTCACTATTTGACTCTGCTGGATCGGGCGACTGCCGAGCGCCGGGCCACACTCGCGGTAGCTGTTGGCCTGCTGGTGCTCTCTTTGCTGCTCTTTCCTTTCTTGGGTAAATCTTTCATGCCGATTATGAAAGAGGGCGCGCTCACCCCCCAGGTGATTCGGGTACCCAGCATCTCTCTGGACGAATCGATTCGGTTAGAGATGGCTGCCATGAAGATGGTGGCGGAAATTCCCGGAGTGAAGAGTGTGGTTTCACCTTTGGGCCGCGGTGAATCGCCGGCGGACCCTGCAGGCCCAAATGAATCGAGCCCTGTTGTTCTGATTGATCCGGAGTCCGATCGGGATCAGGATGAGATTGAGGCGGAGATTCGTAAGAAGCTGGCGGGTATACCCGGTGTACAGATTGTGATCTCCCAGCCGATTGCGCAGCGTGTTGATGAGATGGTAACCGGTGTGCGCTCCCAGCTTGGTATCAAGCTCTTTGGCGACGATCTCAATGAATTGCGACAGCTGTCGGAGCAAGTCGCCAAGGTGGTGCGCAGCGTCCGAGGCGCGCGCGATATTCGGGTGGAGCGTTTGTCTGGCCAGCAGTTTCTGACTGTCGATATCGATCGCAATGCGATTGCCCGCTATGGATTAAATGTTGCGGATGTTCAGACTCTGATTGAGACAGCGATTGGCGGTAAAGAGGTAACGACACTTTATGAGGGTGAACGCCGCTACGGCATTCAGGTCCGCTTTCCTCAGCGCTTTCGAGAGTCGATTGAAGATATCAGCAATATGCTGCTGAGAACTTCCAATGGGGCTCAGGTGCCGCTTTCTAGTGTGGCGAAGATTCAGCTGGTGGATGGTCCAGCCCAGGTGAGCCGCGAATGGGGTAAGCGGCGCGTCGTCGTCGGGGCCAATGTCGAGGGCAGGGATTTGGGCGGTTTTGTAGAGGAAGTGGAGCAGCGCTTAGCGAAAGAAATAAAGCTTCCCCAGGGTTATTACTTTAAGTTCGGCGGCCAGTTTGAAAATCTAGAGCGGGCGATGGATACCTTATCGGTGATTGTGCCGCTCACCATCGCAGCGATATTTTTTCTATTGTTTTTACTTTTTAACTCAGTCAAGCTCGCCAGCCTGATTATCATGGTGCTGCCCTTTGCATCGATTGGCGGAGTGATCGGACTCTTTGTTACCGGTGAGTACCTGAGCCTTCCCGCATCGGTCGGCTTTATCGCACTCTGGGGAATTGCAGTCTTAAATGGTGTGGTTTTGGTTAGCTGTATTCGTCGATTCCGGCAGGACGGACTGGCAGTAGCCGAGGCGGTCCGCGAGGGCTGTGTCCAGCGGTTTAGGCCCGTCATGATGACGGCAACTGTCGCTCTTTTAGGGCTTGTGCCTTTCCTGTTTGCAACCGGGCCGGGTTCCGAGGTGCAGCGGCCATTAGCGATTGTCGTGATTAGCGGGCTGATTTCATCAACCCTGCTGACACTCGTCGTGCTGCCGACACTGTACCGCTGGTTCGACGACGAGCCTCAAGAGGTTTGATTGCCGAGATGATTCATGCAAAACTGCTGCGGAGAGCTGCTTTGCAGAGCGATCAATAGGAGACACGTGAAGTGAAAGAAATTCGCGCCATTATCCGGCCCAATCGGCTGTCCCGCCTACGCGAGGCCTTGCGTGCCATTCCGAATTTCCCCGGTGTGACTGTCTTCAATGTAAAGGGATTTACAGCCCCCTCCTCGCTGGATCGGCGGTCGCTGCGAGACGAGCTGACCGACTTTACGGATAAAGTCATGGTCTGCGTGCTGGCTGATGGTGAGATGGTGGAGACTATTCGCTTGGCGATGATTGAGGCCTGCCAGACTGGGCAGATTGGAGATGGGCTGGTCTGGGTGGTCGATATTCAGAGCATGCATCGCATCCGTGATGGCTCGGCCTACTAAGAATATTGCTGCTTTTTAGTAAAGGGGCCCTGTTGGACCATCTGCGATAATTGCCGGATGCATTTCGAGATTCATCCGGTCACCGCGTTTCAGCAAAACTGCTCCCTGGTGGTCTGTCCGATTACCCAGCGGGCGCGGCCTTTGTGGACCCGGGCGGGGACATTGATCATCTTGAGGCGGCTGCCCGACAGGCTGGGGTCACGATTGAGAAGATCTTGCTTACCCACGGCCATATTGATCATTGCGGCCAGGCGGGGCTACTGGCCCGACAGCTTGGCGTACCCATTGAGGGGCCGCATCAAGAGGACCAGTTCTGGATTGATCAGCTCAAAACCCAGGGCATGATGTTCGGCATGGCTGGTGCCGAGTCCTTCACGCCGGACCGCTGGCTTGTCGATGGCGATACGGTATCGGTTGGCCAGGAGACCATGCGTGTGATTCATTGTCCCGGCCACACGCCAGGCCATGTGGTGTTTGTCCATGAGGCGGATCGACTGGCCTTTGTTGGGGATGTGTTGTTTGCGGGCTCGATTGGCCGGACAGATTTCCCCCGAGGCAATCATCAGCAGCTGATTGACTCGATCCGCGGAAAACTATTCCCCTTGGGCGATGACATTGAGTTTGTGCCTGGCCATGGGCCCATGAGTACATTTGGAGAGGAGCGGCGCTCCAATCCATTTGTCGGGGAGTAAGAATGTCGAAATATCAAAAAGAAAAAGTACTCAGCGTTCATCATTGGAACGATAGCCTTTTTAGTTTTATTACGACACGCCGGCAGGGCCTGCGCTTTCGCAATGGCCACTTCCTGATGATTGGCCTGGAGGTCGATGGCAAGCCCCTGGTGCGGGCCTACAGTGTGGTTAGTCCCAACTACGAAGAGCACTTGGAATTTCTTAGCATCAAGGTCCCCAATGGGCCGCTGACATCACGGCTCCAAAATATTAAGGTCGGTGATGAGATTCTGGTGAGCGAGAAATCGGTGGGCACTTTGGTGATTGATGACCTAAACCCCGGAAAACATCTCTATTTGTTTAGTACTGGCACGGGCATCGCTCCGTTTTTGAGCATCATTCGTGATCCCGACACCTACGAGCGTTTCGAGCGGGTCGTGCTGATTCACGGTGTGCGTGTTGTGAGCGAGCTGGCCTATGGGGAGTATCTAAAAAATGAACTTCCCCAGCATGAATTTCTCGGTGAGATGGTGCGCAAGCAGCTCATCTATTACCCCACAGTGACCCGCGAGGCCTTTACCCATACGGGCCGTCTGACCACCGCCATTCAGACCGGGCAGCTCTTTTCTGATATCGGCCTGCCGCCCCTGGATCCGAAGGTGGATCGTGGCATGATCTGCGGCAGCCCTGCCATGCTCAAAGAGACCTCGGAGATGCTGGATAGTCTCGGATTTAAGGTTTCTCCGAGCCTTGGCAACCCTGGCGACTATGTCTTTGAGCGGGCCTTTGTCGAGAAGTAGGTTCCACCACTAGATTCCGGAGTTGGTATGCCCAGCGATATTGAGATTGCGCAGAACGCATCGATGCTTAGCATCACAGAGATCGCTGAAAAGCGCCTGGGCATTACCGCTGAACATCTTGAGCGGAGCCGTATGGCCGCTATAAAGCCAAGGTTTCACTGCCTTATTTGCAGTCGCTGGAAAGCTTGCCCGACGGCAAGCTGATTCTGGTGACTGCGATTAGTCCAACGCCAGCAGGCGAGGGTAAGACCACCACCACGGTGGGGCTGGGCGATGCGCTGAATCACATCGGCAAAAAAGCAATGATCTGCCTGCGCGAGCCTTCGCTGGGACCAGTCTTTGGGGTCAAAGGCGGTGCTGCGGGCGGTGGATATGCTCAGATTGTGCCGATGGAGGATATCAATCTGCACTTCACTGGCGATTTTTCAGCAATTGCCCTAGCCAATAATCTTCTTGCTGCACTGGTGGATAACCATATCTATCACGGTAACGCGCTGGGCATCGACAGCCGGCGCGTCCAATGGAAGCGTGTAATGGATATGAATGACCGGGCCTTACGAAAAATCGTGAATGGCTTGGGTGGTCCCGGCAACGGCGTGCCGCGTGAGGACAGTTTCGATATTGTGGTGGCCTCTGAAGTCATGGCGATTTTTTGCTTGGCGCGCTCTCTTGATGATCTCAAGGCACGGCTCGCTAATATTGTCGTGGCCTACACCTATGATCAGAAGCCGGTCCGAGCCAAGGACCTCAATGCCCACGGCGCGATGACGGTGTTACTGAAAGATGCTTTGGCTCCGAATCTGGTGCAGACTTTGGAAAACAATCCAGCCTTTGTCCACGGGGGGCCGTTTGCCAATATCGCCCATGGTTGCAATTCGGTGATCGCAACCCGGGCGGCGCTGAAGCTGGCGGATTATGTTGTGACCGAGGCCGGATTTGGGGCGGATCTTGGCGCGGAGAAATTCATTGATATCAAGTGCCGCAAATCAGGACTACGCCCTTCTGCGGCGGTGATTGTCGTCACGGTTCGTGCCATGAAATACCATGGCCATGTCCCATTAAATGCGCTCACTCAAGAGGACTGTGCCGCTCTCGATAAAGGCCTAGTGAATCTCGAGCGTCATGTTGAAAACATCACCCGTGTCTATGGGATTCCGTGTGTCGTTTCAATTAATCAGTTTATGACTGATACACCGGCTGAGATTGAGTTGATCAAAAAGCGGATGCAGGCATTGGGGGTGGATGTGGTACTTGCCTCACACTGGGCGGAGGGCGGCAAGGGCGCCGCGGCGCTCGCTCATCGTGTGGTCGAGCTCTGTGAGATGCCGTCGCGGTTTCAATTTGTGTACGACGAACACGATTCTCTTTGGGAGAAGATTAATAAAATCGCCAAGAGGGTCTATCGGGCTAAGGAAGTCGCAGCGGATTTAAAAATTCATCAGCAGATTCAGACCCTGCAGGATCAGGGATATGGCCACTATCCCATTTGTGTGGCCAAGACCCAGAGTTCTTTTTCTACCGATCCGACATTGCGGGGCGCACCGGAAGGCCATGTGGTTACGATTCGAGAAATCCGCCTAGCAGCGGGAGCGGAATTTATCGTTGCCGTCTGCGGCGACATCATGACCATGCCGGGCTTGCCTAAAGTGCCTGCTGCGGAGCGGATTGATCTAGTGGATGGCAAGGTTGTCGGGCTGTTTTAGCCTGAGTTATTACAGCTTAGGAATCCCGGAGGGCCCGGCGCAGGATCTTGCCCACATTGGTTTTTGGCAGCTCTGGCCGAAACTCAATTTGCTTGGGCACCTTATAGTTCGTCAGATATTGTTTGCAGTGATCGATTAAGGCTTCTTTGGTCAGTGCGGGATCTGAGCTTGCAACATAAAGCTTGACGGCCTCGCCGGTTTGCGCATCGGGCACGCCGATTGCCGCGACTTCGCGCACCGCAGGATGCATGGCGACAACCTCTTCGACCTCATTGGGATAGACATTAAACCCGGAGACCAAAATCATGTCTTTCTTTCGATCGACCAGAAAGACATAACCTTTGTCATCGACATAGCCCATATCGCCAGTTTTTAGGAAGCCATCTTGGAAAAAGATTTTTGCAGTTTCATCGGGCCGGCCCCAGTAGCCTGAGGTGACCTGAGGCCCACGCAGGCAGATCTCACCGACTTCATTGAGGGCGAGCTCATTGCCGCTGTCATCACGAATCGAGACTTCGGTTGACGAGATGGGCAGGCCGATGGATCCCGAAAACGGAATGTCTGCCAGTGGGTTGATCGTGGCTGCGGGCGAAGTCTCGGTCAGGCCGTAGGCCTGTGACAGTGCGCAGCCGGTCACGGCCTTCCACCGTTCTGCGACGGGCTTTTGTACGGCCATGCCGCCGCCAAGGGTGACTCGAAGGGTTGAGAAATTTAATTTTTGAAAATCTGGATGGTTTAAAAGCGCATTAAAAAGCGTGTTCACCGCGGTAAACGCGGTCACAGGGTACTTGGCCCACTCTTTTACAAAATTGGGAATATCACGCGGATTTGCGATCAGCAGATTCTGCGCGCCGATACGGATAAATGTGAGGCAGTTCGCTGTTAGTGCAAAGATGTGATAGAGCGGTAAAGCCGTGATAATGAACTCCTCGCCTCGGCGGACAACCGGTGCAATCCAATGCTCGGCCTGCAGCACATTGGCGCAGATGTTTCGGTGGGTGAGCACCGCACCCTTCGAGACGCCGGTGGTACCACCTGTGTACTGTAAAAAGGCAATGTCTTCCGGGGTGAGCATTGGTGCATTGAAAGATTTTCCTTGGCCCAGGCTCAGGGCCTGTTTCATTGAAATGGCCTGCGGAAGATTCCAGGCCGGCACCAGTTTTTTTATCTTACGCACCACGAAATTTACGATATGGCCTTTGGCGCCCAGCATCTCACCCAGCGGGGTCACGATGACCTGCCGGACCTGGGTCTTGCCAATGACTTGCTCCAGCACGTGGGCGAAGTTTTCAAGAATCACAATAGCAACCGCACCGGAGTCGGTCAGCTGATGCTCAAGCTCCCGGGGCGTGTACAAGGGATTGCAATTCACCACCACGGCACCTGCGCGCAGGGTGCCAAACAGTGCGATCGGATATTGCAAGACATTAGGCATCATCAGGGCCACACGGTCCCCTTTTTTGACACCGACCGACTGCAGGTATTGGGCGAATATCAGGCTCTGCTCGTTTAACGCCTGATAAGTGATTGACTTGCCCATGCTGATATAGGCAGTCTTGGGCCCAAACTCTTCGCAAGCCTGAATAAAGAAATCCGTAACCGAAGTAATACGTTGGAGTTCAATTTCTGCAGGGACTTGCGGTGGATACTGCTGGACCCAGAGTTTTTGCATGGTGCGCTCCTGATTTACAGGGTCTCAAATATACCTGCGGCTCCCATGCCGGTGCCGATGCACATGCTCACCATCGAGTAGGGTTTTCTCTGCCTTCTTGCGCCGTGAATTGCGGTGCAAGAGCGGATTGCGCCGGTTGCGCCAAGGGGGTGGCCTGCTGCGATCGCGCCACCCAATGGATTTACCAGTGCGGGATCGAGTTTTAGTTCGCGAATCACTGCAAGCGCCTGGGCAGCAAAGGCTTCGTTTAACTCAATCCAGCCGATATCCTGGAGCCGAATACCCGCCCTTGCGACGGCCTTTGGAATTGCTGCTATCGGACCGATGCCCATGATCTCGGGTGCGACACCGGCGACCTCAAAGGCAACAAAGCGCGCGATTGGTGTCAGGCCGTGGGCCTTGATTGCCGAGGCCGAGGCTAACAGCAGGGCGCCCGCACCATCTGACATCTGCGAGGAGTTGCCTGCAGTCACTGAGCCCTTTGCATGAAAAACCGGTTTGAGTTTTGCGAGTCGCTCAAGTGTTGTATCCGCCCTGGGACCTTCATCCTGACCCATCCAGAACCGCTTGAGTCGCGGCTGTGCAGACTCGGGATCGGGAAGATGGGAAATCACCTCATAAGGCGTCAGCTCATTGGCATAGGCACCCTCGGCCTGAGCCTTGCAGGCTTTTGTGTGGGAGAGCAGTGCGAATTGATCTTGATCATCGCGGCTGACGGACCATTGGCGGGCAACATTTTCTGCAGTCATGCCCATGCCATACGCAATTCCCAAGTGGGCATTGTTTTCAAATACCGCAGGATTCATCGCCAGCTTATTACCCATGATTTGTGGCATTGCGCTCATGGATTCGGCGCCAGCGGCCAGCACGAGATCTGCCTCGCCAAGCTGAATGCGCTGGGCAGCATACGCCACCGCCTGAAGCCCCGATGCACAGAAGCGATTGATCGTGATGCCGGGTACTGACTGAGGCAGGCCAGCGAGCAGCAGCCCAATGCGGGCCATGTTCATGCCTTGCTCGGCCTCGGGCATAGCGCAGCCGACGATGACATCATCGATTGCAGTGCGATCCAGCTCAGATAAATCACCGAGGCAGGCCTGAAGCGCGGCGGCCAGCAAGTCATCGGGTCGGGTTGATTTCATTTGGCCATTTTTTTTGCCGACTGGAAGCCGCTTAGCGGAAACGATGTAAGCCTCTTGGCGTGATGTGCTCATGATGATTACCTTGGTGTCAGTTGCGCAGGGGTTTGCCGGTGCTCAGCATGTGTTCGATACGGGCCTGAGTCTCTGGAGTCTTCAAAAGATCGACAAAGAGCTGACGTTCTACACGTATTAGCCAGTCCTCATCGACCTTGGTGCCTGGATCGATATCACCACCGCAGAGGGCGGTCGCGGCCGCATGAGCGACTTTGTAATCGTGATCGCTGATCATCTTGCCCTCGTGCATATTGACTAGCATGAGGGAGAGATTTGCAATTCCTGTGCGGCCAGCCACTGGCACGGACTGTGGAATAGGCGGCGTGAAGCCGAGATCGGCGCGATTACGGGCGGCACGTAGGCCGGCATAGAGCAATTCATGAGCATGAAATACCGTGGCGTCCTGCGGCTGGGCAAAACCCATTTCGATCGCCTGCAGACTGCTTTTTGAAACCTTGGCCATCGCGATCGTGGTGAAGATCTGCTGAATAAACGGAAAGACCTCACCCGGTGTTGGACTACGTGCGGCCCAATGCGCAGCGCGAACCGCGAACTCCTTACAGCCACCGCCAGCAGGAATCACGCCCACACCTGCCTCGACCAGTCCAGTGTAGGTTTCCAGATGCATGACTCGCTGCTGTGCATGCATAAGAAATTCGCAGCCACCCCCCAGCGCTAGGCCCTGGGTTGCGGCAACAGTGGGCACGCGCGCATATTTAAGGGCCTGTGAGGCGGCCTGAAATTGGGCCACGATCTGCTCGAGTCGGGTGAACTCTCCTGCTTTGCAGGCCTGGGCGACCTGCTTTAAGTTAGCGCCGACACAAAATGGCGGTTCATGCCAGAGCACCAGGCCATCCAGTTCGGTTTCTGCCATCGCAATGGAGGCCATCATGCCGGCGAGCACCTCATCGCTTACGGCGTGCATGGTGGAGGCAAAAGAAAGAATCCCGATTCCCGCATC
>RFRK01000059.1 GCA_009924525.1 Betaproteobacteria bacterium
TTGAGGATTAAAAGCCTCATAATAGTTTTTCAAGTTTATTGATATTTTTTATCCTTATAGTGCGGTGGGGGGGGGAATGCCAAACTTGGAAGCCTTTTCTACCCGGTTAAGAGAACGGCTACGAAAGAAGTATGGGCGCTTGCCATCTGCTGCTTTCGTAGCCATTCACTTTAATCGGCAAAACAGTCTTAAGAAACCAATATCGCAGGAAACTGCGAGAAGATGGATGCGTGGCGTATCAATGCCCAATTATCAGCATCTCTTTGTGCTATCGACGTGGCTGGCTTTTGACATCAATCAGGTGGTGGCTAGCGACAATGCCCAATCGACCGAAGCCGCACCGTCACAAAAAGTTGAATTTTCCGAAAACACAATGAGACTTGCGGAGTTATTGAGCAGCCTGCCCAGCGATACGCAGAGCCTGCTGTTTAATTTAGTGAGTAATTTACAAATCGGATAGAGTGGAAAACGGTTTTGTCATAAGGCGGAGCGTAAAACTTTTTTACACCCACGCCGAAGACAAAATCTTAACGGTGCTGCTACGGTTACGAATGGTAGGCCGTGCTGGACTCGAACCAGCGACCAAAGGATTATGAGTCCTCTGCTCTAACCAACTGAGCTAACGGCCCCCGGGATTACTGTCATTGCGATTATGAGTAGAAAAAAGGCCTGGATCCCCAGGCCTTTTTATTTCACAACGTGTCTAGAAAACTTTTCAACTTATCGCTGCGGCTGGGGTGCCGCAACTTACGCAATGCTTTTGCTTCGATCTGGCGTATTCGCTCACGCGTCACATCAAACTGTTTGCCGACCTCTTCCAGGGTGTGATCGGTAGCCATCTCGACACCGAATCGCATTCGAAGTACTTTCGCCTCGCGCGGAGTGAGCGAATCCAGCACCTCTTTGACCACATCACGCATAGAATCCTGCAAGGCAGCTTCCATCGGCGCAACCGTGTTGGTGTCTTCGATAAAGTCGCCAAGATGGGAGTCATCATCATCGCCAATCGGGGTTTCCATAGAGATCGGTTCTTTGGCGATTTTCAGAATCTTGCGGATTTTGTCTTCCGGCATCTCCATCTTAATGGCGAGCGTTGCCGGATCGGGCTCCTTGCCAGTCTCCTGAAGAATCTGACGGGAAATCCGATTCATCTTATTGATTGTTTCAATCATATGGACCGGAATTCGAATTGTCCGCGCCTGATCGGCGATCGAGCGGGTGATCGCCTGACGAATCCACCAAGTCGCATAAGTTGAAAACTTGTAGCCCCGACGATATTCGAACTTGTCGACCGCCTTCATCAGTCCGATATTGCCCTCCTGAATGAGATCGAGAAACTGCAGGCCGCGGTTGGTGTACTTTTTAGCAATCGAGATCACCAGGCGCAGGTTGGCCTCGGTCATTTCTTTTTTCGCTGCCCTCGCCTTGCGCTCACCCGCAGTCATCTGCTTGTGGATCTCGCGAAGATCATGGAGGGGCAATACGACCTTGGTCTGCAGGGCAATCAGTTTCTGTTGTTCCTCTTGTAGGGCAGGAAGATTGCGTTGAAGCAGCTGTGAAGATGCGCCTGCCGTTGCGACTTTTTTTGCAAAGAGATCCAGGTTGGTCTCGTTGCCGGGAAACTCCTTAATAAACCAATCTTGCGTTAGACCGACTTTATCGACAGCAATCGAACGAATCTTGCGCTCAATTCGGCGCACATCTTCAACCTGACTGCGCAGTGTATCGGCAAGGCGCTCGACCATCTTCGCAGTGAAGCGGATACTCATAAATTCATTGCTGACCGACTTCTGTGCTTTCTCGTAGGCTGGTGACTTGTAACCATCGCCATCGACTGCCTTGCGCATTTTGTCGAAAGCCTTCTGAATCACATCAAATTTTTCAAGCGCTGCAACCTTGCGCTCTTCGAGGCGCGCGTTATTTGCAGCCGCTGCAGCAGCACCGTCATCGTCAACCTCCTCGGAGGCTTCAATGGCCGCAAACTCAGCCTCGGTAGAGGACAGCAGATCTTCCTCGGGGGCGTTTGGATCCACGATGCCATCGACAACATCGCTAATCGGCATCGTGCCCTCCCGAATCTTGTTGGCACACTCTAGAACTTCGCCAATCGTGGCCGGACAGGCAGAGATCGCCATCACAATATCGCGCAGGCCTTCTTCGATCTTCTTGGCAATGACAATCTCACCCTCACGAGTGAGCAGCTCCACAGTGCCCATCTCACGCATATACATCCGAACAGGATCAGTCGTACGGCCAAACTCAGAATCGACGGTCTGCAGCGCTGCTTCTGCCTGCTCTTCGGCATCATCGTCGTCAGAGGCGGGTGCATTACTGGTGAGCAGCAGGGTCTCGGTATCGGGAGCCTGCTCATAGACCGCGATACCCATATCGCTGAAAGTCGAGACGATCGACTCGATCTGCTCGGCCTCGACAACGTTCTCGGGCAGGTGGTCGTTGATCTCTGAATAGGTCAGGTAGCCCCGCTCCTTGCCGAGCTTAAACAAGGTCTTGATCTTGGCTTTACGGGCCTCAAGCTCTTCAGGGGTTACTGCGCCGCCCAGCGGCAAAAATTCTTTCAGGACACGATCGCGGGCCCGGCGTGCCGAACCTTTTTTCGGTGGTGGAGGCGGCTCGATGACATCAGCGGTTTCAACATCATCAATGACTGTGTCATCCAGACCGCTGGCCTCAGCCTCGATTTGCTCAGGTGACTTTTTCGGCGGCCGGCCTGGCTTGCCCTTCGGCTTTAGCACAGGCTTTTCTGCAGCAATCGGCTGGGGCTTTGTGGCGGATTTCTCTTTCTTCGATGCGGGGGCCGGAGGTGCTTGTTTTTTTCCTGCGGCGATCGCAGGTTTTTTAGTGGAAGGCTTTTCGACAGCGCCCTTAACAACGGCCTTAGGCAGCGGCTTTGCCTGAGGCTTCGCAGCAGGTTTGGCTGGGGTTTTGGCGATCGGCTTTTTTGTAACGGCTGCCAACTTTTTGGCGGCCGGCTTTACAGCTGATTTCTTGGCCGCAGGCTTAGCTGTTGGCTTTTTAGCAGCAGGTTTTTTTGCAGCCGCAGCTGATTTCTTGGCCGCAGGCTTAGCTGCTGGCTTTTTAGCGGCAGGTTTTTTTGCAGCCGCAGTGGGCTTTTTGGCAGCGGGGGCTTTCGCGGCGGCCTTGGTCGCAGGTTTAGATGAGGCGGATTTTGGTGATTTTCCAGCAGCAGGCTTGCCCGCCTTGACGGGCGGCTTTTTGGCTGCAGACGGTTTTACGGCCGATTTTTTTGCGGGGGTCTTCACGACGGATTTCTGGGGTTTGCTCACGGGCTTGGGGTCCTTGTGTGGCAATTTTTAGGTGATTCAGCGGAAACCCTCCATTATAGCAAAAAATGTTGAAAATCAGTAACTTAAAGCCCAAAACCCTCGTTCAATTCGGGGGCCGGGCCTTCAGCTGCTGAATGGTCTCTCTCACCCGCTGAAGCTCTGCCCTCGAATTTGGATCGGATCCCGCCTGATCCGCAAGCGCCGCGGCACGCTCCTCCAGTACCCGAAGCTTGAGCCGAACCAGGGTCAGATTGAACTCTTCCCGTAGCAGCTGGGTACTCTCAGAGAGCGCG
Source organism: Betaproteobacteria bacterium (assembly GCA_009924525.1). Taxonomy (GTDB): domain Bacteria; phylum Pseudomonadota; class Gammaproteobacteria; order Burkholderiales; family Burkholderiaceae_A; genus Lacustribacter. The sequence goes on from RFRK01000059.1 coordinate 3,599, forward strand.
TCTAGCGCTGCATCCGGCTGGGCGAGTCGAATAAAAAATCGCACCGCCTCAGATCCTCGATCGCGGCCCTCAGCAAGGGCAGCCTCGTGGAGCATGGCGAAATTCACCGACCCCTGCTCGGGAAGCCGCTGCTGAATCCATAACAGCAATGCAGACTGGGGGCCGTCCAGGGCGGACAGCACCTGGTCATCGATAAGCCGTGCCCACGCGGGCTCGCGCACGATAATCTGCAGTAGCCGCTCCCCAAGCGGTCGGATCACTGGCCGCGTAAATCGTGGCCCCGTTGTTATTACAGGGCCCAGCGATGCTGGACCACGCGGCTTGCCGTCAGCACGGGCGAACGCGGGGGCAGAATCTTTTACAAGATCAGACGCATCGAGTCGCCGAGCGGCCTGAAGCGCAATTTGATTTCTCAACGGGCCTGCTGCCATCAGCGACAAGAGCCGCCGAACCTCCGTCACTGCCGCCGCCCTGCCCTCGGCAATCTCGAGAGACTGGCCACCCGTTGCCACCTCAAGCAGCCAGGCTGACAAGGGCATGGCCTTCGATACCCATTCACGAAGAGCCTCAGCACCATGGGCGCGAACAAAACTATCGGGATCATGCTCTTCAGGCAAAAATGCAAAATCGATCCGATTCTGCTCGCTCGCAAAAGGCAGCGCTGTTTCCATCGCGCGTGCGGCCGCCCGTCGACCGGCCGCATCTCCATCAAACATAAACACAACGCGATCACTGAGACGCAAACACTGCTGCAAATGCTGCGCTGTCGTTGCAGTGCCCAATGTCGCCACGACATGCCCGATTCCATGCTGGGCCAGGGCCACGACATCCATATAGCCCTCAACCACCCAGAGCTGCCGCGCCTCTCTAATGGATTGGCGCGCTTCGAACACGCCATAGAGCTCAAAGCCTTTAGAGAAGACTGGTGTCTCAGGCGAGTTCAGATACTTCGGCTCATCGGCGCCGAGCGTGCGGGCACCAAAACCCAAAACCTCTCCGCGGCTACTCAGAATTGGAAACATGATGCGATCACGAAAACGGTCATAACGCCGATCGGATTCGCCATCAATGACCAGACCGGCATCGAGGAGATCTCGGCTCTGATAATCAGAAAAGACAGATTGCAGTGACTGCCAGGCCTCCGGTGCATAACCCAAGTGATATCGAACGGCAACCTCGCCAGATAAACCGCGGCCTTTGAGGTAATCAATGGCATGCGGGGAGTCTTTAAGCCTGCGCTGATAAAAACGGGCTGCCTGCAGCAGACAATCCTTCAGTCGTGCCCGCTGGTCAGATTCGCGCTTACGAACCTCCGGATCCGCCACAGGAGCCTGTCGTGGGACTTCAAGTCCAACCCGGCGCGCAAGATCTTCAACGGCCTGAGGAAAAGGCAGGCCAAGATGTTCGATCAAAAAGCCAAGAGCAGTGCCGTGGGCCCCGCAGCCAAAGCAGTGATAGAACTGCTTGCTGGGACTGACCGTGAAAGAAGGTGACTTCTCAGCATGGAAGGGGCAGAGGCCAGAGTAATTAGCGCCGGCTTTTTTTAGCTGTACATGCTGCCCAACAATCTCGACCACATCCACACGACGCAGCAGATCATCGATGAATTGCTGAGGAATCATGCCCCTAGTGTATCCACGCCGCGCCACTCGGTGCCGCGATATTCCTCGGCACCGCCCGACAGGGCAATTCGCTCCGTGTTACTGGGTCAGACGGGCTTTTAGCCGCTGAGATACCTGGCTCATGTCGGCCCTGCCAGCAAGCCTGGGCTTCAGCAGGGCCATGACCTTGCCGATCGCCTGGGGGCCGGCGGCGCCCGATTCGGCGATGGCTGAAGCGATCGCTGCATCCAGATCAGCCTCAGACATCTGCTCAGGCATGTAAGCGGCCAGGATATCAAGTTCAGCCTGCTCTTTGGCAACCAGATCTTGGCGATTTCCGGCCGTAAATTGGCTAATGGAATCTTTGCGCTGCTTGATCATCTTCTCTAACACCGAGAGGACGGCAGCGTCATCGAGTTCTATCCGCTCGTCGACTTCTTTTTGCTTAATGGCCGCAGTAACGAGTCGCAGCGTGGTGAGTCGCTCGGACTCTTTGGACCGCATCGCGGCCTTGATATCTTCCTGAAGGCGGGCCTTGATGGACAATTAATACTTACGCTTGGGCAGCATCATGCTGCGAACACGCTTATAGTGGCGCTTCACTGCGGCTGCTTTTTTCCGCTTGCGCTCAGCCGTGGGCTTTTCATAAAACTCGCGCGCGCGCAGTTCTGTTAAAAGGCCGATCTTTTCGATCGTGCGCTTAAAGCGGCGAAGGGCGGCCTCGAAGGGCTCGTTTTCTTTAACTCGAACAACCGGCATCGTGAACGTCTTTCCAATCAGTATGAAGGGCCTGGAGCCCGGAAAACCCGTAAGTATGGTCAACCCAGGGAATTCTGGCAAGTGACCGAGCGTCTGTTGGTCTTGGGAATTGAGACCTCCTGCGACGAGACAGGCGTTGCCCTCATTCGCGCATCCGCCACCCCGGGCCTGCCGCCCGGCCTGGGCGGTCAGGCCGAAGTCCTGGCCCAAGCCCTACACAGTCAGGTGTCCCTACACGCGGCCTATGGCGGGGTTGTGCCTGAGCTGGCCTCGCGAAACCATATCCAGCGGCTTGCGCCCTTATCCGAGCAGGTGATGCAAGAAGCAGGCGTGCCCTGGAGGGATCTGGACGCGGTGGCCTACACCGCAGGGCCAGGCCTTGCGGGAGCGCTGCTGGTTGGCGCGAGCCTCGGCCAGGGACTGGCCCATGCAATTGGCCGGCCGGCCATCGGGATTCATCACCTTGAGGGCCATCTCCTTTCGCCCCTGCTTGACCCAGACGCCTCAGGGCTCAGATTTCCATTTCTCGCCCTGCTTGTGAGCGGCGGGCATACACAGATCATGCAAGTGGAAGGCTTGGGCCAGTATCAGATGCTCGGCGAGACCATTGATGATGCAGCTGGCGAGGCCTTTGACAAATCTGCGCAGCTACTGGGGCTGGGCTATCCAGGTGGACCCGAGATCGCGCGATGGTCAGCCCAAGGCGATGCACAACGTTTCGAGCTGCCCCGGCCATTGCTTAAACGACCCACCCTGGACTTCAGTTTCGCAGGACTTAAAACTGCTGTCTTGACTCAAGTGCAGAAACTGAAAACAGCGGGTCAGCTGAATGATCAGGCTCGCGCCGACATGGCGGCCGCAGTTCAAGCAGCCATCGTAGAGGTGCTCGTTACAAAATGCCGAAAGGCGCTGCAAGACACTGGACTCAAGCAGATCGTCGTGGCAGGCGGTGTGGGTGCGAATCAGCTACTCCGCAAGCAATTTAATGCCCTCCAAGAGACGGATCAGATCGAGGTACTGTTTGCGCCGCCTCACTTGTGTACGGATAACGGCGTCATGATTGCATGGGCGGCGGCACTGCATCTGCTTGCTGGTAGGCCGCCAGCCATGGATTCCGGATTTACTGTGCGGCCCCGATGGCCACTTTCCACACTTAGCTTGAAGACCTCTTGAAAGCATTCTCCTTGCCGGAGAGCAGCTGACTAATGTTACGTTGATGTCGCACAATCAATAACACCGCGATAAAGATTACTGCCCACAGCATCACATCAGCACCATGACGCCAGAACGTCAACGCTGGTGCGGCCAATGCAGCACAGAGTGCGGCCAGTGATGAAATTCGAGAAAGCTTAGCCACCAAAAGCCAGATCAGGCCCACGAGCAGCCCCATCGTCGGATCAAAGCCCAGCAGCACGCCGAAGGCTGTAGCTACACCCTTGCCGCCCTGGAATCGGAAAAATACCGGCAATAGGTGGCCCACGAAAACCGCGATTCCCGCCACGATAATGAGCAGCTGCTGCTGAGAAACTGTCCACTGCGGCGCGAAGGCAGCCGCCAACAAGACAGCAATCAGTCCCTTGGCCGCATCACCAAGAAGCGTGAGCACCGCAGCGAGCTTATCGCCGCTTCTCAGGACATTGGTGGCTCCGGGATTATTGGAGCCATAGCTGCGTGGATCAGCCAGGCCACGGAGTCGGCTCACTACAACCGCAAAAGAAATCGAGCCCAACAGATACGCGAGCAGCGCAGTGAGCCCGAGGGCTGAGTAAAAAGTCATAGCGTAATTCTAGGCCCGCGGATGATGCTTGGCATGGATGGATTTCAATCGATCATTGGCCACATGGGTATAGACCTGGGTGGTCGAGATATCGGCATGGCCGAGCAGCATCTGGACTACGCGAAGATCAGCCCCGTGATTCAGCAGATGGGTTGCAAATGCGTGGCGCAGGCTATGAGGGGAAACCGGGCCCAGAATGCCCGCTGCCGCAGCATAAGTCTTAATGATTTTCCAGAAGCGCTGGCGCGTCATCGCTGCTGCGCGCTCCGTCACAAAAAGAGCATCACTGCTGCGGCCAGCAAGCAGCAGGGGCCGGCCACGCTGCATATAAAGCAGCAGTGAGGCCATCGCTTCTTCACCAATCGGAACGAGCCGCTCTTTATCGCCCTTACCAATCACACGTACGACCGCATCGGCCTGAGATACATCAATGCTCTTTAAGGCGATCAGCTCGCTGACGCGAAGGCCTGCGGCATACATCATTTCCAGCATCGCCCGATCGCGTAGGCCGAGGCTAGTCTCGGGATTGGGCGCCAATAAAAGCGCTTCGATCTGCGATTCAGCGGGCGCCTTTGGAAACCGCTCGGGTCGCTTTGCGGATTTCAGCAGCAGACAAGGATCATCCTCACGTCGGCCATGCAGTAAAAGCCATCCGTAATAGCGGCGCAATGACGAGAGCCTTCGGTTGGCGGTGCTCGCCCGGATGCTTGCAAAACAAACGGAGAAATAGCGGCTGATGTCTTCGCGTGAGGCCATCGGCAGGCCCGCGCGGCCCGCGCCCATCAGCCACACGCCGAGATCAGAGAGATCCTGGCGATAGGCCGACAAAGTATTTTTAGACAGGCCCGCCTCCAGCCACATCGCATCACAAAAGCGATCGATTTCAGCGGCATCGGATGCATTGGGCCGAATTGGCCCGTTAGACTGTGCGTCTGCCTTGCTCACCATGAACGGATTTTCACTTCTTTTCCCCGACTTCGCCATGATTGTGGCGGGTGCCATCATCATGCATTCGGGATGGATCGGCCGAAGCTTCTGGGAAGGTGCGGAGCGGCTGGTGTATTTTGTGCTGTTTCCTGCCTTGCTATTTGCGGCAGTCACGCGCACCACGTTGGCCTCGGGGCAGACCACGCTGATGGTCCAGGCTGCCGCCGCGGGTGTACTCGTTGCCGCAGCGCTTGGCGTTCTCACCCGATGGATTCCCGGCATGACACGCATGGACTGGGCATCCGGCATCCAGTGTGCGTTTCGTTTCAATACCTATGTTGCTTTTGCCGTTGCCTCCCGCGCTTGGGGTGGCGAGGGCCTCGCCATGATGGCGGTGATTGTCGGATTTGCTGTTCCCCTGGCCAATGTCTTGGCGGTTTCTTTTTTGGCCAATACCCTGCACCCCGGCAGACTGATTGCAGAACTGCTGCGCAATCCGCTGCTCATTGCAACCTTGGCAGGGGTGATTTGTAATTTTCTGGGGCTCATTCCCCCAGAGCTCATTTACGGAGTGCTCGATCGGGCCAGCTCCGCCGCAATTTCTCTTGGTCTGATGTGTGTGGGCGCAGGA
>RFRK01000060.1 GCA_009924525.1 Betaproteobacteria bacterium
CGAACGCCTTGAGGCGGTCGACCGTCTGCTGTCAGCCCCCGACGCCACCGATCGTATGGATGAGTTTCGAAGACTCTCCAAAGAACGTTCGGATCTCGCGCCTGTGGTGGAAGGGTTTCGTGACTATCAACGGCTAGAAGCAGACTTGTCTGCCGCCCAGGACTGGATGAATGATCCTGAGCTTAAAGAATTTGCCCAAGAGGAAATTCTTCGGCTAAAAGCAGCAGTCGAAGAAAAGGATGCGGCCCTGCAGTTACTCCTGCTGCCGAAAGATCCAAATGATGAGCGCAATGTCATTCTTGAGATCCGAGCAGGCACCGGCGGCGACGAGTCGGCACTTTTTTCGGCAGATTTGCTGCGAATGTATATGCGGTATGCGGAGCGCAATCGCTGGCAGGCCGAGATTTTGTCTGCTAATGCCTCCGACCTTGGGGGCTATAAGGAAGTGATCGTGCGCATCGCTGGCAACGGCGCGTACTCCAAACTAAAGTTTGAATCGGGTGGCCATCGGGTCCAGCGCGTTCCGCAGACTGAGACTCAGGGCCGGATTCATACCTCGGCCTGCACGGTGGCTGTGCTGCCTGAGGCTGACGAGGTCGCTGAGGTGAGTTTTGCGCCCGATGAATTACGAATCGATGTTTTTCGGGCTTCAGGCGCGGGTGGCCAGCATGTCAATAAAACCGAATCGGCGGTTCGTATCACCCACCTACCAACAGGACTTGTAGCGGAATGTCAGGACGATCGCAGTCAGCATAAAAACAAAGAGCGGGCCTTAAAGGTCCTGGCTGCCCGTGTTCGAGATCAGCAAATGCGTGAGCTGCATGCCAAAGAAGCCAGCGCCCGAAAACTCATGATCGGATCGGGTGATCGATCGGAGAGGATCCGAACCTACAACTTTCCGCAGGGCCGAATCACAGACCACCGCATCAATCTCACACTCTATAAAATCGATGCCATGATGGATGGTGATCTGGCAGAGCTGACCCAGACACTGATGTCGGAGCACCAGGCCGAGCAGCTCTCGGCGATGGCGGATGCTTAACGATTTACTGGGTGCCTCAGAGCTACCGCGTCGAGAAGCGATGGCCCTACTAGAGGCGGCAAGCGGCAAGGCCCGCGAGGCCCTGATTGCCCACGGATTAGATCCCGTGCCGCGCGAGGTTCGGGCACTCTTTGCGCGCATGGTGGCCCAGCGCAAACTGGGCATTCCGATTGCGTACCTGACCGGATTTCGAGAATTCTATGGCCGGCCCTTCTGGGTCAGCCCTGCCACGCTCATCCCTCGGATGGAGACGGAGCTCTTAATCGACACAGTCATTGCCTTAGCCCCCACTGCAGGCCGGCCACTTCGACTCGCTGATTTGGGAACGGGCAGCGGCTGCATCGGCATCACCTTAGCTTTAGAAATTCGGTCAGCCGAAATCACGGCTACAGACCAGTCAGCGGCCGCCTTACAGGTGGCCCGCAATAATGCGGCCCGATTAGATGCAGCATCACAGATGCGCTTCCACCAGGGCAGCTGGTTCGATGCGCTTAGGCATACGAGCCAGAAGTTTCACGGCTTAATTAGCAATCCACCGTACGTTGCTGCAAACGATCCGCATCTATCTCAGGGGGATCTTCGGTTTGAGCCGAAAACCGCTTTAAGTCCATCGGCCATGGCCAAAGGGGAGGCCATCGCGATCGGATCCGACGGGCTTGCCGATATCGCCACACTCACCCACGAAGCCCACTATTGGCTTGAACCCGGCGGCTTTTTATTGGTCGAACACGGATCAGAACAGCAGACAGCCGTCATTGCGTTATTCCATAAGGCGGGCCTGGCCCGAGTCAGAGGCCTTACCGATAGCCAATCACAGCCCCGGGCCGTCATCGGATTTTTGGCCAGCTAAAGTAAACTTTGCACTTCTTTGGAGATAGGACATGGACGCAAAAGAATTCATTCAGAAGACCGTTACAGAACACCCTGTCGTGCTCTTTATGAAAGGCACCGCGCAATTTCCTCAATGCGGATTCTCGGGTCGTGCCGTTCAATTATTAAAGGCCTGTGACGTAAAAAACGTGGTCACCGTGAATGTGCTAGATGATGATGCGATCCGACAGGGCATCAAAGACTTCTCGAACTGGCCGACCATTCCGCAGCTGTATGTGGGCGGTGAGTTTGTCGGGGGCTCCGACATTATGGGCGAGATGTACGAAAGCGGAGAGCTGAAAAAAATACTGGAATCGGCGGGCGCTACCGGCTAATCCGGGGGTGGTGCAGACATGCTGTCTGCGCATGCTGTTGGGTGCCGACTATCTGACTCGAACAGATGACCTATCGCTTACAAGGCGATTGCTCTACCAACTGAGCTAAGTCGGCTTGTCGCTTATTTTACGCGAGTCAGTTTTGGACGGCCGCCTGCAGGCGGCCGAGGTGGATCCTCGGAGGTTGATACAGACTCCGGGAATTCTTCTTCAGATTCTTGGACTGCCTGCAAATGAGGCTCAGCCTCGGCCAGCGGCTTGCTCACCTCAAAGGCCATGCCATTGCCTTGCCCGTTTCCTTGGCATAAATGGCAACTACGTTCTCAATAGGCACCATGATTTCATGGGCCCGCCCAGAGAATCTCGCCTGAAAACTAATCACATCGTTGGCAATCATTAATTTATCGGTTGCCAAAGCACTGACATTTAGCACGATCTCGCCGTTGCGAACATGCTCCCGAGGAACCTGGACTTGCGCATTGACCGATACTGCCAGATAGGGAGTAAATCCGTTATCTGAGCACCACTCATGAATTGCCCGGATGAGATAGGGCTTGGTCGATGAAGGGTTTGATTCGGTCATACCCAGAGATCAACGGCGCATGATTTTTTCTGGCGGTGTCAGGGCCTCAAAAAAAGCAGGCCGCGAGAAGATACGCTCTGCGTACTTCTGAACCGGTGCTGCGGTTTTGGGCAGCTCGATGCCGTAGTAATCCAGGCGCCACAGCAACGGAGCCAGAGAAACATCAATCATCGAGAAATCCTCTCCCAACATGAACTTATTTTTTGTTACAACCGGTGCCAGCTGGGCAAGGCGGTCTCTTACCAGGACGCGGGCCTTATCGATTTTCTTGGCATCTTGTTTTTCCAAGGCCTCAACATGCACGAAGAGTTCCCGCTCAAAATTGAAAAGTAAAAGCCGTGCCCGACCACGCTGCACAGGATCAGCCGGCATCAATTGCGGATGAGGAAAGCGCTCATCAATGTATTCGTTGATGATATTGGATTCATACAAAATCAAGTCACGCTCGACCAGAATGGGCACCTGGCCGTAAGGATTCATGACCGAGATATCTTCAGGCTTATTAAAGAGATCAACATCCCGAATCTCAAAATCCATACCTTTTTCAAACAGCACAAACCGGCAACGATGACTAAACGGGCAGGTGGTTCCAGAGTAGAGGACCATCATGATGAAGTATTCCTTAAAGAAGAAGGGCGGGAGAGGCCCCCGCCCTCATGAGACACAATCGAAAACAGTGCTACTTGATGTTTTTCCAGTAGACCTTATTTAAGCGCCAAGCCATCACGAAGAATATGGCCAGGAATGCCATGACTACCATGCCGATGGTCTTACGCGAGAATTGGGCGGGCTCGGCGACATAGTTCAAAAATGCAGCGAGATCGCCCACCATCGAATCAAACTCGGCGGGTGATTTAGACTTTTGTGCTTCCCAAAGCACATGCGGCATGCCGACGCCGACATAAGTCTTGTTGTTCCAGCCTGTCGGGCGGCTGGCATCTTCGTAGTAGGTTCTCAGAAACGTGTAGATCCAGTCAGTGCCCGCCCCAGAATGAGAGGAGCGCGAGCGGGCCGTCACGGAGAGATCCGGGGGCGCGGCGCCAAACCAGTCTTTCGCCTCAGCCCGATTTAACGAAGTCCGAATGTAGTCTCCAGGCTTTGCCCCGGGCGGCATGATGGCCTTGATCTGCTCTTCTGTCATGCCGATGTCAGCAAGCCGGCTGTAGCGCATCGCGGACAATCCATGGCAGCCTAGGCAATAAGACATGAAGGTCTTGGCGCCGTTTTGCATCGCGGTCTTATCGGATAGCTTTTGAGCGGGAATTGCATCGAGAGCCACTGGGCCGCCTGCGGCAAAAACCGCAGGGGCAGCAGTAAAGGTCAGCGATGCAGCGATTGCCGCCAGAAGGGATTTAGAAAGTGTTTTCATGGTGAGATCCTTGGCGCGGCGCATTAATGAGGCTTGAACGTCACGCGTTCGGGAACGGGCTTGAAATCTCCGATCCGCGACCAGATCGGCATGAGCGCAAAAAACGCGAAATAAAACACCGTGCCCACGAGCGAATAGGCCTGACCAAAGGGGAAGGGTGGCAGCACGCCGAGATAGCCCAGGATGAAAAAGTTCACTAGGAACACCATGTACAGCGCCTTATGCCAATTTGGGCGATAGCGAATCGACTTGACAGGGCTGTGGTCTAACCAGGGCAGGAAAAACAGAATAATGACGGCGCCGCCCATGATGACCACGCCCCAGAACTTGGCATCAAACACGCGGAAGGTGATAGCCAACACGAGCAGGGCGGCGATCGCACCGCCTTTGATCATCATTGGCCAGCGGGCGCGCAGCACCGCAAGGGCGCCGAGGCCAGCGGATGCCACCATGACCCAGGTAAACAGATCCGTGACCGCGCGCAGCATGGAGTAAAACGGTGTGAAGTACCAGACCGGAGCGATATGCGGCGGCGTGACGAGAGGGTCAGCGGGAATGAAGTTGTTAAATTCCAAGAAATACCCGCCCAGCTCTGGAGCAAAAAATACGACCGCACAAAACAGAATCAGAAAGCCCGCAATGCCCAGGATGTCATGCACTGAGTAATAGGGATGAAAGGGGATGCCGTCCAGCGGAATGCCCTCTGCATTTTTATTTTTCTTAATTTCGACGCCGTCGGGGTTGTTGGAGCCGACTTCGTGTAGCGCGATGATGTGGGCGGCAACCAATCCCACCAGCACCAGCGGAATGGCAATGACGTGAAAGGCGAAGAAACGATTCAGCGTGGCATCGCCCACCACAAAGTCACCCCGGATCCAGACTGAGAGGTCTGGACCAATGAGCGGCACAGCGGCAAAGAGATTCACGATCACCTGGGCGCCCCAATATGACATCTGGCCCCAAGGAAGCAGGTAGCCAAAGAAAGCCTCAGCCATCAGGCACAAGAAGATGGCGCAGCCGAAGATCCAGATCAGCTCGCGGGGGCTGCGGTATGAGCCGTAGATCAATCCGCGCCACATATGAAGATAGACCACCACGAAAAATGCCGAGGCGCCAGTGGAATGCATATAACGAATCAGCCAGCCAAAGGGGACCTCGCGCATGATGTATTCCACGCTAGCGAAGGCCACCGGCACGCCTGCGGCGTTTAGCGATGCATCCGGCTTGTAATGCATGGTTAGAAAAATGCCTGTGATGATTTGCAGGGCCAGCACCACCATGGCCAGAGAGCCGAAGAAGTACCAGAAGTTAAAGTTCTTCGGTGCGTAGTACTCCGAGAGGTGTTCTTTGTACAGCTTGGTCAGAGGGAATCGGGTATCGATCCATCCAAGTAGGCCGGTGGTAGTGACATTCTTTTCAGAGGCCATGCAGTTCTCCGCGAGCTCAGGTCTAACTTATCAACTTAGAAGATTTAAAAACGCCAGAAAAAATGAATCAGGCCTCGCCCTTTTCATCTTTACCCACAACAATTCGCGTGTCCGAGAGATACATGTGACGGGGGATCTCGAGGTTGTCGGGGGCGGGCTTATTGGCATAGACGCGGCCCGCATGATCAAAATTTGAGCCGTGACAGGGGCAGAAGTAGCCGCCCTGCCAGTCGGCGCCAAGGCCTGGCTGGTTGCCAGTCTCAAATTTGCTCACAGGCGAGCAGCCCAAGTGGGTGCAGATGCCCACAGCGACGAGAAATTCCGGTTTGATGGAGCGATGACGGTTCTTGGCGTAGGTCGGGGTGGGAAAAGCAGTGCGATCAGATTTCGGATCGGCGAGCTGGCCCTCAATTTTTTCTAAGGAGGCCAGCATCTCTGGAGTTCGGCGAACAATCCAGACCGGTTTGCCGCGCCACTCCACAGTCTTTAAGCCGCCCGGTGGAATATCGCCAATATCGACCTCGACCGGAGCGCCAGCCGAACGCGCTTTTTCAGCGGGCGCCATCGAAGTCAGCAGGGGCACGGCAGTTGCAGCGGCCGCGACTCCCCCGGCCGCACCACAGGCGATTAACCAGGTTCGGCGTTCGGACTTGGCGCTTGCAGAGGGCTGTGCGGGAAAACTGAGGTCTTGCGAAGATTGAGACATAAAACCGCTCTTTCGACGTTCAAAGTTAGGGCAAACAAGTATTTTAAGCCAGCCAAAAGTCCAGTTCCAGCAATAATGGCGGCATGGTCCGTCGTATTTGGCTCATTTTCGCCCAGGCCACCACGCTGGCCCTTGCTGCCCTATTTGTGGTCTTGACCTTTAAGCCGCACTGGGTCGCCAATCTTGGCTCTGACTCTGAGCCCGCTGGCTCAGGGGAGCTCGGCCTGCGCGAGGGGGGCTCCCCAATCGCAGCCCATGGCTACCGCGAGGCGGCCGCCCGGGCCATGCCCGCGGTGGTCTACATCTTCACAACCCAGAAGGTCGCGGTTCCGAACCACCCCCTCTTGAATGACCCGACATTTCGCAAGTTCTTTCGGGACCAGCCTGAACGCGAGCCCACCGCAGGACTGGGCTCTGGGGTCATCGTGTCCGAAAAGGGCTATGTATTGACCAACCATCATGTGGTCTCCGGTGCAGAGCAGATCGAAGTGGGCTTAGCCGACGGCCGAAGGGCGGGCGCAATCCTGGTCGGCACCGATCCTGATACCGACCTGGCGGTGCTGAAAATCTCGCTTAACCGGCTTCCCGTGATTGCCTTTGGCAGGCCCACCGAGGCCCGAGTCGGCGACACCGTGCTGGCGATTGGCAATCCGTTTGGCGTGGGCCAGACCGTAACTCAGGGCATTATCAGTGCAATGGGCCGCAGCCGGCTCGGCATTAACACCTATGAGAATTTCATTCAGACCGATGCGGCGATCAATCCGGGCAACTCGGGCGGCGCATTGATTGACACGCAAGGCCAGTTGCTTGGCATCAACACCGCAATCTACACGCGCTCAGGTGGTAATCAGGGAATCGGCTTTGCGATTCCTGCAGATACGGCACGTATGGTGATGGAGGCGTTGGTGACCAAAGGCAAGGTCAGCCGGGGATATATAGGCGTGGAGCCACGCGACGCAGTAGAAGGTGAAGGAAGCCTGATCGCCGGCGTTTTAAGAAGCGGGCCTGCTGATGAGGCCGGCATTCGCCCGGGCGATGTGGTGATCGCGGTAAACGATCGTCCGATTCGCAATATGACCGAACTCATGGCGATGGTCGCTGCAATCGCGCCCGGCAGCAAGGCAAAGTTCAAAGTGAAGCGGCAGGATCAGGTCTTGGAGACGACCGTGAGTATCGCCGAGCGGCCCGCCATCGCAGCAAAACGATAAATAGCTGATCGAGTCGCGCTTAAACGACAATTGGGCGCGACAACCCGTGTTATTCCGATGGAGTGTCTGTCGGTTTTTCGCGCGGCGTAATGTAGCGCGACATAAAAATGCCAAACTCGTACAGCAGGATCATCGGCACAGCCAGCATGAACTGACTGATGACATCCGGCGGTGTCACGATCGCTGCAATCACAAATGCAATCACAATGAAATAGGGGCGAAACTCTCTCAGTTTTTCAATGGATACGATTCCCAGCCGGACCAGTACCATTTCGACAACCGGCGTTTCAAAAGACAGTCCAAACACAAGAAAGAGCGTCAGTACAAAACTGAGGTATTTATCAATATCGGTGGCCATCTGTACGCCACTCGGGGTATAGGCGGCGACAAACTTAAATACCGCCGGAAATACAAAGAAATAGGCAAAGGCCATGCCCAGCAGAAACAGTAGAAAGCTACTCAAAATAATCGGCGCCGCGAGTTTCTTCTCATGCTCATATAGGCCCGGAGCGATAAAGGCCCAAACCTGATAGAGCACATAAGGCAGGGCGATCACGAAGGCCACCATCATGGTGACTTTCATCGGCACAAAAAAAGGTGCTGTGACATCTGTCGCGATCATCGAGGTGCCCGCTGGCAGGGCGCTTACCAACGGATCGGCAAGCAACGAATAGATATCGGGCGCCCAATAGACCAAGGCCAGAAAGCAAATAATCACTGAGGCTGCCGCCCGCATCAGACGATCACGCAGCTCGATTAAATGGGTGACAAAGCCCTCTTCTTTGTGGGCTGTATCGTCAGGTTGTTGGGAGTCGGCCATAGGATTGGGTGAATTAATCGCGGGGCCGCTTTACGTGAAAACGCTTGCGGAGTCGGCCACGGACACGTTCACGAATGCGACGCTGCTCTTGCTGCTCTGACCAAGAGGGCTCAGGCGCGTGAATATGAGTGCCAAATTGGCGTGTCAGCGGGGATGGGGAAGCAGCAGGCTCGCCAAACCCCTCCCAGGCATCGGCGGTCTGTGAAAGATCAGATGTCACCGCACCCACCTCAGACTCCACGCGCTGCACTCCACTCTGAATTTGTTGGCCTACGTCTTGGACCTGCTGCTGCACTTTTTTTAGTTCATCGAGATCCATTTGCCGCTGAATATCAGTCTTCACATCACTGACATAGCGCTGCGCCCGGCCAATCAGAGCCCCGAGTGTTCGCGTGGCCACCGGCAAGCGCTTGGGCCCCACCACCACCAAGGCAACGAGACCGATCACAACAAGTTCGGAGAATCCGATATCAAACATAGCCTGCGGGGATCAGAGGCGCAAAAGCACTGCAGCCTCAAGAAATGAAAGGTCCGACAGCATGCTGCGGACCCGATGCCATTAGCTGGGGGTTTTGTCCTTGGCCTGAACGTCGATGGTCGGGGCCTCTGCCTTTTGTGCGGGCTGGGCCGCGCCTGGATCGGCTGCGTTGCCGCCATCTTTCATGCCCTCTTTAAAGCCCTTGACCGCACCGCCGAGATCCGAACCCAGATTGCGCAGCTTCTTGGTGCCAAACACCAGAAGAATAATCAACAGAACAATGAGCCAATGCCAAACACTAAAGGAACCCATCACGGTCTCCGAAAAATGGTTGCGGCCTCAGGCAGGTGGCCTGCCGCC
>RFRK01000007.1 GCA_009924525.1 Betaproteobacteria bacterium
GCTGCTGCCACACTGCCCGAAACACGCTCGGAAGCTCGACTCTCGCCTGTTAACACTCCGATCATGCTTTTGCGCGAAACACCCACCAATACCGGCTGATGATTTGAAAACCGAGAAATTGCCTGCATCAGCTGCAGATTGTGATGCAGTGTTTTTCCAAATCCAAAGCCTGGATCAATCAGAATACGTTCACGCAAGACGCCGCGGTCGATAAGCTGCTGCCGCTGCGCGAGCAAAAAGGCCTCGACCTCAGCCACCACATCTTGATAAGCCGGGGCCGCCTGCATCGTTGCGGGCTCGCCTTGCATATGCATGATGCAAAGCCCACAGCCCGATTGGCTCACCGCATCCATCGCTTGCGGGTCACGAAATCCATTGACGTCATTAATCAGATCAACGCCCTGCGCGATCACCGCACGCATGACCGCAGGCCGGCGCGTGTCCACTGAAATCGGCAGTCCAAGCCTTAAAACTGAGTCAAGGACTGGCCCGATACGATCGATTTCCTGCTGCTCGGAGATGGCAGCGGCGCCCGGCCGTGTGGACTCCCCGCCGATATCCAAGAGATCTGCGCCCTGGTGGGCGAGCCGCTCTGCATAAGCAATCGCCTGCTGTGTCGCCTTAGCACCCGATGACAGCAGCATGCCGTCGCCTGAAAAAGAATCCGGCGTGACATTCACAATACCCATGATCAGCGGCCGATTCAGCGCCAGCCGATAGCGCCCACAAATGAAAACCGGCGGGGATTCCGCCGGTTGATCTGGAGTGGCCAAGTCTTACGCCGCAGCCGGTGCCGTTGGGGCAACGCCGGTGGGGCCGGGGCCGCCCGAGTTGGAGGTGCCAGTGCCAGTCTGCTTTGGCGGGCGGGGTGGCTTGCCCTCGATGATGTCATTGATCTGATCGGCATCAATGGTTTCCCACTCCAGCAAAGCATTGGCCATTGCATGCATCTTGTCTTTGTTGTCTTCGATGAGCTTACGCGCCACAGCATACTGTTCATCAATGATGCGGCGGATTTCTTTGTCCACCTTTTGCATCGTTGACTCCGAGACATGGGTTGTCTTAGTGATCGATCGGCCAAGAAAGACTTCACCTTCATTTTCGGCGTAGACCATCGGGCCCAGCTCATCGGTCATGCCGTAACGGGTCACCATATCGCGGGCTAAAGCGGTGGCCCGCTCAAAATCATTGGAGGCGCCTGTCGTCATCTGATTCATGAAGACTTCTTCTGCGATCCGGCCCCCGAAGAGCACCGAGATGGTATTGAGCATGCGGTCCTTATCCATGCTGTAGCGATCGCCTTCCGGCAGCTGCATGGTGACTCCCAACGCACGGCCACGAGGAATGATGGTGACCTTATGCACCGGATCAGTCTTTGGCAGCATACGTGCCACGAGTGCATGGCCAGACTCATGATAGGCAGTGTTCTTGCGCTCCTCTTCAGGCATCACGATCGATTTGCGCTCTGCGCCCATCATGATCTTGTCTTTGGCCTTTTCGAAATCCGCCATCTCCACCACGCGGCCATTCCTGCGGGCAGCAAACAGCGCTGCCTCATTGACCAGATTCGCTAAATCGGCACCCGAGAATCCGGGGGTACCGCGGGCAAGAATATCGGCGCGGACATCGGGAGCAATCGGCACCTTGCGCATATGAACATTCAAAATCTGCTCACGGCCACGCACATCCGGCAGACTCACGACGACCTGACGATCAAAACGGCCGGGGCGCAGCAGGGCGGGATCAAGCACATCGGGGCGGTTGGTCGCGGCTATCACAATGATGCCCTGGCCGGTTTCAAAGCCATCCATTTCCACGAGCATCTGATTGAGAGTCTGCTCGCGCTCGTCGTTGCCGCCACCGAGGCCTGCACCACGCTGTCGGCCCACTGCGTCGATCTCGTCAATAAAAATAATGCAAGGCGCGTGTTTCTTGGCCTGCTCGAACATATCGCGCACGCGGGCTGCGCCCACACCCACAAACATTTCAACGAAATCCGAGCCTGAGATCGAGAAAAAAGGCACCTTCGCTTCGCCGGCAATAGCTTTTGCGAGCAGGGTCTTGCCAGTTCCTGGCTGGCCGACCATCAACACACCGCGGGGAATGCGGCCGCCGAGCTTTTGAAACTTGGAAGGATCACGCAAAAACTCCACGAGTTCTTGGACCTCTTCCTTCGCCTCATCACAGCCGGCAACATCGGCGAACGTCACGGCATTGGTGTTTTCATCCAGCATCCGGGCGCGCGACTTACCAAAGGAGAATGCGCCGCCCTTGCCGCCGCCCTGCATCTGACGCATAAAAAACACCCAGACCGCAATAAGCAGCAGCATCGGAAACCAGGACACAAAAATACTCATCAATACCGAGGGCTCTTCCTCGGCCTTTGCCGAGACACGGACCCCGAACTTCATCAAGTCGGAGACCATCCAGAGGTCTTGGGGGGTATTGATGACGACCTGCCGCTCATCACTGGTGATGGCACGGACGGTGCGGCCTTCAACCATGGCCGACTTGATGCGGCCCTGGCGGGCCTCTTCCATGAACTGGGAGTAAGGCATCTCCGGCCCCCGGCTCTGACGGGTGTCAAACTGCCGAAAAACCGTGAACAAGACCAAAGCGATCACCATCCAGATGGCAGCTTTGGGAATCATGTTGTTCAAGGCACTACTCCTTCAATAGGAAAAAATTATCGGGTCGGCCAATTCCTGAGGCGTCTAGCCGGATTCTATGCCCCGCCTTAAGTTTCCTCAATGCCAGTGTCACACGGACACAACCCTTAGGTGGTGGCCTTTTGGGGGTTTTCAAGGGCGTTTGCCAGCTTTTAGGCGCCTGCCCAGAAGAAAAGTCTCGCTGGACTGGGATCGGGAAGCCGGAGGCTTACGGGCGGCCACCGAGGAAAACTGCTGCTTAAAGCGCTCGACCAGCTGGCTGTAACCGCTGCCCTGAAAGGTCTTCACCAAAAGCGCGCCATCGGGCTTTAGATGCCGGGACGAAAACTCCAGAGCCAGCTCACAGACATGCATCACACGGGCGGCATCGGCTGACTCAACCCCCGATAGATTAGGAGCCATGTCCGAGATCACGATATCGACCTGCTCACCCGCAAGACGGTCGGCAAGATGCTGGGCAACCGCCTCTTCACGAAAATCGCCCTCGATGAATTCCACATCGGCGATCGGCTCCATGGGCAGCACATCCAGCGCGATGATCCGGCCCCTCACCTGTCGGCCCCTGCCCTCAGGCCCCTTCACAGTCAGTAGCTCGCGGGCAACCTGGGACCAGCTGCCCGGTGCGCTACCCAGGTCCACCACCACCATACCCGGCCGAATTAGCCGGTCACGCTCATGAATGCCCAATAACTTGAATGCTGCACGCGAACGGTAGCCCTTGGCCTGTGCCTGCCGCACAAAGGGATCGGTGAGATGCATATGCATCCATTGGGGATTGAATTTATTTTTTGCCATGAACTGACCATCTCAAAGATCGGCCAAGTGGCCTGGGCCGACTAGAGATAGCGGACGTCGAGGATTTCAACCTGCCGGGCGCCGCCCGGGGCGTGGACCACCGCAACATCACCGACCGATTTGCCGATCAAGGCCCGCGCAATCGGACTGGAAATCGAAATCTTGTTTTGTTTCAGGTCAGCTTCATCCTCGCCAACGATTTGATAGCTCATACGCTGATCGGATTCGACATCAGCAAGATCCACGGTGGTACCAAATACCACCCGGCCATCTTTTTCAATCTGGCTCGGATCAATAATCTGGGCCTGGGCAAGCTTGGCTTCCAGCTCGGCAATCCGGCCCTCGATAAAGCCCTGGCGCTCTTTGGCCGCATCGTATTCCGCATTCTCAGACAGATCACCCTGGGCCCGGGCCTCTGCGATGGCATTGATCACGGCTGGCCGCTCTTTGTGCTTTAAGCGCGCGAGTTCTTCTTTAAGAAGCTCTGCACCACGAACAGTCAACGGGGTCGTGCTCATAGAAAACGCCTTTTACTTTTCAGCAATCTGTCGATGCATTTCTTGCACATCAATGACGGTCAGCGAGGCATCGAGCAAGTGACGGATACCTTCAACGGCAGCCTGGGCACCTGCGATTGTGGTGTAGGTGGTCACGCGCGCTGCCAAGGCGGTGGTGCGAATCGAGCGCGAATCTGCAATTGCTGTGCGCTTTTCTTCCACCGTATTGACGACAAACTGTACATCACCGTTTTTGATCATGTCCACTACGTGGGGCCGGCCTTCGGTGACTTTATTGACCGTGGCCACCTCGATGCCCGCCGCGGCAATGGCTGCTGCCGTGCCACGGGTGGCAACCAGCTTAAATCCGAGCCCCGAGAGCATTTTTGCAACACCCACCACCACCGACTTATCGCTATTTTTGACACTGATAAAGGCACAGCCCGAGGTCGGAAGCTTCACCCCTGCCCCCATCTGAGACTTCACAAAGGCCTCAGCAAAGGTCTTGCCCACGCCCATGACCTCGCCCGTCGATTTCATCTCCGGCCCCAAGATCGTGTCCACACCGGGGAACTTCACAAATGGAAAGACCGCTTCTTTTACTGAGAAGTATGGCGGCGAGACCTCCGCACCGATGGCCTGCTCATCCAGTGATCGGCCCAGCATCGCACGTGCTGCAACCTTGGCCAGCGGAATGCCCGTGGCCTTAGACACATACGGCACAGTCCGTGAGGCGCGGGGGTTGACCTCCAGCACAAAAACATTGCCATTTTGAATGGCGAACTGCACATTCATGAGCCCCACGACATTGAGGGCCCGCGACATCAATGCGGTCTGCCGTTTTAACTCCTCGATCAATTCTTTTGAAAGTGAATATGGCGGCAGGCTGCAGGCTGAATCCCCGGAGTGCACACCCGCCTGCTCGATATGCTCCATGACCCCGCCGATAAAGACCCGCTTTCCATCAGAAAGACAATCGACATCGACCTCAATCGCATCATTCAGGAAACGATCGAGGAGCACAGGCGAGTCATTGGAAACTTTTACGGCTTCGCGCATATAGCGCTCGAGATCCCGCTGCTCATGCACGATCTCCATCGCACGTCCGCCCAGGACGTAGCTGGGCCGCACCACCAGCGGGTAGCCGATTTCTTGGGCCAGCCGAATGGCTTCCTCTTCATTGCGAGCCGTACGATTGGGCGGCTGACGCAATTCAAGCTTAATCAGCAGCTTCTGGAAGCGCTCGCGATCCTCGGCGATATCGATCGACTCAGGCGATGTGCCCACAATTGGAACACCGGCGGCCTCAAGGGCCTTGGCAAGCTTCAGCGGGGTCTGCCCGCCATACTGCACGATCACACCAATTGGCTTTTCTTTATCAACGATCTCCAGAACATCTTCAAGCGTTAAAGGCTCAAAGTAAAGCCGGTCCGAGGTATCGTAATCGGTAGAGACGGTCTCGGGATTGCAGTTGACCATGATCGTTTCAAAGCCATCCTCGCGCAGTGCCATCGCGGCATGCACGCAGCAGTAGTCGAATTCAATGCCCTGGCCGATCCGATTTGGTCCACCGCCCAGCACCATGACTTTTTTGCGATTGCTCGGATTGGCCTCGCACTCTTCTTCGTAGGTCGAATAAAAATATGATGTCGACGTTGAGAATTCCGCGGCGCAGGTATCCACCCGTTTATACACCGGCCGAACATTTAGGCTATGGCGCAGCTTGCGAATTTCAGCCTCGGTTGTCTCCAAGAGATACGCCAGCCGACGATCTGAAAATCCTTTGCGTTTTAATCCGCGCAGCGACTCCGCATCCAGGTCGGCGAGGGTCATCTTATCGAGCGCAAGTTCCAGATCAACGATCTCTTTAATTTGTACTAGGAACCACGGATCGATACGGGTCAGCTGATAGACCTCTTCGACCGTAAAGCCCTGCGCAAAGGCATCACCGACATACCAGATCCGCTCAGGGCCCGGCTCGCCGAGTTCCTCCTCAATTCGTTCGCGATCAGTGGTTTTTTGATTCAATCCATCGACACCCACTTCCAATCCCCGCAGTGCCTTTTGGAAAGACTCTTGAAAGGTCCGGCCCATGGCCATCACTTCGCCCACTGACTTCATCTGTGTCGTGAGATGGGCATCAGCAGAAGGAAATTTTTCAAATGCAAACCGTGGCACCTTGGTCACAACATAATCAATCGTCGGCTCAAAAGAAGCTGGGGTCGCGCCGCCGGTAATGTCATTTTTCAGTTCATCCAGGGTGTAGCCAACTGCGAGCTTGGCGGCGACTTTTGCAATCGGAAATCCCGTAGCCTTTGAGGCCAAGGCCGAGGAGCGCGATACCCGGGGGTTCATCTCAATCACAATCAGCCGGCCATTAGCGGGATTTACAGCAAACTGGACATTGGAGCCCCCCGTATCCACACCGATCTCACGGAGAATCGCAATCGATGCATCCCGCATGACCTGATATTCCTTATCGGTCAGCGTCTGGGCTGGTGCCACCGTGATCGAGTCGCCGGTATGAATGCCCATGGGATCATCGAGATTTTCAATCGAACAAACAATGATGCAGTTATCCGCCCGATCGCGGACCACTTCCATCTCGAACTCTTTCCAGCCAATCAGCGACTCTTCGATCAAAAGCTCGTGGGTGGGCGAGGCCTCGATTCCGCGTTTACAGATCGTTTCAAATTCTTCGGCGTTATACGCAATGCCGCCGCCCGTGCCGCCCAGTGTGAAACTGGGCCGAATCACCAGCGGAAATCCGCTGCTGCCCGTGAGCTGGCTGATTTGTTTCTGAACCGCCCAGGCCTCTTCCAGTGTGTGGGCAATGCCCGATTTTGCAGAGTCCAGGCCGATCTGGGTCATGGCCTCTTTGAACTTCAGTCGATCTTCCGCCTTTTCGATGGCCTCTTTCTTTGCGCCGATAAGTTCAACACCAAACTTCTGGAGCACACCCTCGCGATGCAAATCGAGCGCGCAGTTCAGCGCAGTCTGGCCGCCCATCGTGGGCAGCAGCACATCAGGCCGCTCGACTTCAATGATTTTGGCAACGGTCTGCCAGGTGATGGGCTCGATGTAGGTGACATCCGCCGTCTCTGGGTCAGTCATGATGGTTGCTGGGTTACTGTTGACCAGAATGACTTTGTAGCCCTCTTCTTTTAACGCCTTGCACGCCTGGGCGCCTGAATAATCAAACTCGCAGGCCTGGCCGATCACAATCGGGCCAGCACCAATGATCATGACGCTACGAATATCGGTTCGCTTAGGCATTGGAGCCTCCAGCATGACGCTGCATCAGTGCCGTGAAGTGATCAAACAACGGACCAATGTCATGGGGGCCGGGGCTGGCCTCGGGGTGACCCTGAAAACAAAAAGCGGGCACGTCGGTGCGCGCCAGGCCCTGAATGGAGCGATCAAAAAGCGATACGTGAGTAATCCGCAGATGGCTGGGCAGATGCTCGGGATCTACAGCAAAGCCATGATTCTGAGAGGTGATA
Organism: Betaproteobacteria bacterium; assembly: GCA_009924525.1. GTDB lineage: Bacteria > Pseudomonadota > Gammaproteobacteria > Burkholderiales > Burkholderiaceae_A > Lacustribacter. The sequence continues at coordinate 7,465 of RFRK01000007.1, forward strand.
TACACCCGCTTAGACTCCAACTCCTGCACGGGATGATTGGCGCCATGATGGCCAAATTTCATCTTCAATGTTTTTGCGCCTGAGGCGAGAGCCATGATCTGATGGCCTAAACAGATGCCGAACACGGGAAGCTTTTTCTTCATTGCAGCTTGGGCAGCAGCGATTGCGTAATCACAGGGCTCCGGATCCCCGGGTCCATTGGAGAGAAACAAGCCATCGGGCCGAAGCGATTCAATCTCTTCAAAACGGGTCTGAGCCGGCATCACGGTGACGCGGCATCCCCGGTCGGCCAGCATGCGCAGGATGTTGCGCTTTACACCGAAATCAAGCGCGACCACATGAAAGCGGGCTGCGCCCATCGGCGCATGGCCAACGCCCAATGACCAGCTGCCCTCTGTCCATGAATAAGACTGACGCGTGGAGACCACCTTTGCCAAATCCATACCCACGAGTCCAGGAAACTCGCGGGCAGCAGCAATAGCGCGTGCTGCATCCAGAGTCTCTCCCGGCGCTGCGGCAAGCAGCGCGCCATTCTGAGCGCCTTTTTCCCTAAGAATTCGAGTCAGGCGTCGGGTGTCAATGCCCGCGATGCCCACCACACCCGACTTGCGCAGGGTCTCCGAAAGCGCGGCCTCGGAGCGGAAATTTGAGACCAGCAGGGGCAAATCACGAATCACCAATCCTGCGACATGCAAGCGATCTGACTCATTGTCTTCTGTATTCGTGCCGACATTACCGATATGCGGATAGGTCAGCGTGACAATCTGACGGCTGTAACTCGGATCCGTAATGATTTCCTGATAGCCGGTCATGGAGGTATTGAAAACCACCTCACCGGCTGAAAGGCCTGCGGCACCAATAGATTGGCCGTAAAACAGCGTGCCGTCGGCGAGCGCAAGAAGAGCCTGCGCCACGTTGGAAGACTGGCGAAACAAGAGATGTACCCCCGGAATTTTGCGAATTATACGGCTGATCCCGACTCAGCCGAAATTCACGACTACAGCGGCTTGGCCGCTGCGCTATGTTGTCCCTGAGGCGAAGACTGTCAAGGTGGTGATAAAGCCCGCAAGCCATGCCAGGGTTCTCAACGTGGACTTATCCATGACATAAAAACCGATATACAAAATTCGGCTGGCAATAAAAACCAGGGCAAGAAAATCCAGCTTATTCGGATCTGCCTTGGTCACCAAGGCGATGGCCATGGCGATACCAAACCAGATGAAGGCCTCCCAGCTATTGGCCTGCGCGGCATTGGCGCGGCGGCGATAGCCCTCTTGTCGGGCCAGCCATTCGCGGGGTGCGCGATTGTCATAGTCCGATGCGCCCCCCTTTGAGATTCCTGCACACACGATCGGCAGCAGGCCCGCAATCATCAAACACCACAGCGCAATGCTCATAGCTTTCTCCGCTCTCGAACCGCCTGGGCAATCGTGCCCAAATCAATATATTCCAGCTCTCCGCCAACAGGCACGCCACGCGCCAGACGCGAAACTTTCTTTTGATCGGCCAGGCCCTTGGCTTTCAGAATGCTCTCAATCGCATGGGCGGTCGCCTCACCTTCCGGGGTGAAGTTAGTGGCAATCACTACCTCTTTCACCTCTTCGGCAGAGATTCGCGCCAGCAGCCGATCCATATGAATTTCTCTGGGGCCCACACCCTCGAGTGGCGAGATTCTGCCCATCAGCACGAAATACAAACCCCGCCAGGCGTGGCTTTGTTCGACCGCTAACAAGTCAGAGGGGGACTCCACAACACAAAGCTGACTACGATCCCGGCTCGCATGGGTGCAAATGCTGCAGACCTCTTCTTCGGTGAAGGTATTGCACTCACGACAGTGACGAATCGCGCGCACTGCATTCAGTAGCGACTGGCCCAATAACTCGGCACCTACACGATCATGCTGCAAGAGATGCAGAGCCATGCGCTGCGCGGTTTTGGGGCCCACTCCAGGAAGCCGCCGAAGGGCCTCGGCCAGCGACTCCAACGCATGCGGATTGGCAGGCAGGGCACTCACATGCAGCGCTTTTTAGAAAAGCTTCATGCCGGGCGGGAGCGGCAGGCCTGCTGTCACGGCCGACAGTCGCTGCTGCGAAACTGCCTCGGCTTTCGCCGAGGCGTCATTTATTGCTTCGGCAAGCAGATCTTGAAGCGTCTCCCGATCATCAGCATCCGCAGACATCAGGCTGGGATCAATTTGCACGGCCTTGACCTCATGCTTGCAGCTCATCGTGATTTTCACGAGTCCGGCACCCGACTGGCCCTCCACCATTTCTTGGCTGAGGCTATCCTGGACCTGCTTCATTTTTTCTTGCATCTGCTGGGCCTGACGCATCAGTCCGGCAATCTGACCTTTCATCATCCTGGATTTCCTTTTCTGGTTGAACGAATGGAACCCGGCACAATCTTGCCTCCAAAATCATTCAGGATCGACTGCACCATCGGATCGGCATGAATCTGGGCCTCGGCAAGGGCCTGAGCCTGGGCAGCCGCATCCGCATCCTCAGCAGCTGCAGTGAGCGACTCTGCCTCGCCGAGCTCTACGTCGATCTTGCAGGGCTTACCGAAATATGCTGCCAGCGCGTCCTGGGCCTTAGTCACAGCCGAAGACTCGGTGAGCGCAGGAATCGCCACTCGAAACTGCAGCTGGACGCTGCGGCCAAGATCCTCGAATGCAACGAGTTTTGCCTGCTGGACAAACTGCCGCGCAAGGCCTGAGACCGCAAGCGAACGTGAGACCGCAGGCCACTGCTCTGCGGTCAGTGATGCAGCCGGCAGCGCTGCAGGTGATGGTGCAGAGGCTACGCGGCTTTGCGTAGGTGTAGCCACCGTCCGGGGGGCTGCCGCCGCTGCGGCGATTGCCTGGGGCCGCTGCGCACTCCGCGCTGGCGATCCCGGCGCTGCGGATACCGCCATCGAAGCGGGCTGAAAGGCAAAAACCCTCAGCAATGTCATCTCCAATCCGGTGCGCTCATCGGGCGCCAGCGGAAGATCCCTTCGGCCAAGCGTCACAATCTGATAATTCAGTTGCAAGATCTCTGCAGACTGATGCTGCGCGAGTGTTTCAATCGCCCCGCTGGGATCATCACGAGATTCAATTTTTAGAGTCGCAAGGGCGCTGGCCTGATGAAAACACCGCGCCATATCGGCAAGCAAGGCATCAGCGTATGCGCCTGAGGCCTGCAGCTCTTCAAGGGTGGCAAAGGCGGCCTGCGGATCATTGCGAGCGATGTCATGCATCAGGCGGCCCAACAACTCACGCTGCACGAGTCCGAGCATGGCCCGGACCGCCGGTTCAGTGACCTGCCCGCCGCCATAAGCAATCGCCTGATCGGTCAGCGAGAGCCCATCACGCACACTGCCCTGCGCCGCGACGGCAAGCCAGGTCAGGGCCTGGGGCTCGGCGGCGATTCCCTCTTCATTAAGAACCCAGGCGAGGTGCTGCTGCAAAAGCTCCGGCGGAACATTTTTCAAATTGAACTGCAGGCAACGGGAAAGCACTGTGACAGGAATTTTTTGCGGATCGGTCGTAGCCAGCAAAAACTTCACATCCGGCGGTGGCTCCTCAAGGGTCTTGAGCATCGCGTTAAAGGCGTGATTCGACAGCATGTGAACTTCGTCGATCACGTAGACCTTAAAGCGGCCTGAGGTCGGTGCAAACTGGGCCTGCTCAAGCAATTGCTGAATTTCACCAACCCCGCGATTGGAGGCCGCATCAATCTCGATGTAATCCACAAAGCGGCCACCATCGATCTGGCTACAGGCGCTGCAGACGCCGCAGGGATCCGCGCTCACGCCGGATTCGCAGTTCAATGCCTTCGCAATGATTCGGGCCAGTGTGGTCTTGCCCGTACCACGGGTACCCGTCAGCAGATAAGCATGGTGTAGCCGCTTTGCGTTGAGCGCATGGGCAAGGGCCTTAACGACATGGTCCTGGCCTACGACCTGTGAAAATAATTTCGGCCGCCACTTTCGCGCAAGCACTGCTGATGGCGATTGCAGCCCCGCAGCCGCCGGCTGCGGCGGCAGATCTTCAGAGGAGAACAAGGCGTTAGTCATTCATTTGTGCTGAGTAAATGGGGGCGAGCCGGACCCCCGGCACTTGAGAAATTCAGCCTTGGCTGCTTCGTTCCCGACCTGACCAGATATGCCGACTCCCAATGCGGGGCGGCCCGCCTTAGGCCAAGTGTACCAAGCGGTCCCCCTGTAGATCCCACAGCTGTGCTTTCGCGGTGAGAATCTTGGCGGTGACCCTGGCCTGAGGCCGAATCTTGGCGAACTGATCACGATACAGCGCGAGTTGGCGCACGTAATCAGCATGCTCCGAGGGCAAAACGTTCCACTTGAAATCAACGATCCACCACTCCTCCGGTGACTCCTGAATTCGCACGACGCGATCAGGACGCATCAGCCCGCCGGATGGCGAATCCACAGCAGGCCACTCGGATTCTGCATATGCAAGAAGATGTGGATTAAAAATGCGCGCTGCAATCGCAGACTGTCGAATGGCTGCTGCTGAAGCAATCACCTCATCTCGGGCGGCAGCCGGCAGACCAAATTCAGCAATCAGGGCGCGAGCGATCTCGGGGGCTTGTTGTAGACCAAATTCCAAAAGCCGATGCAATGCTTTGCCTTGACGCATCGCCAAGGTCTCCGATCCTTGTGGGCCTGTCTGCACATCCTTTTTTTCAAACCGTAACCCTCGCCATATCACTGCAGCCGGCTCCGACGGGGCTATCGCATCCTGCTGTGCGGCACGATCGGATGTCGAAAGCGAGACAAAGTCGCGACACTCGCAGTGATCCTTTAATTTTTCATACCACGTAGGCTCTCGGCTGCTCGAAGCTGGCCGCTGCTCTCCCGTTGCGCTCAGCAAGAGGATTTGCTTGGCCCGCGTGATGCCGACATATAGAAGATTGAAATCCTCTTCTTCAGCGCGACGCCTCTCCTCCAGCAAGGCATCGCGAATCATCGGACTCATTGGATCGCCAGTAGTCCAGCCCGCCCTGCCAAGGATGGCATCACGATTCTCTGACCAGTGTGTCAGCCAGCGTATGCCGCTCTCTGAGCGGCCCTGATCCATCAGCCCTGCGAGTACCACGACCTTGGCCTCAAGCCCTTTGGCGGCGTGCAGGGTCGAGAGCGCTACCGCCTGCTGATTGGGGAGAACGCCGGGTCCAGGGGACTCCGAATCGGCAAGCTCGGCTGTGCGGCTGAGTTCACGCAGAAACCGAGGCAGACTCGGCAGCCGACCCGTATCGAGCTCCAAGGCAAGACCAACAAAGGCTTCAATATTGGCGAGCCGCTGAAGGCTGCGAAAATCCGGGCTACGAGAGGCGATGCGATCAAAAAGATCTTGATCATGCAGTATCTGATCCAGCAGGTCGTGCACAGGCAGCTGAGTCGACCAGCCGATCCATTGCGACAGACTGCGAGCGGCAGCGGCGAGGGCGGGATCTGCATCAGGCTTCTCGCTACAGGCGAGCAATCCGGCGTAAAAACTCTCTCCACCATCGGCAGCTCGCTGGCCCGCGATCGCAACCAGCTGCTGATCGGTAAGCCCAAAGATCGGGCTTTTCAAGGCCTGGGCACAATCGCGATCCGACCAGGGTGCAGCCAGAAAACGCAACAACGCAATCAGATCTGCGATCTCAGGAGAGGACAGCAGGCCGCCCGAACGATCACTGACAAATGGAATGCCGGCCTCGGTCAGCGCCAGTTCATAACTCTCGAAGTGGGTGCGGGCACGAACCAGAATCCGAATGTCTGACCACTGCAATCCAGGCATCTCGGCCCGAAGCTGCAGTATGGCCGCCGCAATCGCCCTGCCCTCGCTCTCCCAATCCGGCGCGGGGGCAAGACGCGCGACAAAACCGTCTGCATCGGTGGCACGAGTCTCATGATCGGTAAATCGCTTCGGCGCTACTTTACCCAGTGCGGCGTTAAGAAACGCGACGATCGCGGGCCCGCATCGGTAAGTGGTGTTAGTCGAAAGCACATCTGCAGCAAAGTGTTGAGCAAGCCAACGCGATGCGGCATAGAACACTTCCGGATCAGCGCGCCGGAATCGATAAATTGACTGCTTAGGATCACCCACAATGAAGACTCTGGGCGCGCTGGCTGCAATGGCTTGATCATCTTGCTCATACTGGGAAAGCCAGCCTCGTAGCATCGCCCACTGCACGGGGTTGGTATCCTGAAACTCATCCACTAAGAGTTGTGAGATCTGAGTATCGAGACGCGCGTGAAAATCGGCGGCTAACTCGCCACCAAGTAACTCCCAGGCCTTCATCTCAAGGCCAGTGAAATCGATCTCATGGCTTTTGGCCATAACTTCCTCCAGGCATCGGCCAAGCGCCGATGCACACACCCAGAGGGCCTCGGTCCGGGCCGCGAGAAGATGTGCATCGCAGGCCGTGCTTAACTCACCGAGTGCCACGCCAAAGGCCTGAATCTGGGCCTTGAGCGCGGAGCCCTGGGTACCCCAGACACTCAGGTCTTTGCCCTTACGAACAAAACGATCATTACCGCCCTTTAAATGAAAACGCTGTCCGTCGGGATCATTCAATAGCTCCTCAGTTTTGCGTTGGGTGAGCATTCGATCGCACAAATCGGGGAACTCGGCAGGATTCCACCGAGAAAACAAACCATACAGCTCGGCACGATCTGCAATCTGTGAATAAGCCTGAGCAAAAATCCTTGCCTGCGATTGATGGGCCTGATAAAACTCGGCGACTGCCAATCGATTGGCCGACTGGGTATCTGAGATGAGGGACTTGAGGTGCTTTATCTCATTACCAACGGCCGCAATATCGCGTTGCGCTTTGCCATCAACATCAAAAGCCCGCCACTCCACGCGAGCCGATAGCCAAGACTGCATCGCCTCACGGACATGCCACGGGCCCATGAGCTCAATCAACTCAGCATAGGGCAGCTGATCCGCATGACTCGTTAGAAATAACTCCCAGGCCTGGCGATGTAAGTCGGATGCGCGCTGCGTCAACGAGAGGCTCGCCATGCCTGCTGCACGCAGCGGCGCCATCGCAAGTAAGCGGGCATACCAGCTATGAAATGTTCCGATCATGGGCGGCTGGGGATCTGACAGAAAACGCTGCAATGCTTTGGGCGCCGCCAGAAGGGCTGCATCGAGGGCCTGCCCGGTGAGGCCCCAGCCCAAAAGGATCTCACGTTGTCGCTTCGCATCGCTTGCTGACAAATCGCGCAGCTGCCCAATTACCCGATGCCGCATTTCCGCGGCAGCCTTATTGGTAAAAGTGAGTGCAAGGATGGAGCGCGGTGCCACCCCTTCTAGAAGCGCTCGAGTAATTCGAGAGGACAAAAGCCAGGTCTTGCCGCTGCCCGCACAGGCCTCAACAACCACACTACGCTGGGTATCTAAGGCCCTTGCCGCATCAAGCTCCATCAGTTGGCTCCGCCGCATCAGAAGTCTCAACTTCAGTAAGTGAAGTATCCAAGCTGTAGTCATCCCGCCGGCAGACACCGCGCACCGCACAGTAATCACAGACCTGCGCATCGGCATGCACGCCGCGCGCCTGCACGGCAGCGCCGCCGGCAATGTCTTTTAATTCTGATCGCACCGAATCCAGGGCCTGATCTCCGAGCTGCGCAATTGAGGCTCCGTCATATGGCTTGAGGTCTACCTCGGTGACAGCCTCGCGCCGGATCGAGACAAAACGCGCAGCCGAGACGGGCTGGGGAGACTGCTGTGCTCGCAGCAGCCACACATAAAGTTGCAGCTGAAGCTCATTTCCTTCAGCCGTCAGCCGTTTTCTTAAAACTTTGGGATCACTGGTTTTGAAATCCATCACCACGCCCCGCTGCACGTCAAACCGATCCAGCCGGCCCTTCAGCACGGTATCAGAGCCGGGAATTTGTGCGCATAGCGGCAATTCAGTCTGAATCGCACCGATGATGTTGATTGCTGGATCTACTGTCGGCTGACTCACGAGCCATCGGGCAAGCTTGGGCACGATCGCGAAAGCCTCCGCCCGCAACTGTGCCCAGAGCGGCTTTGGAAGCGCCAGATGCAGTCTGGCGCTGCGGCCGCTCCAGCGCCAGGGCTGTTCAAGACTCTGATCAATCTGCTGGCGCAGCCACTCGGCGCACTGCGCCTCGGAATCAAATTCGGCTCCTGCCGCTTTCAACACATGGTGCAAAAGCGAACCCAAATCAGAGGACTGCAGGGTCTCGTGAAGGTCATCACACTGCGAAAGCGCCATGAGCGAGGCCAGCACATATTGATAAGGGCAGTCCACCAGGCGCTGAGCTTCGGATACCGTGATTGCATCGGGCAGACCCAGATTCCAATGCAGCTGCGTCTCGGATTGAAAGTCTCCAGAGAGCGCGGGTAACAGCTTGCAATTGAGGGTCAGCGGTGAAATCACCTCTGACGCTTTTCTGGGCTGTCGGCCTGTCTGCAATTCAACCCAAGGTGAGAACTGCACAGCGCTATCCGGCTCATCGCTGGTCGCAATCATGGTGATTGGGAGATCCGATCGCCACAGCGCCGTAAAAGCAGTAAAGCCCTCAGACTCCTCTTGTATCGGATCGAGGGTAAGTCCCATCTCGGCAAGCCGTGCTGGCTCGAAAAATCGCGGTATCTCGCGCTGAGGCAGCCGCTTTGCATCTGCGCCCACCACCAAAAGCGCCTGCGGCCTCTGCCACAGTAACGACGAGGCTGAGACCACCCGGACTTTGGCCTGATCGGTGGGCTCGATGAATCGTGAGCGATTTAACTCTTCAGCGAGCACCGCATTCCACAGGGATGCAGAGATTGCCAACGAATCCCCTATCGACTGCTGCTGCAAAATCTGCAGCACCGCCAGCACAGCCTCTCCCGCGGGATCCTTGGCCAACGATGTATCCAGACCAAGCGCCTCTGAGGACTGTAAAAGCTGATCAACCCAGCCCGATAGCGGCCGACGGCCGCGCCTTCCGGCAATCTCATGGACAACAGCAGGAAGAGTGAGCAGATTTTGCTGCGCAAGTGCGCTCAGACTGATCTCGGTAACCCGACCGGCCTCACGTAATGCCGTATCCAGTGCCTGCCGCCTCGGCGCATCAAAGCCAGAAGTGGCCTGCAGTCCCGCAGCAACGAAAGGTGAATGCACCCACTCAAGAATCGTCTGTGTCGTGATCGGGCCGCACAGCAGTTGATTCAGGCCAGCGACCGCGCTTGCCGCCACTGTCGTATCAAGCGCCCACCCCGAGCGATCACTGAAGGTTTCTCCAGCACGCTGCAACAACGCACGCATCCTGCGAACCGCTTTTCGGTCCAGTGCAAGCACACCGATATCGTCGAATCCGCGGGCACGCCACTGCAAGATAGACTGCACACCCGCCCAGGCGGTCTCCTCTAGGGTGCAGGCGGCAATCAGTTCACGCTCATGAGATGCGGGTAAAACCTCGGATGCAGTCAGTGGGTCAATGGCCTCAAAAACAAAGACAGTGATCTGAGAGTCGTTTACGCCAAATAAGATCTCAGCCATCGCCAACTCGCGCTGCGACGGCGATCTGCCCAGACAAAACCAGACAGCATCCGTGCAAAGCGGTGATCGACGCTGATGCTTTTCCAATCCCAGGCGAATCCATGAGGCTTGATCGTCGGCTACCGATGTGGCCCGATAAAGCTCGCCCAGAACGCGGAGATCGCCCGCAACGGAAAAATTATCAGCCGACGGCGAGTACATCCCGCGTTGTGCGGCGTTCAGCCAATCCCAGCCTTCGAAAAGTTCTGCCCATTGGCCGGCCAGCATTAATGCGGCGCGGGCCGAGCCCGCCAGCGCGTGTTTTAGTGCCGAGTGGTCCAGTAGGTGTTGCGCCAGTTCCACACGCCGTGCGCAGAGCGAGCGCGGCAGTGACACATCATTTAAGCCGCCATGGGACGCAATCTGAAAAACCGCCTGCTGGGCTGCCTGCTCGAGGCTGCCGCACCAGGGCAGTGGCCTGCCCTGGCCGCGGCCGGGCCAGCTGGCACCCGAGAGCGTTGTCTTCAAGGCGCCAGCTGCTGCCGGCGAATCGGTAATGATCGCGGGAGGCCGATTGCCCTGAGCTTGACCCATAGCCTGGGCTACAGCCCGCGACAGTGGGGTAGTGCTTGGCAGGGCAATTACTTTAGGCATGGGGGAATTTGTGCTATTGTCCGACGCGAAATCACCATAGTAGACAGCCCGGCAGGCTCACGGAGTGATCGATGCGGCAAAGCGCCGCCCCACCTGCCCAGAATAATAAATTCGGTTGTGTCACCAAGTCTTGATGCCTCGGTGTCCCCTTCCCTGATTCGATAATTTTTTCATTCACTCTGTTTTACCAACTATGAGCCAACATGTTCTCGCTGTAAGCGATGCCTCTTTCGAAGCCGATGTTCTGAAATCGGATCTGCCCGTGCTGGTGGACTTTTGGGCCGAATGGTGCGGACCATGCAAGATGATTGGGCCGATTGTCGAAGAAATCGCCAGAGAATACGAAGGCCGGCTGAAGGTCGCGAAACTCAATGTCGATGAGAATGCCGAAGTGCCTGCAAAGCACTCCATACGCGGTATTCCCACACTGATTCTTTTTAAAAATGGTGCTGTAGTCTCCCAGAAAGTGGGGGCAGCAGCGAAGTCACAACTCACCGCATGGATCGATAGCAGCCTATGATTTTGCATCAGGCCGCAGCCTTGAGCGGCCTGAATTCTGTGCCCCGACTCCGGGCCTCAGGGCGGTCGCTCTGAACACCTACCCCTAATCTTTGATTTACGTTTTTTAACCCTAGCCGGCTCCTCGGCATCAATTCGCTAAACGCTTATGCACCTCTCCGAACTAAAAGCCCTTCATGTAACCCAACTGGTCGATCTGGCGATGAGCCTTGAGATCGATAACGCCAGCCGACTGCGCAAACAAGAATTGATGTTTGCCATCCTGAAGAAAAAAGCCAAGCTGGGTGAGCAGATTTTCGGCGATGGTGTGCTGGAAGTCCTGCCCGATGGCTTTGGATTTCTGCGTTCTCCGGAATCCAGCTATCTGGCGAGTACCGATGACATCTACCTCTCACCGTCGCAGATTCGCCGATTTAACCTGCACACCGGCGACTCGGTTGAGGGCGAAGTCCGCACCCCTAAAGAAGGCGAACGCTACTTTGCACTGGTGAAGGTCGACAAGATTAACGGCCAGCCGCCCGAGGCCTCAAAAAACAAAATTCTTTTTGAAAACCTCACACCGCTTTTTCCCGACGAGCCCATCGTGCTGGAGCGGGATATGAAAGGTGAGGAAAACATCACCGGCCGGGTCATAGACATGATCGCGCCAATCGGCAAAGGCCAGCGCGGCCTGCTGGTTGCCTCGCCGAAAAGTGGTAAGACCGTGATGATGCAGCACATCGCCCATGCGATCACGACCAACTATCCTGAGATCACGCTCATTGTGCTGCTGATCGACGAGCGCCCGGAAGAGGTCACCGAAATGCAACGTAGTGTGCGGGGTGAGGTCGTCGCTTCGACCTTTGATGAGCCTGCCACCCGCCATGTCCAAGTGGCAGAGATGGTCATCGAAAAAGCTAAACGCTTAGTCGAACACAAAAAAGATGTGGTGATTCTGCTGGACTCCATCACCCGCTTAGCGCGTGCCTACAACACCGTTGTACCCACCTCAGGTAAGGTGCTGACCGGCGGCGTGGATGCTAACGCCTTGCACCGACCGAAACGTTTCTTTGGTGCCGCCCGTAATATTGAAGAGGGTGGATCGCTCACCATCATCGCCACCGCGCTGATTGATACCGGCTCGCGGATGGACGAAGTCATCTATGAAGAATTTAAAGGCACGGGCAATATGGAAGTTCACCTGGCCCGTCGTTTGGCTGAGAAGCGGGTCTATCCCGCCATCAATATCAATCCCTCGGGCACGCGTCGAGAGGAGCTGCTGATCAAGCCTGACGTACTTCAAAAAATCTGGATTCTGCGCAAACTGCTTCACGACATGGATGAGCTTCAGGCCATGGAATTCCTGCTCGATAAGATCCGCCAGACCAAGAACAATGGCGAATTTTTCGAGATGATGAAACGTGGTGGCTAGGGTTTGCGGAAAACCCAATTTTTCTATATAGTTCAAGGACTTAGGCACGTAGCATCCCGTTCTAGTCGATGCCGGCGACCCCACTCCCTTAAGGAAAGATCATGAAACAAGGCATTCATCCTGATTACCGCGAAGTCGTGTTCGTGGACCTGTCCAACGACTTCAAATTCATCACCCGCTCCACCGTCCAGACTCGTGAAACCACCAAGTGGACCGATGGCAAGGAGTATCCGCTCTATAAACTGGATACCAGCTCCGAATCGCATCCGTTTTACACCGGCAAGCAGAAACTGATGGATACGGCCGGCCGTGTCGAGAAGTTCCGCCAGAAATTCGGCAGCAAAACGGGAAAAAGTGCAGCTAAGGGTGCGTCGAAAGCCTAAAGCTCACATCACCTCTAATGATGAAGACTGAAAACGGCAGCCGAAAGGCTGCCTTTTCATTTATAGAGGCCAATACGGGAGCGCCACTTCCCGGCCTGGCTGCCAGTGCAGCCAATCGTATTCCGCGCTGGCTACTGATTCTGATCGTGCTGCTGTACATCGGTCATGGGCTTTTTTATCGTGATCCTTGGCGTGGTGATGACATGCTAGGTCTTGCCCTAGCACGGACGACTGCCGAAAGCCTTTTGCGTGGAGATTTTTCTCTGCTGCTGCTGCCGCAGCTCGGTGATCTCGCTTGGAATCAACAGGGACCGCTCTGGACGGCAATACTCGCCGTCTTCATGCTACCCGCCTACTTCTGGGCCGCCGTGACGCAATCCCCGCTTCCGATTCATCTTCTTGATGATCTTGCCCGAGTCCCTGTGGCACTTGCAATGGCACTTGGCCTGGTCGCAGTCTGGAAAGCGACGGATCGATTTGCGCGCCGCCGAGAGGCCCAGCCGGTTGATCCACTGGGGCTTGGGCCACGTGCCCCCGCTTTCGGAAAGACACTCGGTGACTGTGCGCTGCTGTTAACGATTGCTGTTAACGATTGCCTCAATCGGTGTAGTCGAACCCTGGCATCAATTAGGCACTGCTGCTGTTGCATTCCCCCTTCAGGGCCTCTTGCTGTGGGCACTCGCGACTGCACCCGAATCGCCCAAGCGCTCGGGCTACCAAGTCGCCATTGTAATGTTCGCGAGCCTTCTGATGCATGGCGTGGGTCTAGCGCTTGTGCAATTTGTATCGGTGGCCCTGGTATTGATCTTAGTGCGACCTTATCGATTTGCAGCGGCTCCCCTGCTAACTCGATGGCTGGCGCTGATGATTCCTCTGCTTTTTCTCTGGATGACCTTCATCGCCTTTGCACTCGGCAGCGGACGAGCACTCCAATGGTGGCAAGAGGGGCTGAATGGATCATCTTTGTCTCGCTGGATTACCGGAGAGGTTCCTGTTTTTCATAATGTTGAACCGTGGATCCGAGAGCTCTTGTGGCGCTGGTGGCCGGTTTGGCCAATCGCCCTGTATGGGGTTTTAAAGCTAGGTCCAATCCGAATCCTGAGTTCGCCCCACTGGGCGGTGCCGATAGTAGTGACGATCACCACCGTAATACTCGGCCTTCTGGGCCCCGGACACTGGCGAGTGCATCAATTTGCGCCAGTCATTTCTCTGGCATTAATCGCTGCATTCAGTCTGCTATCTCTGCCTAGATCACTTATCAACCTTGTGGACTGGCTTGCAGTTGTGCTCTTTACCACTGCGGGCGTCTTCGTCTGGATCCACTGGACAGCATTGAATTTTGGAATGCCAGCTGAACTCTCTACTCGTATCGCCCGGGTCGCACCGGGACTGCCAGGAAACGCTAACGGCTACGAAATTATGATTGGCCTGGTCGCTACGCTGGCGTGGGTTTTCTTGGTGCTCTGGCGTGTTGGACGAGGCCAGCCCCGACTCTGGCGGCCCGTAGCGCTCAGCACGGGGGGCGTTGCCCTGCTCTGGATTTTATTGACGACACTGTGGCGGCCAGCAATCGACCGCCTTCAAGGGCAGCAGGCGACTGCAAACGCCGTTGAGCGGGCCTGGCTGCAGTCAGCCCAACAGCGTCTCGGTATGCCAGAGGAAAAGATTCGCAAGTCGATAGAGAAGCCTGGGGCACCAAATCTTCCGCATGGGGCGTGCGTAGAACTCTCCGGCCGGTCAATCGCTTTAGATGCAATGCTAGTCGCGATTACACGTCTGCCTACTGCGAATCAGAGTGACTGTCTATGGCGGGTCAGCCCCGCCGAATTTGGTCGCCCAAGTTCATCTGAAGGAGCATCGACAAAAAACTGGCGTGTAATTTGGCAAAGCAGTGGTGAGGACGGTAGGCGGCGGACCACTTATATCCTTTATGAACGCATCCAATGACGCGGGCGCGTGATGTCTTCGCGCTGGGCTGGCCGATTTTGGTGGGCCAGATTGCCGTGCTGGGCAATGGCGTGATTGACACAGTGATGGCAGGCCAGAGATCCGCTGAAGATCTTGCGGTCATCGGACTCGGTGCGGCAATTTACATCAGCATTTTTGTCGCCTTTCGTGGTGTCTTGATGGGGTGATGGGGCTCACACCGATTGCCGCAGGCCACTTCGGTGCAGGCCGGCTATCCGAGATCGGCGACGATGTTGGACAGGCGGCCTGGGTCGCTCTGATTCTTGCGGCCATCGGGATTCCGCTGCTGTGGTGGAGCGATCCCTGGCTTGGGCTGACACAGCCTGATCCCGCTCTGCACGATCCGCTCACCCAGTATTTGCAGATCATCGCTCTGGCGATGCCATCAACGCTGCTCTATAGCGTGTTCTTTACGCTAAACAGTGCCACCTCGCGGCCAGCAGTGACCATGGCCATCAATCTGGTGATGTTGACGGTGAAATGGCCCTTAAATCTTGTATTTATGGACGGGATCGATGGCCTGATTGCCCCAATGGGGGCGGTTGGCTGCGCGGTCTCTACTGCGATTTTGTCGTGGGTCTCGCTGGCGGTAGCCTTCATGGTGCTGCTGATCGATCGACGCTATCGCGATTTTCACGTACGCCTGCGCCAGCCCGTCATTGGAAAAATCTCAGAGTTACTGCGTATCGGCTTTCCCATCGGCGCCGGCTATCTCATCGAGGTAACCTCATTTACCCTGATGGCCTTATTGATTGGACGCTTTGGCACCATCGCAAGCGCAAGCCATCAAGTCGCGGCAAATCTAGCAACGCTGATTTTTATGATGCCACTGGCCCTATCGAATGCCACCAGTATTCTTGCGGCCCAATCCATCGGCGCTGGCAATGAGGCCAAAGCGCGGGCCTGGGTCTGGGCAGGCATGCGGCTTGTGATGGGAATCGCAGCGGTAATCGTCTTAGTGCTTCTCGTGCTGCAGGATTCTTTGGCACGGCTTTACGCCGAGGATCCCTTGGTACAGCAATTCGCCCGCGTGCTGATTATTTATGCAGCGATCTGCCATATGCTTGATGCGCTTCAGTGTCTGCTTTATTCCTCACTGCGTGCCTGGAGAATTACCTTCACACCGATGCTGGTCTACGGAATCAGCCTCTGGGGCTTTGGCGTGTGCGGCGGCTGGTGGTTCTCCCACACGCTATTTGCGCCCGGACCATCTGCGCCTGAAGGATTCTGGATGGGAAACTTTTTGGGGTTGTCGGTGGCGTGTATTGGCTTGGGCCTGCTACTGCGCCGCCGATTTCTCAATCCAATTGTTGCGATAAAACCTTAGCTCTTCAATCGATTCCTGAATATCCGCCAGGGCCGTATGGGCGCCCTGCTTCTCGAAGCCTTTCATTACCGATGGATTCCAGCGACGACAGAGCTCCTTGATCGTACTGACATCAATGTTGCGGTAGTTGCGGTAGTGGAAAAATGATTCAAGCTGGGGCATATAACGCTGCATGAAACGGCGATCCTGGTGCACGGTGTTACCACACATCGGGGACTTACCTGCCGGAACATAGCCCCGAATGAAATCAAGCAAAAGCGCGCTGGCTTCTGACTCTGTCATTGAGGAAGCGCGCACCTTATCGATTAAGCCCGACTTGCCGTGGGTGCTTTTATTCCAGGCATCCATGCCATCCAGAAGGCTATCGGATTGATGAATCACAACCACGGGTGCAATTGCCAGAACCGTAAGCTGTGCATCGGTGATGACCATCCCCACCTCCAGGATGCGATCCACCTCGGGGTTTAGGCCGCTCATTTCCATATCGACCCACACCAGATTCAATTCATTTGTTGTTGACATAGTCGGTAATGATCGCACAGGCTAAGATCCGGGCTATGCGCAATCGCCAGCAACCTCTGCCGTGTGCCTCCCCATGCAGGCAAGAATCCTAAGCCACCATGGCCGGCAGGCCTGGGTAATCGATCAGCAGGGCCAGCATCATTTATGCGTCTATAAGGGTCGGGATCAGGAGCCCATGACCAATGATTGGGTTGAAATTGATCAGACCTCAAGCCCCGCGGTGATTCTTCGGCAGCTGCCAAGAAAGAACACCCTGCTGCGTAGCGAGGCCCATCGCAGCAAGGCATTGGCCGCCAATATTGATCAGGCCCTAATCGTAATTTCAGGTGATCCGCTCTTTTCAGATGAGCTGCTTGCGCGAATGATCTGCGCCTGTGTGGCAGAGGGAATTTCCGGGCTAATTGTCGTTAACAAAATGGATCTTGCGCAGCCTACTGAGCGGGCCCGCCAGCAGCTTGCAAGCTTTACCGGCTGCCTCAAGCAGCTCAATTGGGCCGTACTGGAAGTTGCTGCCAAACCGAAGACACCGGGATTTATTCAGAATGAAAATCCAGACCTAGTGCACGCACTTACCGAAAAAACAACGGTGGTCTTGGGCCAATCGGGCATGGGGAAAAGCAGTCTTTTAAACTGGCTTGTGCCTGAATTTAATGCCCAGACCCAAGAAATCTCCACCGCACTTCAGACCGGCCGCCACACCACAACCGCATCACGAATGGTCCGCGCCCACGAAGGTTGGCTGATCGATACGCCAGGCTTTCAGCTCTTTGGGCTGCATCATCTCTCCGAGACCCAGCTGGCACTCGGATTTCCGGAGTGGGCGGCTGCACAAGAAGCGCGCGGTCGATGCCGTTTTGCAAATTGCCATCATCTGAATGAGCCCGGGTGCTCAGTGAAGCAGGCGGCCGATGCAGGCGAAATTGCGGCCCGCCGACTCAGCCTGTGGCAGAACCTGCTTAGAGCCAGCTAACGCTTAGGTGCCAGCGCTGGGGCTGGCCCGAAACGAGGCAGTTCTGAATGCTGTTGCGTGTGGTCTCAAAATCTGTGATGGTCTGCTGGCTGGGCTTTAACAGCTGACAGCCCACACGGAAATGATCGAGGTTGTAAACATCACTGACATTTTTCACCTCAAGCATGAAACTCTCAGAGGATTTTTTTCCTCGCGCAAAATAACAATTCGACCAGATCGTACCCACCTGCATGCGCTCCATCGCACTAAACTCAAGGCCAATCCCTTGAAAGCCAATATCAAATATCCGGGGCTCAACCACAGAGCTAAATGATCCGGAGATCACCAGATCGAGGGTCCGATCGGCCGGTGCCGGTACACGAAAACTCTCTCGGCGCTGGATCGCCACGACCTCGGTCGGAAAATCCGCTGTCACGAGGTCATAGGAGCCGAATTTCACGTTTGGGGCGATAAATTGCAGCTTGTACTGATCGGAGGTGATGACGACCCAAAGGTGTTGAGATTCCTTGATCGCCTTGGGAACCTCGGTGCCCTCAGGCAGGGAAAACGCTAGGCCCACAATCGGATCGGCCTCGACACAGCGCAAGGCAAGCCGCTTGGAGAAGTCCTTTAGTGGCATCAGGCCCGCAGTCACTCCCGAGTTGAATTCCCGGACCACTGTCCGCTCGGCGGGCCGGGGCTCGAGCTTGAATTGCTCAAGGACTTTGACATCAAGCTCGGGGGGGAAGGTTCGAAACGCCACAACGGACCTCTTTAGTTCGAGAAATTTTGGGAAAAATCCATTTTAGGGCATCCCGTTTTGCCGCTAAAATTCGGGATCCCTATACCCTGTGGGGGCGGAGCGAACGATTGAAAACAGGCGGGACGCCGAGACTAAAAATTCTGGTCAGCAACCAGAAGGGTGGTGTCGGTAAGAGTTCACTGAGCGCCAATCTGGCGGCCTATTTCGCCATCGAGCGCCAGATGAATACCCTGCTGATCGATCTGGACCGGCAGGGCACATCCTCGCTCTGGATCCGAAATGCCGCCCCCTATGAGCGGCTGAAGTTTGATCATGCCAGCCACCTGATCCAGGGCGCTAATCGCTTGGGTATTTTCAATGCCCGATGCCATATCCGAGATGCGGCCAATCTCCACGAGGTGGTCATTACCGATGTCACCTGGTCACCGGCAGTTGGCTATGAGCTACTTGAGATCTTTGATCTATGGATCATTCCGACCTCTCTGTCTGAATTGGAGTTGCTGTCCACCATCGCCTTACTGGGTGATTTAAAGCCAGCATTAGAGCGGCCCCGATCGCCAAGGCTTCTTATTACGCCAAATAAGATTCACCCCTTCCAGCGTAAGTTTGATTCGATGGCCGCGCAGCGTTTTCCAGTTCCATTTTTACTAACACCGCCAGTGTTGGCCTCAAAAGACTTTGAGTCGTTGTATCAGCGGGATTACATCGTCAGCGCCGGAAAAGATGATGTAAAGCAACGATTTTTAACCTTCTGCGAAGCAGTCTGGAAGGCCAGCCAGATTTCGGTGTTTGAGGCCCACACGATGCGGGCCCGATCCGATTGGAATGCGGGTGCCGCTTCGGCGCCGCCTTCGGCATTGCCTGAGATCTCTCGGGTCCCCGAGATGATCAAAGCCGGCACCCCAGATGAGACACCC
This sequence comes from Betaproteobacteria bacterium, assembly GCA_009924525.1. GTDB lineage: Bacteria > Pseudomonadota > Gammaproteobacteria > Burkholderiales > Burkholderiaceae_A > Lacustribacter. The sequence continues at coordinate 26,363 of RFRK01000007.1, forward strand.
CTGTAAAAGATCACCAACACGCCCAACCCAATCCCGCGAGACATCCGATGTTTAAGGCCCTATTCCAGCTCCTTTTTGGTAGCAAAAAGAAAAAAGCGGACCCCATGGCAGCGCACAACGAAATGGTCTATGAGGTCCGTAACAACTTTGAAAAGGGGCTAAGAGACGCCCTGAAAAAAGCCCACGGCGATAAATCAAAGCAAATTGCAGAAATCGCGACAAACTACGTTTTTGATTTTGGTGAATTCGGATTCGATTTTTCTGAAGGCAAAGACCTAAAGAAAATTGTTGGCGCCGAGCTGGTCAATATCTGCAATTACAACGTTGCAGACCCACTAAAGCTGGTCCGGGCCATGGTGCATCGCGGCCTGCAACTCAAAAAGACGGGTCAGATTTTTGAGGACCACATGCGAGACCTATGGATTTTGTGCCTTGTTCCCATTGGCCCGCTCACACCACCTGACTCATTTTTTCCAAGCACACCGGGCCACAATAATTTTGTGAAGCGGCTTCGCCTGATTGAAATCACTGACCGCCAAGCGGAAAACGCGCAACGCGTCTGGAAAGATCCCCACTTAAAGGCAATCCTTGAGGCCTGGCTTACCGCCCATCACGATTAATCCGGCTTGATTCGGTAGACCAAAAGCTCGGTCTCGCGCTCGTCATCAACATGCACAATCTCGCTGGGATCAACGCCCGGCACTCTAAAACTATTTGAAATAAAAATGCTACCTGGCTGCATCTCGCGGCAGACCTTCTGCCAGAGCTTGGGCATCGGCTCGGTGGATAAAAATGCATAAACGGCCATATAGGGCGATAAATCCAGGCTCCAGAAATCACCACGCATCAAGCGTACATTTGAGAGTCCTGCGGCCTTCAATCGAGACCGCAGATAGGGAAGCCAAGCCGCCTCAATCCCATCAAAATTCTGTTGCGGATGGCGCCTCGCCAGCCCGATCGGCATGCTTCCGGTACCAGAGCCAAAATCCAAGACCTGCGCGTGGAGCTGCCGAGAGAAGACCTCGCGTGCGAGCAGCTCGGAGACCGCCTCGATAGTCCGTTCGCTGGATAAAAAAAGTGGTACACGACTGCGGACTGTAGGGCCAAACACTAAAACAAAAACCAAGAATGCCGCCAGATACCAGCCGCTATGAATCTGCAGCATGCTGGCCGCAGCGACTGCAATTGGAAACAACGTATGAATCCATAACCACCAGCGATCCGATCGTAAAACTTTGGCAATGATTGGCGCAAAGCAGGCCTGGGTAACGACCGCAGCACCGAGTGCCGGTGGATGGCCGAAAGCACCGAGTGCCAGTAATGCCAGCACAAGCGCCATGGCAGTAATCTGTGAGAGCAGTGCTTTTGAGAGCGGCCCGAGGCGAATCACGCCGTCGTCTCAAGCTGGGGAAGAGTGCCGATCTCCGGCAAATCGGCCTCGTCTTTGGTGCCCCGCTTTAACTCATAGGCCCAGGCCAAGACTTTGGCTACTGCTTCAAAAAGCTGCTCGGGAACGGGATCACCGATTTCGAGTCGTGAGTACATCAGCCGCGCAAGCGGCGGAATGCGCGCAATCGGTACCTGATGCTCTTTGGCGACATCCTGAATTCGGAGCGCCAGGTAATCCAGGCCTTTTGCAACGACAACCGGCGCGGCCATTGTGGCCTGGTCATAACGCAGCGCAATGGAATAGTGATCCGGGTTAGCCACCACAACATCGGCCCGCTCAATGGCTGCCATCATGCGGCTCTGGGCAATCTGACGCTGCCGCTGACGCAGCTTAGCCCGGATCTCCGGAGAGCCCTCCATCTCTTTCATCTCTTGCTTGATTTCTTCGCGACTCATACGCATCTGACGCATGAAATTAAAGCGCTGAAAGACCGCATCCCCAACCGCAATCAAAATTAGCGGAACCAATAGCAAAACAGCACCGTTGAAAATCAGCTGACTGGTATTGACGACCGCAACATTGAAATCCTGATTGACCAGAGTCGATACATTGCCCAAAAGCGCAATCAGATAGGCCATACCAACACCCAACACCAAAAAGGCCTTGAGAATCGTTTTCACCAGCTCAACTGCCGTGGGCAACGAAAGGATTCTGCCGATACCAGCGATCGGATTGAGTCGATTGCCCATAAACTTAAACGCAAATACCGGCCTTAAGCCTGAAAGACTCAAGGGCGCAAAAATCGCAACCAGTAATACGGGCACCAGCAGCAGCGCCAATAAGCCAACAAAACTGAGCACTGAGCTGGATAGCCAGGCCATGACCGTGTCGGCCCATCGGTCAGGATTTGAAAATGTTAAGCCATCACGCACCATGACGACCATCTGTCGGACCAAGACCGGCCCTGCAGAGAATGTGAACAGCATGAACACCATCAGCAGCACGAGCGTGGTGAGATCTCGTGATTGGGCGAACTGGCCTTCCTCGCGGGCTTTTTGTAATCGCCGCTCGGTAGGTTCTAGGGTTTTATCTTCCTGGAACTCTTCTTCCGCCATAGCGGAAGTTTAGCTTAGGCCTCGGGATTCTTTTTCAAAAGTTCGTAGACGCGATCAGCCTGTTCGCGGTCTGGAGGGTTCATCTTCTGCCAGACTCGCTGGGCTGCGATCTTGCCGGCAGTACTCTCTGCCAGGCGATACCAGGCATAGGCCCGGGGCAGATCCTGCGGTATGCCTTCGCCCGATTCGTACATCAACGCGTATTTGTATCGGCCGATGGGATCACCGGTAAGCGCTGCGCGCCGATACCAGGTGAAGGCCAGGATCGTGTTTTTCTCTGCATTCACACCGTTTTCGAACCGGCCCCCAATCTCCACCATCGCCGTCGCATTACCGCTGTTGGCCGCCGCAAGCATCCATTGGCCGCCCAAGGTTGGGTTGATCGCTGTACCGATGCCCTGCAGATACATCAGTGCAACTTCGTACTGGGCCCGAGAGTCACCCTCACGGGCTAGGCGCTCCAGTATCTCAAGCGCCTCGGTAAAGCGGCCAACCTCATAGGCGCGACGCGCGGTCTGATAATCCGAGCAGGCTACAAAGAAGGTGAAGACGGGCAGCAGTATTAGCCACGCGAGTCGTTTCATGCCCGATTATTTCTTCGGAATCACGGGTGGTGCAATCGCTGCAGGGGGTGGCAGAGGCGGCGCTGGGGGCGCGGAGGTCGGCGCGGCTCCATTCTGAGCAACTGCGGTAGGCGCAACAGGGGCCGCTGCTGCGGTTCCCTCTGCGGCCGCAACAGGTGGGGTTGGCTCGGGCTCTTTATAACTCGCGCCCAGGTCGCCACCAACATTGCGGGCAAACGCACCGAGATAACGACGGCCCAAGTCGGGGTAATACGGGGCGGTGGCAAGGTAACCCTTGGAACGTAGACAGACCGATTTACTGGAAGCGTCTTCGCACTCGGCAACCGCACCCAACCGACCGACTTCAAATTGTTCGCCTAGGAAGAATAAAAACACCGCAAACCCAAGCGGAAAGACGAGAAAAAACATTGTCTTTTTCATCACTACTGCAAGTTTTTCAAGTATCGGAGCCATATCAGTTCCTTTCGTTATTGGGCCGGCTTCGCTGCTGCGGCTGGTGATGTACCGGCCGCCGGGCTGCTGATCGGACGCCACAGATTCGGTGGCTGCTGGGTGAAGAGTCGGGCATGCATTTCAATAATCATGGGACTCTGAGGATGGCCATTACGCAGCATGGCCGTGTAGGCACGGACCGCCTGATCACGGTGGCCCGCAATATAGTACTCGCGCGAGGCGCAATAATAAAAAACCAGCGCTTTCGACTCGAGATTGCCCATTTTTTCGTATTCGAGAATATCGCCCATCAGCATGCAAGAGTCTGCCCGGTGTGCATAGGCGGCCGGGTGTAAAAATTCCTTAGCCTTGCGGATCTCTCGGTCAGAGGCCTCGAGAAATTTTCGACCTGCCTCAAGATAACGCTCATCTTTATGGCCGGCGTAGATTCGAAATTCCTCATCAAAACGTTTGGCCTCATCGAAGGCCATCAATCCCGCGTAATAGGCAGCATCATGATTGCCGCTTTTGGCCCAGCCCTCGATGGATTTACGAATATTGTGGGCCGCCTCGATATGGCGAAAATAATCGCTTTCATCACTGATG
>RFRK01000061.1 GCA_009924525.1 Betaproteobacteria bacterium
TGCGAGACATTACTGCGAGGAAGAATCTGATCCAGCGGCAGAAAAAATCGTGGCGCGCCGGTTCCCACCCAGAAGGTGACTGAGGCCACACCAGGGTCCTCAAGCACTCGGCGCTCGAGTCGCTTCGCGATCTCCTCTGATGCACTAACACTTGCGCCCTCCGGCAGCCAGACATCCACCATGATCTCGGGCCGGGAAGAATCCGGGAAAAACTGCTGCTGCACACGCGACATGCCAAATGTACCCAGCAGTAGCACAACGACCGTCATCGCAATCGTGGTCTTACGATAATCGACACACCAGGCCACTACCGACCTTAGATATCGATAAAACGGCGTATCAAAATGCTCCTGGGGTGGTGCGGTGGCACTCCGCTTTGGGGCACGCAACATCCGATAGCCCAGATACGGCACAAAAATCACAGACACGAACCACGACACAATCAAGGCGGCAGCGGTCACCGCGAAAATTGCGAAGGTGTACTCGCCCACTGCTGATTTGGCAATTCCGATTGGAAGAAAACCGGCCGCCGTGATCAGTGTGCCCGTAAGCATCGGCATCGCGGTTAACGAGTAGGCTGCAGTGACTGCTGAAATTCGATCTTCGCCCTCTTCAAGCTTTCTGACCATCATCTCCACAACAATAATGGCGTCATCTACCAAAAGCCCGAGCGCGATGATTAGCGAACCCAGCGAGATTTTGTGTAAGCCCACACCCCAGAGCTTCATGATCAGAAACGTAACGGCAAGCACCAGCGGAATGCTAATGGCCACGACCAGGCCAGGCCGCGGATCAATCCGCCACGGATGCCGATGCAGGCCTAAGGCGAGAAGGCTTACCCCCAGCACAATCACAATGGCCTCAGTCAGAGTTTTCACGAACTCATTGACTGATCGAGCAACCACCTGAGGCTGATCCTGTACTTGAGCAAGACTGACACCAGCCGGCAATTCATTTTGAATCTGGACAAGCCGTGTCTTTAGACGCTCACCAAGGGCTACGATATCGCCGCCACGGCGCATCGAGACACCGATTGCGACCACCTCATCGCCCTGAAAGCGGACCTTGGTCTGCGGCGGATCCAGCGTCTGGCGTCGGATCTCAGCGATATCACCGAGCCTGATAAGTTGACCGCCCGATCGCAGCGGCATCTCTCGGAGCGCCTCCAGCGAGCCCACGGCCCCCTCGACACGCAGCGTGAGGTCGCGCTGCTCGGTCGACAGGGTGCCACCCAATTCAACTGCGTTTTGCGCACCAAGCTGATTGGCAACCTGGGCAACTGTCAGCTGATACTGCGCGAGCCGCCGACGCGATAACTCGACATAAACCCGCTCGTCCTGGAGTCCATAGATTTCCACTTTTCCCACATCTTCGGTGCGCAATAGCTCCTGTCTCACCTGATTGGCAAAGTCGCGAACATCTCGGGCCGCGTAGCCGGGAGCCGACATCGCATAGATCACACCAAACGTGTCGCCAAATTCATCATTAAAAAAAGGCCCCTGCACGCCCGCAGGCAGGCTCGCCCGGGCATCACCGATCTTTTTTCTAACGGTGTACCAGATCTGACTCACCTCAGAGGGCGGTGAGGTGTCTTTAAGCTGAAAAATAATCAGTGACTCGCCAGGCCGCGAGTAGCTGCGAATCTTGTCGGCATAGGGAACTTCTTGCAGCGTGCGCTCTAGCCGATCAGTCACCTGCTCGGCCACCTGCATGGCGGTTGCACCCGGCCAGGCTGCACGAATGACCATCGCACGGAAAGTAAACGGCGGATCTTCGTCCTGTCCAAGCTGAAAATACGCGCCAATGCCCATTAAGAGCAGCACAACCATCAGATAACGTACCAACGCAGGGTGCTCGATCGCCCAGCGCGATAAATTAAAGTGCTCACGAAACATACGGCTAAAGGCTCGCAGGGGCTAGGGATTAAAAATCCGAACCGACTCGCCATCAGCAAGCAGGTGCGTGCCGGCAGCCACAATGCGATCGCCACGTGCCAGGCCTTGCCGGACCTCGGCTGACTGCTCCGAGACCTGCCCAAGGCTGACTTCAACGCGGGAGAGCCGAAGCGTGCCATCGGCCTGATCAATAATCTTGTACACCGCCTTTCCATCGATTAGCGATGACAATGGAATCAGCAATGCAGCAGCGCGTGTGCTAGAGGGTCGCGCCTGCTTTACGCCTGATACTTTCAACATCACAGCAACTTGTCGAGGCTGCACAGCCGATCCTGATCGAATCAGTACTGACTGGACCACACCGGGCTCAATGGCACGCAGCGTGATAAAGCCGAGCTGATCTGCTGTTGACTCAAAACGGGCCCTTGCAACCTGCAGCTGAGCCCGACGCCGATCGAGCTCGGCCTTTGAAATAAATCCCTTGGCATGCAAATCTGCATAGCGGCGGAAATCACTTTCGGCAAACTCCAGCTCTGCCTGAGCCGCATCAAACTGAACTTTTGCAGAGGACTCGCTTAGGGCCAAATCGCGCGGATCCAGCCGGGCGAGCGCCTGGCCCGATCGGACTTCATCTCCTACGGCCACCATCACCGCCATGACCCGGCCGCCCGCGTCAAATGCCAGGGCAGCAGGATCGCGGTCGATTGCAGAAGGCATGGTCACCGCATCTGAAGAAGGGTCGGACTCAACCGACTGGCCCACCGTAAAGACCTTCACAGTTCGCGGGGCAGCAGTGGGCTCGGGAGGCTTTCCGCAGCCTGCCACCACCAAAACAACTCCAGCGATCAACAACGACATTCGCAACATGGGGATTTCCAAAAGAGCTGGCACGAAAGGCGAGAGCATACCTTGCTCAGTTACCACCGCTCCATTGAGGGGCGAAGATCGAGCTCAAAGGTCCACGTATCGCGCGGCTGCTGATGCAGCCACCAGTAGGCCTCTGCAATATGGTCAGGCTGAAGAATTCCATCCACGCCCGCCTCTGCCACCCGTTGAGGGAAATTCGCTCGGATCGCAGCTGTGTCAATTAATCCGTCAATAACAACATGTGCGATATGCAGGCCCTTTGGTCCGAGTTCGCGTGCCATCGACTGAGCGAGCGCGCGCAGCGCAGCCTTGCCGCCCGCGAAGGCGGAAAAACCTGCACTGCCGCGAAGACTTGCGGTTGCGCCGGTAAATAACAATGTGCCACGTCCACGAGTCAACATCACCCGAGCTGCCTCTCGCCCCACAAGAAACCCAGCCAGAGCACACATCTCCCAAACCTTGAAATACTTCTGCGCGGTAGTTTCGAGGATGGGAAAGCGGACGTTGCCGCCAACATTAAACACCACCACTTCGATGGGTCCGACCTCGGCTTCGATTCGATTAAAAAAGTTGACAACCTGATCCTCTCGCCTCGCGTCCAGCCCAAACGCAAGCGCGCGCCCGCCCGCAGCAGAAATCTGATTAACGAGCGACGTGAGAGCTGCCTCGGTACGCCGCGCCGCGCAGACGGTATAACCTTCTCTAGCAAATCGCTTTGCCACCGCCGAGCCAGTCGCATCACCCGCACCGATCACACAACACACGCTTGGATTGGACATCATCGCCTCCTGTGTCCTTTTTTAAGCGCGCGCCGTGGGGCGGCTTGACACTTCGGCAAACCATCGAGTCAAGTGCTTCATCTCTGAAGGGATGCGCAACTCTGCTGCTTTACCTAAAACGCAGGCACACTGGGCAACGATATCAGCCATTGAGTAGTGCGCTCCGGCGATATAGCTGCGTTCTGATAACTCACGATCGAGCCAAGCCATAGTGTCAAGGGCATAGTCACGGTACCAGGCAGCCATCTCCGGCACCTGCTTGATACGGCTGCGATAAAACTCACCGCTATGCCGAAAGGCCTGGGCAATGGGGCGTGACAGTTCGCTATCCAAACGCAGTACCCACATCTCGATGCTTGCAGCTTCCCGGGGGGTGCGGCCCATGAGGGGTGGGTCTGGATTTAATGCCTCTAGATAGCGGCAAATCGCCAAAGACTCGGTAATTACACTCCCATCATCGAGCTCCAGCACAGGCAGCTTGCCCAATGGATTGAGCCGCAAAAACTCAGGTGTCGCGTTAGCACCACCTGCGGCATCCACCTGACGCTGATCAATCGACATGCCCTTTTCCGCTAAGAAAATGCGTACGCGGCGTGGATGCATTCCTGGATTGAGATCGTGAAGAATCATTTCAAGTTCTCCTTTATGCGGAATTAATCTTTAAGTGCCTGAATCACTCGCTTGGCCACAAGCTCGGCGAGCTCAGCAATCGGTATCAGCGCGCCAGGAACCCGGCCGCTACGTAACGTAGCGGCCCCATGGACAGCACTCCAAGCAAAGAGCGCAGCTTGCTCATTGGGTTGGGCACTGATTACGCCCTGTTGATACAGCCCCATAAGTGCGGCGGGTAGATATTCGTAACTATCGGGTTCTTTATCGGGGAAGGCCGTGCTTCGATAAACCTCAGCCTGGGCACCAAACATCAGACGCCATAAGGCGGGCTCATCATCGGCGAATTGAAGATAGGCCTGCGCTAGACGAAATAGCCTTTGGCGGGCCTCCTTGGGGCTCGAAGGCGAGACAGAGAGATCAAATGCATCCTCAAAGCACCTTTGTAAGCGGCCAAATCCGATTCGTGCAACCTCAAACAGAAGATCATCCCGACTGCCAAAGTGACGATAGGCAGCGGCAGCCGTTACCCCGAGGCCAGCAGCCAGTTGGCGAAGCGATAGACCCTCGATGTCAGGAGCACGAAGTGCCGCATCAATTAAACCCTGACGCAGATTTCCATGATGAAAGGTCCGCAAAGGAAGAACTTGTGCGCTGGAGGTCATTGATTTAACGGTTTTGTCTCATGGCGGTACAAAAGTTATCACTGTTTACTTTTGGTGACAAGGTTGGCAGAATTTGTGCCATGAACCGTCGCCTGTTCCTGAGGAGCACCCTTGGCTTTACTGCTAGCGCAGCGGGATTGGCATTCGCGGGCACAGCAGGACGTTCACTCGCATCGCCCGCCCAGAGTCATCGGATCCTGGACCTCGAGCTATTTGATGTCGAGCGGCAAAGGCCTGTGCCCGCAAGGCTTTATTTGCCTGGGCGCGCTAGCCCATCGGAACCGGCGCCGTTGGTCGTGTTCTCCCACGGTTTAGGCGGCTCGCGCAGGGGGTACGGCTATCTGGGAAGCCACTGGGCTGACGCAGGGATTGCAAGTCTGCATCCTCAGCATGTGGGCAGCGACAATACGCTCTGGCGCGGCAATCCGCTGGAGATGGTGCAGCGCCTGCAGTCGGCCGCGCGCGAGGCCGAGGCGCAGGCCCGGGTGCTGGATCTGCGCTTCGCTTTGGATCAGATCCTCAAGTCAGACCAGGCTCGACTGATTGATCCATCGAAAATCGCAGTAGCAGGACACTCCTATGGTGCGAACACGGCGATGCTGATCTCCGGTGCGCAGGTCGCAACGGCAGATGGGAATCTGGTCGATCTCAGAGACAGGCGCGTCCAAGCGGCAATCTTGATCTCCGCTCCACCTTTCGTGGGCCAGGGGCCAATAGAGCAAGTGCTTGAGGCTGTGCGCGTTCCCACGCTGCATGTCACAAGCCTTGGAGATTCCATCAACCTACCCGGATACCGAAGTTCTGTGGAGGATCGCATCACAATCTTTAATGCCATGAATCAGTCAACAAAGACGTTGGCGGTATTCAATACCGGAGGACACAGCATCTTTACTGATCGCATCACGAGGAGTGGGCCTGAACTTAGCGCGCGCATCAAAGAGGCTGTGCGCGAACTCTGCACACTCTTTCTCCAGCGCTCCCTGGTCCAACGAATTCCGATGACGATAGAGGACACCCGCCAATGGCGCGCAAGGCACGAATCCTTATTGGATCGATTGGTGATGCCGCAAATGGGAAGACTGATGAATAGTTCTCGCTAGGCTTACGCCGAATGTCCATGTTATCGAGCCTACAAGACCCTATCCTGCCGATATTCATGGCGCTGCTCGTGGGGTACGGCCTGCGGCGGATCAAATTTTTTGAGGTTAGCAATGCACAAGCCATTAACCGGTTTGTGTTTTATGTTGCTATGCCGGCGTTGATATTCAGTCTTGTCAGCAAGGTACCGCTTCATCAAATTGATAGTCCGACCATCAGCGTTTACCTGCTGAGCGAGTTCGCGGTTTATGGCGGAGTTGCCCTGATCTGTACAAGATACTTTAAGTGCTCTGCAGCCGAATCGGTGCTCATCGGCATGGCCGCATCATTTGTGAACCATCTTATGTTTGTTCTTCCCATTGCCCGTAACTTATACGATTTTGACGCTGTCGAGCCTATCGCTGCGATCGTCTTTGTGGATGTGATTATATTTTGTCTTACCGTTTTATTCATGGACCTTCTGCGCGCTCATCAGTCCCAGCATCTCGGTGTCTTCAAGCCAAATCGTTTCATCCTGATGCTGGCAAAAAACCCGATAGTCATTGCTACCGCTCTCGGCGTATTCGCTGGTTTGTTTCCCAGCATCCTGCCCTCGGGTGTTCACACCTATGCACAGTTCTTGGCGGCCGCTGCTGCCCCGGCTGCCTTGTTTGCTTTGGGCGTAGTCTTAGGCGATCAACCCATGCGTCCTATCGGAGGCCCTGCATGGCTCGCGATCAGCGCAAAACTCGTGGTTCATCCCGCGCTTTTCTTGGCGTTGAGCGGAATGGTAGACATGAAATCGAATTGGCAAACCATGGCATTTCTTGTGGCGGCAGGGCCCTGCGGCGCCATGCCATTTGTTATTGCCCTACAGTACAAGATCAAATCGACTGTCATTGCAAAAGCCGTTTTGGTCTCCACCACACTCTCCTTGCTGAGCCTGAGTCTGCTTACGGCTTGATCATTTCAGCCCGAATGGGATACGCGTATCAGCCCGGCTTCCCCTTGCTGTAGCGCACGAATCGATAGCGATGGCCTGCCGACTCACTGCGCTGCCATGGTCCAGCGGTCATCTGCCAATGATCCGGATCGAACTCGGGAAAAAAAGCATCACCCGCAACATCAAGATCAACTTCAGTAATCTCCATGGCCGCTGCCTGAGGCAGTGTTAGCCCATAGATCTCGGCGCCGCCAATCACATAAAGCGATGGCGCATCGATTGAGGCCAGCCCTTCGATCTGGTGGATCACCGACACCTCTGAGCCTTGTGCATCACCGGACCAGGTGGGACGCCATTGATGATCACGCGTCAGCACAACCGAGTGCCGATTGGGCAGTGGCCGGCCAAGCCGATCGCAGATCGACTCGAAGGTCTTGCGGCCCATCACAACCACCTGGCCAGTCGTTAACGATTTGAAGTGCTTAAGATCCTCGGGTAGGTGCCAAGGCAGTTGATTGTCACGCCAATGACACGCCGATGGCCAATCGCCGCTAGGAGAATCAGCGCTGCCATCAGACGGCGACTGGCGCTTTGATATGGGGATGCGACTGATAGCCAACGATCTCGAAATCTTCAAACTGATAATCAAAGATCGATGGCGGTCGGCGCTTAATCGCCAGCTTGGGTAGCGGATAAGGCTCTCGGGAGAGCTGCTCTCGGGCCTGATCAAGATGATTTGAATACAGGTGGCAATCCCCCCCTGTCCAGATAAAGTCACCCGGCAACAGATCGGCCTGCTGGGCCACCATGTGGGTCAGCAACGCATAGCTAGCGATATTAAACGGCACACCTAAGAAAATATCTGCACTGCGCTGATACAGCTGGCACGACAGTCGGCCCTCTGCCACATAAAACTGAAACAATGCATGGCAGGGTGCAAGCGCCATCTGAGGGATTTGCGCGACATTCCATGCCGACACAATCAGACGGCGTGAGTCGGGTGTCGTTTTTAAATCCCGCATGAGTTGTGAAATTTGATCAATCACGGCATTGGGGTTATCTGCCGAAGGCGCTGGCCAGGACCGCCACTGACGGCCATACACCGGTCCAAGATCGCCGTCTTCGCGGGCCCACTCATCCCAGATGCTGACGCCACGCTCTTGCAGCGGCCGTACATTCGATGAGCCCGAAAGAAACCAAAGCAGCTCATGAATGATGGATTTGGTGTGAAGCTTCTTAGTCTTCTTAGTAGTCACCAAAGGGAAGCCATCACGAAGATCAAAACGCATCTGCCATCCGAAAACAGAGCGGGTTCCTGTGCCGGTGCGATCGGTCTTAGCCGCCCCATTTTCCAGAACATGACGCATTAGGTCGTGATAAGCCTTCATCTGCCGATTCCTGCCCTAGCCTGCGAAACGGATCCGGGAGCGATCCGACTTGCGGTCCGTCATCGCTCCAATGGCAGCGGCCCGCTGAAACCCGGCCTGCCGAAACGCGCCGAGAACCCGATCGACGGCTCCGGGCGCAACACAGGCCAACAAGCCGCCACTGGTCTGCGGATCAGTCACCAGAATCCGCTGCGCCGCATCTGCGGGATCCGCAAGCTCGATATCGCTGCCGTAACTCTCCCAGTTGCGATCCGATGCGCCCGTATAAAACCCCGAGGCGATAAGCTCCTTCACACCCGGCAGCAACGGAAGCGCAGAAAACTTAATCGCTGCATCAAGGCCTGAGCCGCGCGCAATCTCAAGAATATGGCCTGCCAGACCAAAACCGGTGATATCGGTCAATGCATGAACATCCGAATCCTTACCCAACGCTGCACCCACTGTATTTAGCTGGGTCGTCGACGCAATCATCTCCCGATATAAATTTTCGGAGAGCGCCTCTTTTTTAAAGGCTGCGGAATAGACGCCAACACCGAGGCCTTTGCCGAGAATTAATACATCGCCACTACGCGCATCGCGATTACGACGAATATGGTCCGGGTGGGCGAGGCCCAGCACCACCAGGCCGTAAATCGGCTCGACAGAATCAATGGTGTGGCCGCCTGCAATCGGAATGCCGGCCGCCTGACAGACCTGCTGTCCTCCGCGCAGAATTTCAGCGACTGTTTCGGGTGGCAGCACGCTGACAGGCATACCCACCAGGGCCAGCGCGAGAATCGGCTGTGCGCCCATAGCATAGATGTCAGAGATCGCATTCGTTGCAGCGATCGCACCGAAATCTCTTGGGTCATCGACTACCGGCATAAAAAAATCGGTGGTCGCGACCAGGGCCTGCTGGTCATTAAGTCGCCAGACTGCCGCATCATCGCTCGTCTCGGTGCCTACCAGCAGCTCCTTGG
>RFRK01000062.1 GCA_009924525.1 Betaproteobacteria bacterium
ACGGGTGCATCCGCCACCATCTCATCGGTAATGCCAGTCAGCCGCTGTATAAAATCGGGAATCCGCGTCTGCGGGTAAATCAGCTGATTGAATCGCTCCACACCGCGCTCGGAGACCTGCACGATGCCAATCTCGGTAATACGATCTCGAGTCGCAGTGGCCCCCGTGGTCTCCAGATCAACAAACACCATCTCTGGAATCGATGGAAGGATCATGCCAGGGTCGTGAGCCGCTCCAGCGCCCGGGACAGGGTCTCTTCTTTTTTGGCGAAACAAAATCGAATGGTTTTGTTCTCGACAGGATCTTGATGAAATGCTGACATCGGTATAGCGGCGACTCCAACCTCGGTTGTGAGCCATTTACAAAAATCAAGCTCGGACTGTCCGGAAATCGCTGAGTAGTCTGCTAATTGAAAAAATGTTCCCTCGCAGGGATAAAGCCGAAAAGGCGTCGCCGCAAGGCCTTCGCGAAAAAAATCGCGCTTTCTCTGATAGAACTGCGGCAGCGTGAGATAGCGCTCGGCGTTCTGCATATACGTCGAGAGTCCCACTTGCATGACGCTATTGGTCACAAAAACATTGAACTGATGAACTTTACGAAACTCTGCCATGATGTCCCGCGGCGCTACAACTGAACCTACCTTCCAGCCGGTGACATGAAATGTCTTGCCAAACGACGACACCACAATGGCCCGCTCAGCTAAGGCTGGAAACGCACTGACACTGCGATGCGGCTCGCCATCAAAAATCATGTGCTCATAGACCTCGTCTGAGATCACCAGCAGGTTATGCCGCAGTACGATGGACTCAAGGATTCGCAGCTCTGCCTCACGAAGAATCATTCCCGATGGGTTATGCGGAGAGTTCACCATGATGGCCCGAGTCTTTGGCGAAACGGCCGATGCGACGCGATCCCAATCCACGCGGTAGGCCGATGTCATCGGCACGCGAATCGCCCGCGCCCCAGCCAACTCGATGCTCGGAATGTAACTGTCATACACCGGCTCAAGGACGATGACTTCATCACCCGGATGTATCAGCGCCAAGACGGCTGTCATCAGGGCCTGGGTCGCCCCTGCGGTGATCATGACCTCGGTCTCGGGGTCATAACGATGGCCGTACAGCGTGCTGATCTTTTCTGCGACTGCCTCACGCAGCGCGGCGACACCATTTAAAGGCGCATATTGATTATGGCCAGACCGCATGGCTGCATTGACCGCATCCAAAAGCTCTGGATCGGGCTCAAAATCAGGAAATCCCTGGCCGAGATTAACTGCGTTGTTGCGATTCGCAAGGGCAGACATCACCGTAAAGATGGTGGTGCCTACGTTTGGCAGCCGTGATCTCATCGCTTCATTCGGCACAGCGAGCTCGCCAGATCTGCTCAGCGTGCATTTACCGGGGTAGTGCCGATGCGCCCATCAAAAACTCGTCCACAGCGCGGGCCGCCTGGCGGCCCTCACGGATCGCCCAGACCACCAGCGACTGACCGCGACGCATGTCTCCGGCGGCAAATACTTTTTTTACATTTGTAGCGTAGCAGCGGTCGCCCTCGGTGCTGGCCCGCGCATTACCGCGTGCATCCTTATCAACACCAAATGCCTCAACAATTGATCCTATCGGCGCGACAAACCCCATGGCCAGCAGCACAAGGTCAGCCTTTAGGATCTGTTCTGAGCCGGGCACTTCTAGCATCTTGCCGTCTTTCCATTGAACCCGAACACTCTTTAACGCTGTGACCTGTCCGTTTTCTCCCATAAACTCCTTGGTGGCAATCGCGAACTCCCGATCACAGCCCTCTTCGTGGCTCGAAGATGTCCGCAGCTTAATCGGCCAATACGGCCAGGTCAGCGACTTGTTCTCTTGCTCGGGCGGCTGCGGCATCAGTTCAAACTGTGTCACGCTTGCTGCACCATGACGATTTGATGTGCCCACACAATCCGAGCCGGTATCGCCACCACCAATCACGATGACATGCTTGCCATCAGCGCGAATTTGGCCCTCTAGCCGATCACCCGCATTCACTTTATTTTGCTGTGGCAAAAACTCCATCGCAAAATGAATACCTTTCAAATCACGGCCCGGCACGGGCAGATCGCGCGGCTGCTCAGCACCACCGGTCAGCAGTACCGCATCAAATGCGGCCATCAACTCCTTTGGGCCGATCGAGGTCTTCGCCCAGTTGGTGACCTTCGCCTCAGCGGGAAGGGCCGCGACCAGCACTCCGGTTTTAAAAACAACGCCCTCGGCCTGCATCTGCTCGACCCGACGGTCAATATGAATCTTCTCCATCTTGAAATCGGGAATGCCATAGCGCAGCAGTCCACCGATGCGGTCATTTTTTTCAAAGACGGTCACTGCATGGCCCGCCCGCGCAAGCTGCTGTGCCGCCGCTAAGCCCGCCGGGCCGCCGGAGCCAACGACAGCCACGGTCTTACCGGTTTTCCGGGCGGCTGGCTGTGGCACGACCCAGCCTTCAGCCCAGCCGCGATCAATGATGGCGTGCTCAATCGACTTAATGCCAACGGGATCATCGTTGACATTAAGAGTACAAGCAGCCTCACAGGGTGCGGGACAAATGCGTCCCGTGAACTCAGGAAAGTTATTGGTCGAATGCAGCGTCTCTAGGGCATGCTTCCAATCCTGGCGAAAGACCAGATCATTGAAATCCGGAATGATGTTGTTGACTGGACAGCCGTTATTGCAAAAGGGGGTGCCGCAATCCATACAACGTGCCGCCTGGACCTTTGCCTGAGCATCGTCTAGGCCAATCACAAACTCTTTGTAATTTTTTAAACGTTGATCAACCGGCAGATAGCCTTCCTCCAGCCGCTCAAACTCCATAAAACCCGTGATCTTGCCCATTTATGCTGCCACCTTCTCGGTTTGTGTCGCCTTTTTCTGTTGCATCTCGGAGAGTGCGCGTCGGTATTCGTGCGGAAAGACTTTGATAAATTTCTCCCGCGCCGATGCCCACTGATCCAGAATCTCACGGGCGCGGCGGCTGCCAGTCCACCGATGATGGTCCTCAATCAGTTTTTTCAAACCCGCATCATCCTCGTCTGGAAGTTTCTCCAAAGCAACCATCGCGGTATTACATCGGCTCGCAAAGCCACCGTCTTCATCGAATACATAGGCAAAGCCGCCTGACATGCCTGCGGCAAAATTTCTTCCGGTCTTGCCTAAGACGACAACCTTGCCGCCCGTCATGTATTCGCAGCCATGATCGCCAGTGCCCTCCACGACAGCGGTCGCACCCGAGAGCCGCACCGCAAATCGCTCACCTGCGACGCCGCTAAAAAACGCCTCGCCCGAAGTGGCCCCGTAGAGCACCGTGTTGCCAACGATGATGTTGTCGTGGGCCACACCGCGAAAATCAATGCTAGGCCGAACAACCACGCGGCCGCCGGAAAGGCCTTTGCCGGTGTAGTCATTCGCATCACCAATCAAATACAGAGTGATGCCTTTGGCCAGAAATGCGCCGAACGACTGGCCGCCCGTGCCCTCTAGTTGGATGCGTATCGTGTCATCAGGAAGCCCGTCGGGATGATGACGCGTCAGCGCACCCGATAGCATCGCGCCAACTGTCCGATTGACGTTTCGTGCCACCTCCATAAAGTGAACCCGCTCGCCGCGCTCAATTGCCGGCCGAGATTTTTCAATCAATACGTTGTCCAGCGACTTCTCTAATCCGTGATCCTGTGTCTCGGTGTGATAGGCTGGCCCGTGAGAGTCTTTCGGCCGATAAAAGAGCCGAGAAAAATCCAGGCCCCGGGCCTTCCAGTGCTCCACCCCCTTGCGCGTATCGAGAAGATCGGCACGGCCAATCAAATCGTCAAATCGAGCGATGCCAAGCTGAGCCATGATCTGGCGAACCTCTTCAGCAATAAAGAAAAAGTAGTTCACAACATGCTCAGGCCGGCCCGTGAATTTCTTGCGCAGCACCGGATCCTGGGTAGCAACGCCCACCGGACAAGTATTCAGATGGCATTTACGCATCATGATGCAGCCCTCGACCACCAGGGGCGCAGTGGCAAATCCAAACTCATCAGCACCCAGTAAAGCGCCAATCACCACATCGCGGCCTGTTTTCATTTGGCCATCGGCCTGCACGCGAATCCGGCTGCGTAATCCGTTTAAGACCAGGGTCTGCTGCGTTTCCGCAAGGCCAATCTCCCAGGGGGTGCCGGCATGCTTAATCGACGACCAGGGCGATGCGCCGGTTCCGCCATCATGGCCAGCAATCACAACATGATCACTCTTCGCTTTCGCAACACCAGCAGCCACCGTGCCTACTCCGACTTCGGAGACCAGCTTCACCGAGATGGAAGCATGGGGCGCTACATTCTTTAAATCATGAATAAGCTGGGCTAGGTCTTCAATCGAATAAATATCATGATGCGGCGGCGGCGAAATCAGCCCAACACCGGGAACTGAGTGCCGCAGCTTGCCGATATATTGCGAGACCTTGCCCCCGGGCAGCTGGCCGCCTTCGCCGGGCTTGGCGCCCTGGGCCATCTTGATCTGAATCTGATCCGCCGAGACCAAATATTCCGCAGTCACGCCGAAGCGGCCCGAGGCCACCTGCTTAATCTTGGAGCGCAAGGAATCATTTTCGGAGAGCTCGTAGTCCACCTCGATCACATCTTTGCCAATAATCTCCGATACACGGGTGCCTTTGGCAATCGGAATGCCCTTTAACTCATTGCGATAACGGTTTTGATCCTCGCCACCCTCGCCGGTGTTGCTCTTTCCGCCAATCCGATTCATCGCGATGGCCAGCGTGGTGTGGGCCTCCGTCGAAATGGAGCCCAAAGACATCGCGCCCGTTGCAAAACGTTTCACGATTTCTTTTGCAGGCTCCACCTCTTCAAGAGAAATGGCCTTGGCAGGGTCTACTCGAAATTCAAAAAGTCCCCGCAAAGTCATATGACGGCGACTCTGATCATTAATGATTTGCGCGTATTCTTTATATGAATTCCAGTTATTGGCCCGTGTTGAGTGCTGCAGCTTCGCGATCGCATCCGGCGTCCACATATGCGATTCACCACGAACACGCCAGGCATATTCACCGCCAGCTTCCAACATCTCCGCTAAGACCGGATCGTTGCCAAAAGCCAGCTGATGGGTGCGAATCGCCTCCTCGGCAATCTCAAAGACACCAATACCCTCTACCTGGCTGGGTGTGCCCGTGAAGTATTGATCAATTGTGTCGCGATTAATTCCAATGGCCTCAAAGATCGCAGCACCACAGTACGACATGTAAGTACTGATGCCCATCTTGGACATAATTTTAGAAAGGCCCTTGCCAATCGCCTTCACATAATTGGCGATCGCCTTCTCTGCGGAGAGCTCTGCCGGAAGATCCTGATGCAGCGCTGCCAGTGTTTCCATAGCGAGATAAGGATGTACGGCCTCCGCACCATAGCCCGCCAGCACTGCAAAGTGATGGACCTCGCGGGCGGAGCCTGTCTCTACCACCAAGCCGGCCAGCGTGCGCTTGCCCTCACGAACCAGATGCTGGTGTATCGCTGAGAGCGCAAGCAACGCAGGCACTGCTACCGACCGGGGTCCAACATTGCGATCGCTGACGATCAGAATGTTCTTGCCGGATTGAATCGCATCAATCGCCTCAGCGCAGAGCGAGGCGAGTTTGGCTTCCACGCCCTCGCGGCCCCACTGCAGGGGATAGGTGATATCCAACACATAGCTTTTGAACTTACCCTGGGTGTGCTGCTCGATCTCACGCAGCCGCTTCATATCCGCAAAATCAAGAATCGGCTGACTCACCTCAAGCCGCATGGGCGGATTGACCTGGTTGATGTCCAACAGATTCGGCCGGGGTCCGATAAACGAGACCAGCGACATCACGATTGCTTCGCGAATCGGATCAATCGGTGGATTGGTCACCTGCGCAAAGAGCTGCTTGAAATAGTTATAGAGGGGCTTGTTCTTATCGGAGAGCACCGCCAACGGCGTGTCATTGCCCATGGATCCGACGGCCTCTTCGCCATTGGCCGCCATGGGTGCCATCAGAAACTTGATGTCCTCTTGGCTGTAGCCGAAGGCCTGCTGCCGATCCAATAGGCTAACGCTACTCTGCGCAATCACCTGCGTGTTATCGGCCTGGCCGACAGAGTCCAGCCGAATGCGAAGATTCTCGATCCACTGTTTGTAAGGCTTAGCTTTGCTCAGCGAGGACTTCAGCTCCTCGTCGTTAATCATTCGGCCCTGCTCCAGATCAATCAAAAACATTTTTCCAGGCTGCAGTCGCCACTTACGAACAATCTTAGATTCAGGCACCGGCAATACGCCCGACTCCGAGGCCATAATCACCAGATCATCATCGGTGATGCAGTAGCGCGAGGGGCGCAATCCGTTACGATCCAACGTTGCGCCAATCTGCCGGCCATCGGTAAACACGATCGAAGCCGGTCCATCCCAAGGCTCAAGCATCGCGGCGTGATACTCGTAAAACGCCCGGCGTGCCTCATCCATGGTGGCGTGCTGCTCCCAGGGCTCGGGGATCATCATCATCGCTGCCTGGGCCATGGGATATCCTGCAGCAACCAGCAGTTCAAGACAGTTATCGAAAGTCGCAGTATCGGATTGGCCTGCAAAACTAATGGGATAAAGCTTTTGCAGATCCGCGCCGAGCACAGGCGAACTCATCACGCCCTCGCGGGCCCGCATCCAGTTGTAATTCCCCTTCACCGTATTGATCTCGCCGTTGTGCGCCACCATGCGATAGGGGTGGGCGAGCGACCACTGCGGGAAGGTATTGGTCGAAAAACGTTGGTGGACCAGCGCCAGGGCTGAGGTACAGCGAGCATCCTGCAGATCTGAATAGTATTCACCGACCTGATCAGCAAGCAGCAGTCCTTTGTACACGATGGTGCGGCTAGACATGCTAGGCACGTAATACTCTTGACTGTGGGTGAGCCGCAATCGCTGAATCGCGCTCGAGGCCGTTTTGCGGATGACATAGAGCTTGCGCTCAAGCGCATCCTGCACGATCACATCAGCACCGCGCCCGATGAAGATCTGTCGCATCACGGGCTCTTTGTCGCGCACACGTGGCGACATCGGCATGTCGCGATTAGTGGGTACATCACGCCAGCCCAAGACCACTTGGCCCTCTGCCCTGACGGCGCGCTCCAATTCCTGCTCGCAGGCCAGTCGCGAAGCGCTCTCTTTCGGTAAAAACACTTGACCAACGCCATATTCACCCGGCGGTGGCAGGGCCACACCCTGCTTGGCCATCTCCTCACGAAAGTACGCGTCGGGAATCTGTATCAGGATTCCCGCGCCATCGCCCATCAGCGCGTCGGCGCCGACAGCGCCCCGGTGATCAAGATTGCGAAGGATCAGCAGGCCCTGGCTAACGATCTCGTGGGATTTGCTGCCTTTAATGTGGGCGACAAAACCAACGCCACAGGAGTCGTGTTCGTTCTGGGGATCGTAGAGGCCTTGGGCGGAGATCATGATGCGTGACAGTAAGTTTTCGGGCCGACAACTATAGCCGCGGCCCCGCCATCACATCAAGAAAAAATCGGGTCTAAAGCCTTATAAAAACTGAATTTTAATTAGGGTCAGACTATAATTAAAAAAGGCTGGTATCAATCTTCACTTAAATTAAGTGACAGATCATTTGATTATAGTTCTCCATTGCCCTTAGACGGACGGCCCCTGGGCCGGCGTACCCATCGTGCCCGCTCCTCCGCTGACAGGCTCGCCATCAGCTGCTCAGTCGCCCAGGGTCGGCCGCTGGACAGGCCTCGTCGGATGTTTTCCCAGACGTCTTCAGCCAGTGCCTGATCAAAAACCCCCGAGTACTTGGCCTCCCTTTCAAAGGGCGTATTTCCCATCGCCCAATACGTGGGAAGTGCTGTCAGTCTCGGCTCGGGCATCTGCCCTAAATGGCTGGCCAGGCTTGACCAGGCCCAGTCGGCGGGCCGACTGCACAGGCCTTCACGGGCAGGAAGGCATTCGATTGCCCTTTGCACGAATAGCCCAAAGGCCGGCTCATCGATCCAATAGGCACGATAACGGCCCTCCCAGAGCGTGCCTTGCCGTGACCACCGAGAATTAAATCGTCGAACATAGCTGCGGCCGACCTGCTGAACCACATCAGCCATCGCGTCCGCACGCTGTGGCGTGACCAGCCAGTGGGCCTCGCTTTTTAACAAAGAAAATGCATGCACACGCAGGCCAAAACTCACCGAGGCCTGAAGAAAAGACTCAAGGTATGACTTGCGATCCTGATCGTCCCGAAAAATCTCGGCACGATCATGCCCACGCTGAACCAAGTGATAGGTTCTTCCGGGACGTGCATCACGGGCCTGTCGCGCCATGGCTTCCTCTTGGGCACTAATCGTCTACATCATGCGCCTGAGTCTGACCCCGATGCAATCGCTTTTTCTAACACCTCAGTGATCAGTTCCGATTCGACTGCCGAAGTCTCTGCAGCGCCCATGCTGCGAAGCACCACGTACCGAATTCTGCCTGACTGGGCCTTCTTGTCATGGGACATCAGCTCAAGATAGCGGGCCGCAGGCCAATTCGGCGGCGAAATCGGAAGGCCTGCCCGAGCCACCAGCCGAACAATGCGCTGCTGCTGCTCTGCAGTAATGCCGCCAAGTCGACGCGAGAGGTCTGCCGCCAAAACCATGCCGCAGCCGACCGCCTCGCCATGCAGCCATGACCCAAAGCCCAAGCCTGCCTCCATCGCGTGGCCAAAGGTATGGCCAAAATTAAGAATGGCCCGCAGGCCCGACTCACGTTCATCGGCCGCCACCACCTGGGCCTTCAATTCACACGAACGCGTAATGGCAGTGGTCAGCGCGGCCGCGTCTCGCGCGAGCAAAGCATCAATGGACTGCTCAAGCCAGGAGAAAAATTCAGCATCCAAAATACAGCCGTATTTGATCACCTCAGCAAGGCCGGCACTGAACTCGCGGGGGGCTAATGTGGCCAGTGTGTCGGTATCGATGAGCACTGCAGCGGGCTGATAAAACGCACCGATCATATTCTTGCCCAGCGGGTGATTGATTGCAGTCTTTCCACCAACCGATGAATCCACCTGAGCAAGCAGTGTCGTTGGCACCTGAACGAATCGCATGCCGCGCTGATAGCAGGCCGCTGCAAAGCCTGCCATATCACCGATGAC
>RFRK01000063.1 GCA_009924525.1 Betaproteobacteria bacterium
TTGCGCCGTGCATCCCGCATGGCCACTACCGCTAAGACGGCAAGTAGCACAAGACAGATCAGAGCGATCCATATTCCGGGTCTGATTGCGGACGCCGTGTCGATCATCAGGTCGGGCCAGGGCCTTTGTGGATCCAGTCAACAGCGGCAAGTGTAACGTGTCCTACCTGCGGCATTGCCATCGGGGAATCCATCACAGCAACTTTTCCGCTCAAGGTGCACAGCTGCACCTCGACCTGCGCGGCCCGAGACTGCGCATCCAGCACCAAGACCGTAGGCCGCTTTAAGCTGGGCAGGTTCTGAGCCACCGAGGCATACGGCAGCCGTAGCGCTAAATCAGACCAGCGCACCGGACCCTGCGCAGACCAGCAGCCATGGTCCTGGGCCCGAGATATGGCCGCTCTGCCGAACAGCGCCGCCATCGGCCCTCGGCATCGGGCAAGCCGCCACTGCGCAAATCGATCGGGGCCAAGCCGCGCGGTAGAGAGCGAAAAATCAAACCCCAAAAACGGAGCAAGTGCGATCACGCCGGTGAGGACCGATGGCTGCTCGATCACCTCGGGATGAATCACGGTCGAATGTCGAATGCGAGTCTTCTTCGGCCGGATCCGATCAAGCATGTCCAGCCACAAGGCAAACGAGGCCGACAGCCCGATGGCAATCAGAATTACTGATGCAGAAGATCCCGAATCATTTGAAGCATCGACTGCTGCGCGGATCTGCGACAGGGTATCGAGGGCGGCCTGATCAGTGCCATCCAGTGCGTCTGGGGACACCATGATTCGACTGACTGAAGCTGCAGAATCCCTTAAAAAAGCGGCCAGTGGATCCAGAATTGCCGCGTCTTGCTCATGGGTTTGAAGCAAAAATAAACGCGCTGCTTGCATGGCCGGAGTATATACTCCGCTGCATGGAAACCCTGCTACTTGCCTTCGCAATTGCAGTGGCCATCGTGGCCCTGGTGCTGTATTTCGAACTCAAAAATACGCAGGAGCGGGTCGAAAGAATTCGCACTGAAATTGAACAGCGCATGTCCCTCACGATTCAAAATGCAATGCACGACACGTCTGAGAAAATCCCCCAGATTGAAAAGCGCGTCGAAGAGATCGCCCAAAAGGTTGCCGAGACCGAGGCCGAGGTCCATAGCATGAGCGCCAAAAACAACGCGGCGACACCGCAGCAATAAAGCGTTACTGATACGCGATTCGCAAATCGGCCTTGCTGTGGCGTGATCGGTCCTAGGCCAGCCAGCCCAGCCAGTGGCCAATCGATACCAGTAACACCAGCGCCACCCAGAGAATCAGCGCCCGCCAGACCAGGCCCACGGCGGAGCGGAGCGCAGCCTCATTGGCCTCGCGCAACTCAGGCATATCTTGGTAAAGCGAAGGCCAGGGGCCGCCGAATGCCTCGGTCTCCGAGGGCTCATCAAATCGAATCGAGACTGACGGCGCCTCGGGCACGCTTAATCGCACACCCATCGCACCAGCGCCCGAGGACAGAATCACCCGCTCGGTATCATTTTTATGCGGCGCGAATCCTGATTTGTAGCGCCACATCAAAATCGCATCTTCAAAATTACCCACAATCGCAAACACAATCGCGGTCACGCGCGAGGGGAACCAGTCCACCCAGGCAAAAGCGCGGACCGCAAAGTCTCCGAAAGGTGAGATCGGTGCGGCGGATGGTGCGCTCATTAACGCCGGGTCACGGGCATCCGCCCAGACCCGCCGGGCCTCGGCACTTAAGCGATACAGCACTGCGCCTGCAGGGCCCGGAAGAATCACAAACCAGAAAATCACGCCAAACACATGCCGCTGCGCGCCCACCAAGGCCAGCCGGATCGCCTCGCGGCAAATCGCGGAACTATCGCCGGATTCGGTGGCAAGGCGAGTCATGACATCGCCACCGGAATGCTCCATCCACTTGCGCAAAGCGAGCCGTGCACTCTCGAGATCATTGACAGAGAGCGCAAGCTGAATTTCTGTAAAACGATTGCTGAACTGACGAAAACCGAGACACAGATACAGCACACCAACCGTAGCGAGAAAACCCAGCAATACATTGACATGGGATAGCAGCGCTACGATGACCCAGGTCAGGACTGCGCCACCCACCACAATGGCAAACCACGACAGCCGCGCTGAGGCCATCTCGCCCGAATTGGTGGAACGCTCGACCCGTAAAAACAGCTGCTCGACGCGCTTGGCAAAGGCAGAGTCATCCCGCACAGGCCGGAACTGCTCCAGCAACATTGCAAAAATGAAGCTAAAAAGTGTCATAGCGGGAAGTCTAACCGCGAACGGACAGGCCCCGATGCTGATTCCAGGCTGCCCATAACAGGTGATAGAGATTTCGAAGCATGGATGCAGTCGCCCCCCAAATAAAAAACTCCTGAATCTGGCCCGGAGAGGTCAAGGCCTCGCCACGATAGGGCATCGCATAAAAACGAATCAGCTCTCCGGTGGGACTGCGCTCCGCGGGCAAAAACCTGACCTGATGATTAGCAGGATCCATCAAAAACGATAGCGGTACATGGAAAATCTCTGCGACCTCTCGTTGGTCGTGCGCAAACGCCGCAGTCTGCGCATCCACCCAAGCAATGACCGGAGAGACACGAAACCCTGTTGCCGTCAGGTAATCCGGCAGCCTTCCCCAGACCCGGACCGTAGCCGGATCCAAGCCAATCTCCTCGCTGGCCTCGCGAATCGCAGTCTGCTCAGCAGAATCATCTGAGGGCTCAGCCCGGCCCCCGGGAAAACTCACCTGGCCAGCATGCGTGGAGAGCTCATGTGTGCGCTTAGTCAGCACCACAGAGGGGCTGTCGTCTGCGCTACCCGAACCTAAAAGGCCGATTAGTACCGAGGCGGGCGTGGCGGTCTCCGGTGTAACCGGGCGAACCGGACGGCGCCGATCCCGCAGCAACTCTGGAGTCCAAAGCGGGAAATCAGACTCCGATTCGATGCGGCCAAACAAAATCTCAAGGCTTGAAAATGACAAAGCCTGCTCGGGAAGAGCAGGCTCTGCATGACGGGGCTCGATCGCCGTTTGCTGAGGATCGAAGCTAAGCAGTTTTTATTCCTCTGTGGCGGTATCGCCCTCGGACTTGCGAGCGGCAAGCTTTTCGCGAATACGGGCCGATTTACCGGAGCGCTCACGGAGATAGTAAAGCTTGGCACGGCGCACATCGCCGCGACGCTTGACTTCGATGCCGGAGATGAGCGGTGAGTACAGTTGAAAGGTACGCTCTACGCCCTCTCCAGAAGAGATTTTCCGAACAATAAAAGAGGAATTCAGCCCGCGATTGCGTTTCGCAATCACAACGCCCTCGTAGGCCTGCACGCGCTTGCGATTGCCTTCGACCACATTGACGTTCACTACAACTGTATCGCCCGGTGCGAACTCGGGAAGCTTTTTGTTCATACGAGCAATTTCTTCTTGCTCGATCTGACGAATGATGTCCATGATTTCTCCAAAACCATCGTAGCCTCAGCCCGGCGCGGCTAGACCAGAGGATGGGGTTATTCAATTCACTACAAAACGACTCTGATTCGGCGCTTCCTAGCGATCGCTAAGTCGATGCCTTTCCACCGGGGTCCGGCTTGCCGGACGGGGTGGCCAAGAGATCGGGCCGAAGTTTCTGGGTCGCCGCTAAGGCGGCCCGTTTGCGCCAATCCGCGATTCTCTCATGATGACCCGACAAAAGCACGTCGGGCACGGCTTCCCCGGCAAAGACCTCTGGCCGGGTGTAGTGGGGCCAATCGAGAATCCCCCCGCCGGGTCCTTGCTGGGAAAAAGACTCCTGGATGGCCGATTCCGGCTCGCCCAAGGCTCCAGGCAGCTTGCGGATCACTGCATCAAGGATTGCCATGGCCGCGATCTCGCCGCCCGAGAGTACAAAATCTCCGAGGCTCCAGCACTCATCGACCTGCTGATCGATAAAACGCTGATCAACACCTTCGTAACGGCCGCAGACAAGAGTCCAGCAAGCGGGGCCCTGAGCCAGCCGATCAATCATCGATTGATCAATGCGCTGCCCCGATGGGCTCATCAGAATCACTGGACCGGGGCCATAGCCGGCCGCCTGCTGCTGGGCTTTAACCGCCACCACCGCCTCGGTCAGCGGACCGGCCATCATCACCATGCCGGGGCCACCGCCATACGGACGGTCGTCAATAGTTTTATAGGTGTCGTACGCATAGTCCCTAAGCTGATGGGCCACCACAGCCGCAAGCTTTCGCTCGCATGCGCGGCCCGTAATGCCAAAGCGGGTCACCGCGTCAAACATTTCAGGAAAAAGCGTTACAACATCAAAACGTGTCATCGCCACCACTCCGGATCCCAGTCCACATCGATACGCCGCGCCTTGGCGTCGACCTGATCGATGTACTGCGCAACAAAGGGAATCATGCCGGCCTGGAGCACCAGCCAATCATGGGCGCCATTGGTCTGAAGCGAGCGCACTTCGCCAAGCGTATTGCCCTGACGATTCACCACCATGCAGCCTAGCAAGTCCGCCCAATAGGACTCGTCTTCAGAGGGCTCGGGAAATACGCTGCGCGATAGGCCCACCTGGGCGCCCCTGAGCTGCTCGGCCTGATCCCGAGTCTGCACTTCCTGAAGGCGCAGCTTCAGTCCACGGGTCTGAACCGAACACTCGAGGATCTTGGAATACAGCCACCGGGCGGGCCTTGCTTGCGCAAGATAGACCCAGCATTCCGCCGACTGCATCAGAAGGGTGTCATCAATCGGCAGTCCGGTAACGGACTTCAGGGTGTGGAGCCGAACGGCACCGGATAAACCAATCGGTGCGCCGATTTCTCCAAGCGCCACCCAGTCGGGTGGCGGTGATGTCTCAGGCTGCTTTCTGGGCAGCAAATTCTTTAATCAGGCGGGCAACGCGGGGGCTGATTTGAGCACCCTTGCTACGCCAGTAATCAACGCGGTCCATAGCGATCTGGGTCTTGGGCTCATTGGCTGCAGCCAGGGGATTAAAGAACCCCACACGCTCAATGAACTTACCATCCCGGCGGCTACGTGAATCGGTTGCCACCATGTGAAAGAAGGGCCGCTTGTGGGCGCCGCCTCGGGCTAAACGAATAATGACCATCTCAACATTCCTTAATCAGTTCGGGGGCCGGGCTAACGCCCGCATCGAAGGGAAAAGGCCAAAGGGTGCGGTGGCCAAGACCCGAAATCCTAGAAAAGCCCTCGATTCTAGCAGTCTTGGGCTAAATTTCCCAGGATTTTAAGGCCCTGCGGCCTGGATCCAACACCGGAAGGGCTCCGAGGACGGCCGGCCGCCAGCCCCGACCCCATCGTGCCTTAGAGCTACTTCGAGACCGCGGCGGTGAGCTCTGGAATGATCTGAAAGAGATCTCCCACCAGGCCGTAGTCGGCCAGCTGAAAAATCGGGGCCTCTGCATCCTGGTTGATTGCCACGATCACCTTGGAGTCCTTCATCCCTGCCAGGTGCTGAATCGCGCCCGAGATACCCACTGCGATATAAAGCTGGGGGGCCACAACCTTGCCAGTCTGCCCGACCTGCCAATCATTAGGTGCGTAACCTGCATCCACCGCAGCGCGGCTTGCCCCCAGCGCAGCGCCCAGAGTGTCAGCAAGTTTTTCAAGTAGCGCGAAGTTTTCCTTAGAGCCCAAGGCCCTACCGCCCGAGATCACAATCTTCGCTGCGGTGAGCTCAGGCCGGGCCAGAACGGCGACCTCACGGGACTGGAACTGCGCGCTTCGGGCGGGCGCTGCCGCGGCAGCAACACTTTCAATTGCTACGGCCGTCTGGGCACCCGCAGCCTCAAACGCGGTGCCGCGGACCGTCATGACCCTAACCGAATCGTTGGACTGCACGGTAGCAATCACATTACCCGCATAAATCGGACGCTTAAACGTATCCGCCGCCTCAATCTCAATCACATCAGAGATCTGCGAAACATCAAGACGCGCTGCCACACGCGGCGCCGCATTTTTGCCAAAGGCTGTTGCCGGAAAAATAATCGCATCCATTGCGCCGCAGACCGCCAACACCTGTTCCGCAATCGGCTCGGCCACCTGCTCGGCAAGATGCGCGGCCTCGGCAAGCAACACTTTATTGACGCCAGCAATGGCAGCAGCAGCCTCTGCGGCAGGCCGCGCAGACTGTCCAGCAACCAATACCGCGATCTCAGCCCCGCCGGCCTTAGTGGCTAAGGCCGATGCCGCAGCGACTGCGTTCGCAGTCACCGGCCGCAGTTGATCATTGGTGTGTTCTGCAATCACAAGAATCTTCATGGGCATTGCCTCTTCAAATCACTTTGGCTTCGTTGCGAAGCTTATCGACCAAGGTCGCGACATCGGGCACCTTGATGCCTGCCTTGCGGCTCGGCGGGTCTTGGACTTTCAGCTGCTTGAGGCGGGGCGTCACATCCACGCCCAGATCAGCAGGTGTCACCTGATCGATTGTTTTTTTCTTTGCTTTCATGATGTTGGGCAGGGTCACATAGCGCGGCTCATTTAAGCGCAGATCTGTGGTCACAACCGCTGGCAG
The DNA here is from genome assembly GCA_009924525.1 of Betaproteobacteria bacterium. GTDB lineage: Bacteria > Pseudomonadota > Gammaproteobacteria > Burkholderiales > Burkholderiaceae_A > Lacustribacter. Next base: position 6,535 of record RFRK01000063.1, read on the forward strand.
CTGCATGGAGAGTTTCTCTAGGCCGCCGTCGATTTCTCGGGTCACCGTGATTTGATCGCCACTAATTTCCACTTTCGAAGCAAAGGTCGCCTGCGGCACACCCCAGAGGGCTGCCAGCATTTGGCCTGTCTGATTGGCGTCATCGTCAATGGCCTGTTTGCCAAGAATCACGAGCTGGGCGGATTCTTTTTCCGCGAGTGCTTTCAGCATCTTGGCAACCGCCAATGGCTCAAGCGGCTGATCACACAGCACGTGAATACCGCGATCTGCGCCGATCGCCATGGCGGTGCGAATCACATCCTGACATTGAGCAACACCGCAACTCACAGCAACAATTTCGGTGGCCGTGCCGGCTTCTTTAAGCCGAGTGGCCTCCTCGACTGCGATTTCATCGAAGGGGTTCATGGACATCTTGACATTGGCGATATCAACATCGGACCCATCGGCCTTCACCCGAACCTTCACGTTGTAATCCACCACTCGTTTAACGGGAACAAGGATTTTCATTTTCGGCAGCATCCTGATTTGACGTTAGCGCTCATTCTAATGCGACAATTCTGGGGGATCTTTCAGGGGACATTTCCGTTACGCGCATGCGGCAATCACGTCGATCACTGCTTCGGGCCGGAGGCTTCATCGGCCTGGCCGGCCTGCTGCCTGGCCGGGCTGCCTGGGCCCAACAGTCGGCAGCGAAACCGGCGAGGGAGCCTTATGCGGAAATGCTCGCCGATCGGCTCCGATTCGGCTGGCTAGGCCGCAGTGATGTGCAGGAATTTATCTCCATGATGAGCGATCGGCATGGCCTTCCCCGACCATGGCTGGAGAGTCAGTTTCGCAATCTCGGCGCGCAGCCAAGGGCCTTGGCATTGATTGCACCACCGCCGCCCTCGCCCGGCGATCCACCACCCAGAAAGCGCTCCTGGGCCCGTTATCTCTCGCAGCATGCGGATGCCAGTCGCGCCAAAGAGGGAAAAGAATTTCTTGCCCGTCATCGCGAAGTCTTTCAGTCAGTTGCCAATGACTCTGGCGTACCGGCACACATCATCGCTGCCATTATTGGTGTTGAAACCAAATACGGCAGTTTCACCGGCAGATTCCCTGCCGTCGAGACCCTGGCGACCTTGGGCTTTGATTCGCCACGCCGGTCTGAATTTTTTTTACGCGAGCTGGAGACTCTGCTGGTCTTGGGCCGTCAGGGGGTAGTGAATCTTAAAGAGGCGCGTGGCTCATTCGCGGGCGCTTTGGGCCTGCCGCAATTTATGCCCAGCAGCTGGCAGAAGTTTGCGGTGAGCTACAAAAACCGCGGCCGCGCAGACCTGATCAATAGCCCAGCAGATGCCATCGCCTCGGTCGGAAATTTTCTAAAAATGCATGGCTGGAAAAGCGGTGAGGCAAGTCATAGCGTAGCTCGGGTTGCTGAAGGCGCTGATGCGAAACGATTTGTTGCACCCCAACTTGAGCCCGTACACACAGTCGCGGAAATTGAGCGGGCTGGCATCAGCCAGGCAAGCACTCGACTTTCTGCCGAGTTAAAAGCAAGCCTCATTGATCTTCCCGAAGAAGACGACTCGGTCGGCTATTGGTTTGCAGCACATAATTTTTTTGTGATTACCCAATACAACCGCAGCTTTATGTATGCGGCAGCGGTGCTCACCCTCTCCGAATCACTCGCAGCACCAACGTGACACCGTTAACACCGAAGCGCCGTAGACTCCTCGGCCTTATTTTTTCTTCGCTACTGATTGCGGGCCTGCCAGCCTGCCAGAAGACTGGTGGGCCGCAGTTACCGGCCGGCCCTTATTCAGTAGCCGAGGTGTTTGATGGCGATTCATTTAATCTGCAAGCCAAAGGCGGACAAATTGTTCGGGTGCGAATCGCGGGAATTGATGCTCCAGAGAAAACCCAGCCCTATTCCAACAAGGCCAGAGGCTCATTAGCAGAGCTGCTGCAGTCCGGCCCGATTGGCCTTCAGCCAGTAAAGGTGGATGCCTACGATCGCTGGGTTGCCAATGTCAGTATTGGCGATCGAGATCTCGGACTCGCACAGATCCAACGTGGCTATGCCTGGTATTTCGTGCGCTATAAAAAAGACATCAGCGAAACCCAGCAGCAACACTATGCCGAGGCCGAGCGTAGCGCCCGCGATGCACGGCTTGGCCTATGGGCGGGAATCGATGCCTCGGCGCGCAATCCCGCCCTGATGCCTGAGCCACCATGGAAGTTTCGCGAACGCACCCGAAAAGAGAAGTAATGCCCCAGCGGCTTGCGACAGCACACCAAAGGAACACAGGCAAATCGAGAAAGGCGTTATTTCGTTCGCTGCCGAAGGGCCTCATAGCAGCAGACACCGGCCGCCACTGAGACATTTAAGCTCTCCACCGAACCCATCATCGGCAGTCGCACCAGCAAATCACAACGCTCGCGTGTCAGGCGGCGCATTCCCTCGCCTTCGGCGCCGCAGACCAAGGCGATCCGGCCAGTGAGATCGGTTGCATAGAGCGACTTCTCCGCAGTCTCGGCCAAGCCAATCACCTGGTAGCCCGCCTGCTGAATTTCATCAATCGCACGCGAGAGATTGGTGACTTGCAGATAGGGCA
>RFRK01000064.1 GCA_009924525.1 Betaproteobacteria bacterium
GCCGGAGCAGCCTCGGCTACCGGGGCCTCCTCCTCAGCGCCACCGCCCGGCACAGATGCGGTAACGACGGTAGGATTCTCGCCGGTGTGTAGCACTAGCGATACGCCAGCGGGCATGACCAGATCACGGACGTGCAGCGAGTGGCCGACGGACAGCGTTGCCAGATCGACCTCGATGAACTCAGGCAGATCTTTCGGCAAGCAAGAGATCAGCACATCGGTCAGCACGTGGCTGACAATGCCGCCCGAGAGTTTGACGGCTGGCGAGATTTCTTGATTCTTAAAGTGCAGGGGTACCTTGGTCTGCAGCTTCTGGTTGACATCAATCCGCTGAAAATCAACGTGCAGCACGACCGGCTTGTATGGATGCATCTGGTAATCACGCAGCAGCACCTGCTCTGATTTGCCATCGAGCTCGAGATCCAGGATCGAGGAGTGAAATGACTCGACCTTGAGAGCGAGCATCAAAGGATTGTGGTCGATCTCGATGTTGATCGGAGATTTTTTTGCACCATAGATGATGCCCGGCACTTTGCCGTCACGGCGAAGACGGCGGCTCGCACCCGATCCTTGCACCGTGCGGGAATTTGCTACAACTTTCATGAACTACTCCTTCAAATGTGGCGACCCAAAGGCCACCGGTCAAAAATCCCTTCCTTTCAAATGGCTGCCGCGACCAGCAATCCACAAAAAAGAAAAGGCACGAAAACTATTCGACAAATAAAGAACTCACTGAGTCGGACTTCACGATTCTTAAAATGGTTTCGGCTAACAATCCCGCGCAAGACAGAACCCGAATCTTGCCCGTGGCCTGGGACTCTTTTGACAAAGGAATTGAGTCCGTCACTACGAGCTCATCTAAAGCCGAGTGGGCAATGCGATCCGCCGCACCGCCGGAGAGCACCGCATGTGTGCAGTAGGCGACCACACGCTCCGCACCATGGTCTTTAAGCGCCTGGGCAGCCTTGGTCAGCGTGCCGGCGGTATCGACCATGTCATCCATGATCATGCAGGTTCTACCAGAAACATCTCCGATGATATTCATGACTTCTGAGACATTCGCTTTGGGCCGGCGCTTATCGATAATCGCCAGATCGCAATCCATTTGTTTGGCAAATGCCCGCGCCCGGACCACGCCACCGACATCGGGTGAGACCACTAATAAATTCTGATAAGTCTGCTGCCAGACATCTGCCAGGATGATTGGTGCTGCGTATACGTTATCTACTGGAATATCAAAAAACCCTTGGATCTGATCGGAATGCAGATCCATAGTCAGCACACGGTTAACCCCCACGCTCTGAAACATATTCGCCACGACCTTGGCGCTAATTGGCACCCGCGATGAGCGCACACGGCGGTCCTGCCGTGCATAGCCAAAATAGGGAATCGCGACAGTGATCCGTTCGGCCGACGCCCGACGCAGCGCGTCACACATCAGCATGACTTCCATGAGATGGTCATTGGCCGGCGCGCAGGTGGACTGCAAGACAACGGCATGCTTACCGCGCACATGCTCAAGAATTTCCACAGTGGATTCGCCGTCGCTGAATTGCGCAACCGTAGCGCGTCCGAGCCGCGTGCCGAGATGGCGCGCGACATCGGATGCCAGTTTTGGATTGGCATTGCCGGTGAAGATCATGAGCCCCTCGGGGGCACCGCCTTCTTTATTTAATATGCGGTCGACCATCTTTCAGTATTCGGGGCACAGAAATTTTGGCTGGGGAGGAAGGATTCGAACCCTCGAATGCCGGAATCAAAATCCGGTGCCTTAACCAACTTGGCGACTCCCCAACGGTTTACAACACGCTGCCCGGATGTCGCATGAGGGTCTGGCAGACCTTCAGCCTCAGCGGTGACTGATCCACTGAAGCGTTCTGAAGGGCGCTAACGCGGTCGACGAGCCGTTGGGCCGTCTGAGCATCTGGGGCGGTACAAAACACCGCACCCCCAGAGCCTGACATTCGCACTGCAGCCGGGGCTATTCCTTCGCTGGCGGCAGCCGTTTTAAGCCACTGCAGGGCCTGCCGAACCTGCGGAAACCGGGATGCGGTCACCGCCTGCAGGTCGTTATGGCCGAATTCCCACACGGGCTGTCGGGCTGCTTGGGCGAAGCCCGCAATTTTCGAAGGTTTGGAATTTCGTGTCAATTCAGGTGCAGAGAAGATTTCGGCGGTCTTAACATGGCAGGGGGGCACGGCGATGGCCAGCCACCGTGGGGCCCCCTCGTAGGCTTCTAGCCGCTCTCCCACCCCCTGAGCAAAGGCCGATTTTCCAAAGAGAAAAAATGGGACATCGGCGCCAAGTTGAAGACCGAGTTCACTGAGCTGCTGATCGCCGATTTCCAGGCCCCAGAGGTGGTTTAAGCCCATCAAGGTGCTCGCTGCATCGGAGCTGCCCCCGCCAAGCCCCGCGCCAGCCGGGATATTTTTGGTGATCTGAATGGTCGCTCCCGGCCGGCCTGCCGCCTGCCATTGGGGGGTGCGTTGCAGAGCCTGCGCGGCCCGAACCGCCAGATCAAGATGGGCCGGGCCGAGCGTATCGCCGCATCGCTCAATCTGGGAATCGGCGCGTGGCGAAATCATGATCAGATCTGACCAGTCGATCAGCTCAAAGGCACTCTCTAATAGATGATAGCCGTCGTCACGACGCCCCACGATATGCAAGAACAAATTGATCTTTGCGGGTGCGGCAAGTGTGAGCTCATGGGCGTTCATGATGAGGTGACTCTAGGGATCTTGGTCTCACGTCGGATCCAGTACGGCCCGAAGCGTGATGTCTAGCTGTTGAACTCGAAATTGAAATTCCCGCGAGCCTGAAGTGATATTGGCCATGCTTTCAATTGAAATCATGACGGATCGCATCAGGGCCTGAATTTCAGCTTCACCCATCCCTAAGGCCGATTCGCCAAGCAGCATCTGCGCAAGGCTAGACTGCTGCCGAGCACCCAGGAGCCTGCCATCGGCATCAAAGACATGAAGGTGTTCATCAACCTTTTTTTCCTTGAGCACCAGACCTGCCTGTCGCTCCACGAGCCGCCGTTCGATGCTGCCCAAGGTCTGCCCGAGTGGACCCAGCCAAATGAGGATCTGTCGTTCGTTGCGATCGACGGCGGGCGAAGTCGGTGAAACAAGCTGCAGCCATTCAAAGCGGCCCTGTCCTCCGCGCGCTTGCTCAGAGGTCTGAAGCCGAGCGGAAAGGATAAACCGACCCGATCGCGAGACTTTTAATTGCTCATCGGGCCGCTCAAGGCTGAAGCGTTCCGGTGCTGCAGGGCGCGGCGGTGTCTTGATGGCGCAGCCGGCAAGGCCAGCAATGGCCAGCCCGCACAGCAGCTTTGTCAATTGTCGTGAAAGCGCTGAGGCCTGATTCAACGGGGATGAGCGCGCGCAGGAGAGATGCCAAGACGCTTTAAGGTGCTGAGCAAGACTTCGTTACGCGGGTCCGCACTAAAGGCTGCCTTGAACATCGACTCGGCCTCGTCTTTTCGCCCGCGGCTCCAGAGCACTTCTGCAAGGTGGGTGGAGATTTCTGCATCCGGCTGCAGACGTTGGGCCTGTCGAAGATATTTTTCGGCAAGTTCGAGATTGCCGAGCCGAAAGTAGACCCAGCCCATGCTGTCGATGATGTGTGCATCGTTGGGCGCTAGGGCAAGGGCCTGCTCAATGAGGCGTTTTGCTTCGTCAAGCCGCTCATTACGGTCTGCGAAGTGATAGCCCAGCGCGTTATATGCATGTGCATGTTTGGAATCGCGCGCGATCAAGGCCCGCAAGATTCTTTCCATCTCCTGATGCTGGCCCGCCTTTTCGTGCAGCATAGCCAAGGTATAAGCCACATTGGATTTTTCCTGATCAGGCCGGCTGACCGTGTCAAAAATTCTCAGGCCGTCGGCCTTATTGGGAGCACGACTCGCAAGGCCAGCGAGATAGTCGTAGAAACCATCGAGTTGTTGTTCTCGAATTGCCCGATCTCGACGTGCGTTTAAGGAGCGAATGACTTTTTCATTCTCACCGAGTACGACATTTAATAGATCCAGGGTGCTCTGGGCTTCGGGATCATTGGGTGCAGCGCTCTGCCAGATCGCGGCTGCCTCCTGGGCCCGCTGGGGCGATCGGGCTTCGATGGCAAGCTCAGTTGCGCGGCGTGCTGCGCCTGGATCTTGGGTCTGTCGGGCCACGCTCAGATAAGTCGCCGCCGCCGCCCCAATATCCCCCTGCGCCAGGGCGAGTTCGCTGGCCAGAATCTGAAAAATCAGTCCTGCCTGCTCGCGGCCACGGTCGATGTTTCTGCCGGCCGCTGACCAGGCCGATTCCGCAGCGCCCAGCATGAGGCTGAGGCTCAGCAGAAAAATGGTGGATCGGGCCCGAAGTGTTGTCATGCCTCTACACTATCTGAGTTTTACTGACTCCTATCATGCCCGAATTGCCCGAGGTTGAAGTGACCGCCCGTGCCCTGCGCCAGGCCATATCGGGCTGCGTATTTCAGGGCTTTCGCTACTCGGGAAAACGGCTTCGCCACGCCTTTCCGCGGGCTGCCCTTGGGCGGCTGATTGGCACGCCGGTTTTGTCGATTTCTCGGCGCGCTAAATATGTTTTATTGGAGTTTGAGCCCGGATGGATTGCCGTCCATCTTGGGATGTCGGGTTCCATGGAGCAGGTCAGATGCCGGGATCACGCCTTAGGCCTGCATGATCATGTGATGCTCGAGTTTGAGTCGGTAAAAGGCGAGTCTCGACTGCTGGTGTTTAACGACCCCCGACGCTTCGGTTCATGGCAGTGGCTGGATCGCCGCCGCGCAGAAAAATCAGATCTTGGCGCTTTGCTAGGCGGCGCCTCAAGCGGACTTGAGCCTTTTGATTCGCGTTTCAACGGACAGTGGATGGCTGAGTCCGCCAGGAGCCGACGTGTTGGAATCAAACAATGGCTGATGTCGGGCAGCGTCGTAGTAGGCGTAGGAAACATTTATGCCTGCGAGTCCTTGTTTGAAGCGGGGATTCATCCACTGCGCAAAGCATCGGCCATTTCGCGCGCACGCTATGACTACCTTGCCAATGCTGTCAGACGGATTCTGCAGGCAGCGATCGACAGCGGTGGGAGCACAATTCAGAATTTCGCCGGGCTGGATGGCGAGGCAGGGCGCTATGGACAGAAGCACTGTGTGTATGGCCGCGAGGGTGAGCCCTGCCCGCGCTGCAGCCGGCCAATCCGCCGAGTAATCATCGGCCAACGCAGCACATTTTTTTGCCATGGCTGTCAACGCTAGGATGCCTATCTTTGCGGATCAGCTCATTGCCTGGCAGCGTGTGCATGGCCGTCATGATCTGCCGTGGCAGGCAAAGCCTCTCGATCCCTATCGGGTCTGGCTTTCCGAAATCATGCTGCAGCAGACTCAGGTCACAACAGTTGTAGCGTATTTTGAGCGCTTCATTGAGCGCTTTCCGAACCTTCATGCTCTAGCCAGCGCAAGCGAGCAAGAAGTGTTATCACTCTGGTCAGGTTTGGGCTACTACCATCGGGCCCGCAATTTACTCGCCTGCGCAAAAACGCTCACCGCACAGCATGCTGGCCGCTTCCCCGAGTCCGCTCAGGAGCTCGTAACGTTGCCGGGTATTGGCCCTTCAACTGCGGCCGCAATTGCTTCAACGGTCTTTGGAGAGCGGGCTGCAATCTTGGATGGCAACGTCAAGCGTGTACTGGCCCGGCTGACGTGCGCCTGTCAGTCATGGGGCAGTACGGCTTTAGAGCGGGCACTCTGGGCGGAGGCTCTACAGCGGCTTCCGAGGCGGTCTCAAGAGATGCCTGCCTATACACAGGCCATCATGGATCTCGGCGCCCTGATCTGTCGGCCTAAAAATCCGCAGTGTGGAATCTGCCCGGTGGCCGGGCACTGTCAGGCCTTTCAGCGCGGCCAAGTTGATCGTTATCCGGTGGCGCGCGTTCGGCGAACCCTGCCCCTACGTAAGACATACTGGGCATTCTGTTTTGATGCAGACGGTATCTGGCTTGCACAGCAGCCAAGCTCGGGAATATGGCCAAGTCTTTGGCTGCCATGGGTGATCAATCCTGATGCACTTCCTCGCGACTGGAAGTTAACTGTGCAAGGACTGCAAGAGGTCGTTGAAGTGCGGCATAGCTTTACGCACTATCGGCTGCTTATTTCTGCCGCGATGCTGCGGCTTGACAGCAGTGCGTCACCACTTGGAGCGCCGAAAGAGCTGCAGCGATTTGATTGGAAAGATGCAATGCGCCTGCCATTGCCCGCTCCGGTTGCTCGACTCTTGTCTAGGCTTTGCCCCGTTGCGATAAAGACCGATGGCGGACCGCGCAAGAATAAGCGTCTTTAAATTTGTCATACAGTGCATCAGCGCAATAAACCGATCGATGCTGGCCGCCCGTGCAGCCAATGGCAACCGTGAGATAACTGCGGTGTTCCTCCGCATGCCGTGGCAACCATTTCTGCAGATAGCCCCCAATATCTTGAATCATTTCGCGCACCGAATCGAAGGACTCTAGATAGCTGATCACTGCTGCATCCCGGCCGCTAAGGGGCTTTAATTTGGGATCATAGTGGGGGTTCGGCAGGCAACGAGCATCAAAGACAAGATCAGCATCCAGTGGGATGCCATCTTTAAAGGCGAAAGACTGGAATAAAACTGTCAGCGGTGCATTTTCCAGATCAAGAATTTCTTTTACCCAGCGCCGAAGCACCTGGGGTTGCAGGTCGCTCGTATCCAGCGGAATTCCGAGTGGCTCGATGTCGGCCAATAGCTCTCGCTCTCGGGCGATGCAGTCCATGAGTGTTTGAACGGAGCCCTCACCAAAAATATTCTGCACCGCCAACATCTGGCTTAAGGGGTGACGGCGTCGGGTCTCGGAGTAACGCTGAACGAGCGCTTCATCGCGGGCATTTAGAAAAATGACGCGAACATCGTGGCCTGCTTCTCGGATCTGCTCGAGATTTTTTGATAGATAGCTAAGCGATCCTGCGGCACGGGCATCCACTGCAACCGCAAGCTGCGATAGCCCCTCGGCCACGAGCTGCTTTAAGGCCTGATCAAGAAAGGCCACGGGCAGATTATCGATACAGAAGTATCCTGAGTCCTCCAAGACATTGAGGGCTACCGATTTGCCGGAGCCCGACAAGCCGGTAACCAGTACGATTTTCATCGCGGCGAATCTGAAGCAGGCTGTTGCATGGCTGCCTGCTGGCGCTCAACGAATTCCTGCATTGTGTCAATACCGCGCAGACTCAGCACAGAGTTTCGGACCGCTGCTTCAACCAGCACCGCAAGGTTACGCCCCGCCGCAACCGGAATCACGACCTTGCGAATTGGCAGGCCCATCACATCTTGGGTCATTGCTTCTAGGGGAAGTCGTTCAAATTCGTTCATCACGCTACGGCGAATGAGCTGTACGATGAGCTTGAGCCGCATCTTTCTGCGGACCGCGGTCTCGCCAAAAATCGCACGAATATCCAGCAGTCCCAGACCGCGGACTTCGAGAAGATTTTGTAGCAGCGGTGGGCAGCGGCCCTCGACCGCATCCGGCGCAATCCTTGTGAAGTCGACCACATCATCGGCAATCAGTCCGTGGCCGCGGGTAATGAGCTCCAGGCCGAGCTCACTTTTTCCCAGGCCGGACTCACCGGCAATCAGCACGCCCATGCCCAGCACATCCATGAATACACCATGCATCTGGGTCTGCGGCGCCAACGTGCGGGCCAATTGCGTGCGAAGAATTTCGATGACCTGGCCAGCGGAAACGGCTGTTCTCAGCAGCGGCAGGCCTTCACGCTCGCAGGCGGTGAATAGTTCCGCGGGGGGAATTTCATCATCGGCGATGATGATCGCTGGCGGCCGGCCGGCAACCAGCTCCGCAGTGAGATAGTTTTTTCGTTGTGGATCCAGTCGGTTGTAATAGGCCACCTCAGGCGTGCCCATGATCTGGATGCGATTGGGGTGAATAAGATTTAAGTGGCCGATTAAATCAGCGCTCTCGGTCGACTGGCCGCCGATTTTGCGGCCTGCGCCGACTTGTCCCGTTAAAAAGCTGAGCTTGAGCGTCTCCGCGTGTTCGTCAAAGAGCGCCTTGACGTCAAGCACGGGCCGGTTGCCAGGTCTCTAGGGCCCGATGCAGGGCCTGCGGATCAGTTTCGCTACTCAGCAGATCGCGCATCTGTCGATCGGACAGCATCTCGGCGACTTCAGAGAGGATCTCGAGATGCTGCTGTGTTGCCTGTTCCGGAACAAGGAGAAATAGCAACAGTCCGACGGGTTTTCCATCGGGCGCATCGAAGGGAACGGGCTCGGAGAGGCGGATCAATGCGGCGACTGCCTCTTTCAGGCCTTTTATCCTGCCGTGGGGGATCGCGATGCCCTCACCAAGGCCAGTGGACCCCAGCCGTTCGCGGGCAAACAGGGAATCAAAGACCTTGACACGCGCAATGCCCTGATTGTTTTCAAAAAGAAGCCCCGCCTGCTCAAAGACGCGCTTTTTACTGCTGGCTTCTTGGCCAACGGCAATGTTGGCCACGGGTAAAAGCTGGCTAATGCGGTTCATTGCTCCGCCTCGTCGAATCGAGAGGCCGGATTATAGATCTTTTGCTGCGCTGCGCTAAACCGATTAGGGGGCCATCCGCGAGTCAGCCCCCTGGCCCCGATGGACCCCTGGCCGATGCGTTTCCTTGTACCGGACGACCTGCCGATCTAATTTATCGGCCAGCAGGTCGATGGCCGCATAGAGGTCGGCGTGGCTGGCCTCGCAGTGGACATCCTTTCCCGGCAGGCGGACCGTGACCTCAGCGATTTGGTTGAGCTTTTGCACGCCAAGCACGACGTGGACCTCGTTGACATGATCAAAGTGCCGCCAGGGCCTGCCGAACTTCTGGTCCACGTAGCTGCGGATGGAGTCGGTGATATCGATGTGATGCCCTTTGACGGTCATGTGCATGGTCCTGCCTCCTGTTTTAGAGTTTTTTACGTTGGCTGACAGGCTCAATTTTGAGCGCTTCTCGATACTTTGCAATCGTGCGCCGCGCAACTTGAATACCCTCGCTGGCAAAACGGTCGGAAAACTGTTGATCGGAC
>RFRK01000065.1 GCA_009924525.1 Betaproteobacteria bacterium
GGATCATGATGGGCAATTGATCCGCCAATCGTGCCAACCTCGCGAACCTGTGCATCTGCGATTTGCGCAGCGACCTGCGCGAAAAAGGGCAAGTTCTTAAGAATTAGCGGATGTCGGGCAATTTCCGCATGAGTCATCATTGCCCCGATCCATAAGCCATCATCCCTGTGCTCAACGGATCGCAGCTGGGCGATATCCTGGAGATCAATCAAGTGGGAGGCCTCACCCAGGCCCCACCGCAGCATCGGCAAAAGACTCTGACCCCCAGCCAAAAGCCGTGACTGCGAATGAAGCTGCAGCCAGCCAATCGCCTGCTCAACACTCTGGGCGCGCAGGTAGGCCGTGCTCATGGATGACCGGACACACTGTTATTTGTCGGGAGCTCCCGTGTGCGGAGCAGTTCGCAAACCGCACGAACGATTCCTTCATAGCCGGTGCAGCGACAGAGATTTCCGGATAACGCAGCCCGCACAGACTGCTCATCAGAGGAGTCCTGCTCCTGAATTAAGGCTATGGTGCGCATGATCAGGCCGGGAGTGCAGAAACCGCACTGCAAGGCATGATGCTGAGTAAAGGCCATCTGCACAGGGTGTAAGGGCCCATCTTGGGATGCGATACCCTCGATAGTGGTGATCTGCATATCCTGGCACTGCAGCGCCAGCCGATTACAAGACTTCACTGCCCGGCCATTGATCAATACTGTGCAAGCACCGCACTGCACCGTATCGCAGCCCTGATGGGTTCCGGTTAGATGACAATGCTCGCGCAACACATCGAGCAGACTGATCATTGGATCTGCCTCGGTCTCATAGCAATTGCCATTCACAACTAGTCGAATCGCGTAATTGGCCATTGCAGACTCTGGGCTTTTAAGAGACTTGGAGTCCACAGCCCTGAAACGCGACCCGCGTCTGCGCCCGTTCCGCATCGGTGAGTTGCAATAAAGGCCGCCGCACGGGGCCCCCATGCTGACCGAGCAACTCTTGCCAATATTTTGCATGGGCCTGCGGTTTTCCTTTTGGCTTGCTCTGCCGAATAGCCTGTCGTACTGGCTCAAGACTGTCGCGAACCTGCCGGGCCTCCTTCACTCGGCCCTCAAAAGCAAGGCGGGTGTAGGTATTCATCCGCTGATCCACAGCCGTTTGCAGTAGAAATGGCGGCGTTGAGCAGAGATAGAGCTTCCAGCCTAACTCAATAATATTTTCCAGCCAGTCGGGCTCATCAGGATTGCTGACATGAATTTGATCTCCAACCATTTCGGTGAGTCGCTTATATTTTTCGCGATCTGTACTGTATTTAATTGCAACAACGTTTGGCAGCGCAGCGATTCGAGCACAAAGCTCAGGGCTCATGACATAGCCACAGTCAGGGTGGTTCCACATAGCCAGACCGAGATCAATTTTTTCGGATAGATACCGGTAATACTCGTAAATGGTAGCGTCAGTATCAGCGCCGAAATGCAGGACAGGACTATGCACGATCACATAATCGGCACCGATATTTTTTGAGTGCTCTGCAAGCTCTAAAACAACATCAAGATTAGTATCCGAGCAAGAAGTGACAATGCCGCAGCGGCCGATACCACCCCGGTCACCAGCCGCAGAGGCGGCCTCCACGGCTAGCTCCATCAGCCGTTTACGCTCAGTGATACTCATGGAAAAAAACTCAGCCTGCTTGCCTGCAATAAACAGGCCACCCAGCTTAAGCGTTTCAATCCAATGGCGGAGATTGGCCCTGTAGGCCTGCTCATCAAAACGTAAGTCTTCATCAAATGGGGTGAGATTAGCGGCCCAAACACCCACCATATGCTGCCGTGCATACTCTTTTGCTTCATGCTTTTTATAGTTCATTGTGCTCTCTTCGATAATGAATCGTTGGCCTGCATCAATATGCGCCAGAGTTGCTCCGGCACCAACGGAAACTGCAAATCAAACTCCCCGAGTGGTGAGAGGGCATCGCGGGCGGCATTCAGAATTGCAGCCGGAATGCCAATACAGCCCGCCTCACCAACGCCCTTGGCGCCCAGCGGGTTTAAGGGGCTGGGTGAACAGAGTGACTCAATTTCAATGGGTGGCATATGGTCTGCCCGCGGTAAGGCGTAATCCATAAACGAGCCAGTCAGCAGCTGGCCCTGGTTGTCATAGACCAGGCGCTCTAATAAGGCCGTGCCGAGTCCCTGGGCCGCACCCCCGACCAGCTGGCCATGGGCCAGCTCGGGCTGGAGAATGTTTCCTGCATCATCCACCCATACCAGACGCTCAATGGATGGAGCACCTGTCTCAGCATCAATACAGAGCCGAACGATTACACAGCCTGACGCCCAGGCCTCTTGCGATGAGTAAATCTCTTCAGCAGATAAAGGCAGAGGCTGGCCCTGCTGCCGCATCTCAAGCAGACGATTGCAGGCCTGCAGTATTGCGCTTCCTCCGATCGCGATACTGCGACTCGCTAGGGCGCCGATGCCTTCCGGGCAGTAATGGCTATCTCCCATCATGACCTCGATCCGGGCTGGGTCGCAGCCCAGGGTCTTCGCAGCGAGCTGCGCATACGTCGTTGCGTGGCCCTGGCCCTGAGCAGGCGCGCCACTGGCAACCCGCACACGCCCATCTTCAAACCAATCCACCCGAGCAGACTCCCAGCCTTTACCACAGGGCTCGACATATAACGCCGCGCCGATTCCTATCCATTCGCCCTTCTTACGCCGCTGACTTTGGTGATGTCGTTCTGCACTGTAATCAAACCGCTTGCACGCACGGTCTAGCAGTAACAAATAATCTCCGGAGTCAAGCTGTTCGCCAGTCGCGGTCGTGTACGGCATCGCATTGGCTCTGACAAGATTTTCTTTCCTGCACTCCATCGGATCGATGGCAAGTTGGCGAGCTGACTGCTCAATAAGCGTCTCCATCAGGATGGCCGCCTCTGGCCGGCCAGCACCCCGATAAATGCCTACTGGAGCAGCATTGCTGCGTGTCGCGACACCTTGAATATCGACCTGTTGTATTGCGTAGGGGCCAGGCAGAATGCGTGCGGCGTTACGCAGAGGCACGACCGACGAATAAGTAAGCCAGGCGCCAAGCGTGAAATGTAACTGTGCACGTAACCCCAATAGTTGGCCTTGCGGATTCATCCAGAGCGCCCCTTGCAATCGACTGCCTCGGCCATGGGGGCCAGCGACAAAATCCTCTGATCGGGTTGAACGCCAACGCAGCGTAATACTTTGTCCCAGCGATTCGAGGTGACGTGCCAGCAAAGCCAGCGCCAGCTCCTCAGGGCCGACTGAAGCACGGGAGCCGAAGGCGCCGCCGACATCCGGTGTCATGATGTGGACACGATCAGCGGACAGGCCGAGTAAGGCTGCAATATCAGCTTGGGCCCGTGAAGGAGTCTGAGACCCAATCCAGACCGAAATGGATTGGTTTGGCGTATTCCACTGGACCGCACAGTGACGGGGCTCTAGAGGGGCTGCAGCGACTCTGGGCAGATGAAGATCAGACTGGGCGGTGGGTGGTGCTGTGGGAAGCGATCCCTTCTGAAAGCTGACCTGAGCAAACGGCGATGCCTCCTGCTGCCAATCGATCGTAGGCTGCCGCGGTTGTAACTTAAGGCCCACTTGAGCTGCAGCCTGTCGGGCCTGCAGGGGCGACCTCGCCACGACCGCAACAACGGGCTGGCCAACGTAATGCACAGTATCGCGCGGCAATACCGCAGACTCATAAGACTCTAGGGGATCCAGCACTGGATTAATTGCGGGCATCGCGTGGCTGCCCAGCTCTATCGCACCGACGACGGCGACTACACCCGGCTGCAGACGGGCGGCATCAGCGTCAATGCTCAGAATTTGGGCGTGGGCCTGGGTGCTGCGAACAAAGGCGACATGCAGGGCCTGCGGCAGTACAACATCATCGCCAAAACAGGCGCTTCCGCGTACAAGCGGGCCATCCTCCCTGCGCAGAGAGGGATACACTTCATTGATGGCCTGTCTGCCGTCGCTGTTTCCCAATAATCCATGCCTCCCGAAGCGTCAGTCTATTGCGGCTCAACACACTGAGTTTAACAAATGATTTCTGAAGAATTTGAACAGCACTACAACGCACGGCTTGCTGTACCCGATCATGCAACTTGGTTTGATGCATGGAAAACAGAAAGCGCGGCGGCCCGCCAGACGCTAGCCTGTCAGCTCGATATTGCATATGACAGCGAAGAAAAGGGTAATCTGGATTTTTTTCCCGCCACCGAAAAAACGAGTGCGCGCCCGGGCCTTATCTTTATTCACGGCGGTTATTGGAAGGCAATGGATAAATCCGACTACAGCTGGATCGCTAGGCCCTGGGTACAACAAGGTGTGCATGTTCTTGTCATCAATTACATGCTCTGCCCAAAAGCCACGATAGGAGAGATCGTGAACCAGACACGGCGCGGCTATCGATGGATCGTGGATCACAGCGCAACACTGGGGCTTGATTCATCGCGACTGACCCTAGTCGGACACTCTGCAGGCGCCCACTTAGCAGCCACTATTCTTACAGATCCAGAGCTGCCCGCCCCATCAGCCATACTGGGCCTTTCAGGAATCTATGATCTAACGCCGCTTGTGCAGACCTCGATGAATCAAGAGCTTCATCTCGATGAGCCGACTGCCCGTGCGCTTTCACCGCTACTGTCAGACCCACCCCAAAAAAAATGTCGGCTGCACTTCTATGACGGCGGACTTGAGAGTATCGGCTTTCATCATCAAACCAATGCCCTGGCGCAGGCCTGGAATGCGGAGGCTTATGGCCAGCTGCCGGGGCTGCATCACTTCAGCATTTTGGATCCACTCAAGGATGAAAAAAGCATGCTTTTTCAACAATGTAAGCGTCTCATTGAAAACGTAGCCTGATGACATCCTGATGGTTTGAAGATTCACCCTAAATCGGGAGCGCTATTCATGAACTATCAGTTCGATACCCTATCCTTGCATGCCGGCCAGTTGCCTGATGCTGAGTTTGGTGCCCGTGCCCAGCCGCTTTATCTCACGACCTCATTTGTATTTCAGGATACCGATCAGGCGGCATCGCTTTTCAATATGGAACGCGCTGGCCACGTCTATTCGCGCATCTCTAACCCGACGAATGCTGTGCTCGAGGAGCGCATCGCCGCACTCGAAGGCGGCGTAGGAGCGATTGCAGTGGCCTCGGGACAGGCCGCCCTGCATCTCGTGATTAGTACGCTCATGGGTGCGGGTGGGCATATTGTGGCGAGCCGTGCCCTGTATGGTGGATCCCACAATCTCTTGGAATACACGCTGCCACGATTTGGGGTTCAAACCACCTTTGTCGATCCCCGCGATTTGAGCGCCTGGCAGGCCGCTATCCGACCAGAGACCCGGCTACTCTTTGGTGAATCACTGGGCAATCCAGGGCTAGATGTACTGAATATTCCTGCGGTTTCTGCAATTGCTCATGCCGCGAGAATTCCCTTGCTGGTCGATGCTACTTTTCCTACGCCCTATCTTCAGCGGCCGTTTGATCTCGGAGCGGATCTCACCTTTCACTCGGCAACCAAATTTCTGGGGGGCCATGGTGTAGCAATCGGCGGACTGGTAGTCGACTCCGGAAAATTCGACTGGGCCGCCAGCGAAAAATTTCCTCAGCTTGCCGAGCCGTATGCCGGCTTTCACAATATGGTCTTTGCCGAGGAATCAACGGTCGCCGCATTTTTGTTACGGGCCCGCCGCGAGGGCCTGCGTGACTTCGGCGCCTGCATGAGCCCCTTTAATGCCTTTCAAATTCTTCAGGGTCTTGAAACGCTGCCGCTACGAATGGCACGCCACATTGAAAATAGTCGAACAATCGTTGCCCATCTCGCGGGGTTACGTGGGGCAGACAGCATGGTCGAATCGGTAACCCATCCTGACCTGGCCGAGCATCCTGATCATGAGCTGGCGCAGCAATTGCTGCCCAAAGGCAGCAGCGCAGTATTTACCTTTAATCTCCGTGGTGGCCGGCCAGCTGGTCGACGCTTTATTGAAGCCCTACGCGTGTTCTCGCATTTGGCAAATGTCGGCGATGCTAAATCTTTAGTGATTCATCCCGCATCAACCACCCACTTCCGAATGAGTGATGAGGCCCTAGAGGCTGCGGGAATTCATCCGGGCACCATCCGTTTATCAATTGGGCTAGAGGACCCGAAAGATCTGATTGATGACCTGAATCGCGGCCTCGCCGCTGCGGCCAAGGGCTAGCGTATGCAACTCACCGTAAAAGGCCAGACGGCCTACATCTACACCGGTGGAAAAACATTTGACCGTAAGCTGCCCGCAGTGGTGTTTTTACATGGTGCGCAGCTTGATCATTCCTGCTGGAATTTGCAATCGCGTTGGCTTGGCCACCATGGATTTGGGGTGCTCGCTGTCGATCTGCCGGGCCATGGACGCAGCAACGGAGTGCCGCTGAGCAGTATTGGGGAGCTGGCCCAGTGGGTCGCGGCTCTTCTCTCCTCTCTCGAACTTGAGCGGGCGGCTCTTATTGGCCATAGCATGGGGTCGCTGATCGCCATTGAAACCGCTCTTCAATTCCCAAAACAGGTGCAAAAGCTGGCCCTGCTCGGCTCAACCATGCCGATGCCTGTTTCCGCCGCTTTACTGGATGCAAGCTCGCACAACGAGCCCAAAGCAATCGCTATGGTGAACAGCTTTTCCCATTCATCGTCTGCACAAATCGGTGGCAATCCAGTGCCAGGCCTCTGGATGATGGGAATGAATCAACGGCTAATGGAACGGCAAAAACCCGGCGTATTTGGCTGCGATATGAACGCCTGCAATGCCTACTCAAGACCACTGACTGATCTCTCAGCGATCAGCCAGCCCACCCTGATTCTTGCTGGGGCCCAGGACCGCATGACACCGCCGAAGGCTTCCCGGGCATTGGGCAACGCCATTGCAGGCGCCCGTGTTGAAGTGTTGGCTGGCGCAGGCCACGCGATGATGGCCGAGCAGCCCGATACCGTGCTCAACCATTTGCGAGATTTTCTCAAGCAATAACGAGGGCGTCTTTCGCTGAGTTAACGATAAGACTTATCTAGATATCGGTTTTAGAGTGTTTTCGCATCGAATCGGAGATCAGTCCAGAATTTGAGGCTTTAAAACCGTGGCGTGTGAGCCGTGGACGCTCAGAGTATTACAAGAGTTAATGTGTTTTTATGAACTCAAGAGTCACTCGAGCGATGGTAAAGCGTGAATTTGAAGCACTGCAATTGACGCTCTCAGAGAATATTCGTCGTCTACGAAGACAGCAAGGACTCTCGCAAGAACGTCTCGCCCTCGAAGCGGGCGTGGACAGAACGCTGGTGAGTAAGATTGAGCGGGTGATCGCCAACCCAACGCTTGAAATATTGGTAAAGCTCGCTGTCATTTTAGATGTCCCTGTAAGTCGGCTGCTCAAAGATTAATCCACAAGAGATGTGGATTTTCACGTGCCCCGTATATCTTTGAGGATTAAAAGCCTCATAATTCACCTTAGAAGTCGATGCTAAGTGCGTTGTGGATCTATAGGAGAACGGCTTGCTTAATGCAGAAACGTTTTCATACGAATTAAGAGAGAAATTAAAAATAAAATATAGGCGCCTGCCCTCCGCTGCATTCGTAGCCAACCAATTCAACAGACATAACGAACGCGAAAAAGGAATATCCCAAGAAAGCGCCCGCCGTTGGCTGCGCGGCGAATCGATGCCAAACCATCAGAATCTCCAGGTCTTGGGGCTGTGGCTCGGGCTTAAGGTCGAAATATCTTTTGTTAAGTCCGTATCCAATAATTTTTCAGCAGAGGCAGATGGTCCCCTCTATTCACCGCAGATCCTGCTGATCGCGGAGTTAATCAGTAAGGCGGCGCCACAGATGCGGGCGCAGATTTGGGATCTAATTCGTGTCTGTCCGATTGCTTAAAAGCCTCGTCGGCATGATCTAAAGCTGACTCAGGCCCGGACGCGCTCTGGACCTAGGCGACGCCACGAGCGCAGCAAACCCGTCGAAGGCGGAATGGTAGGCCGTGCTGGACTCGAACCAGCGACCAAAGGATTATGAGTGCTGCAGCGCACCATAAAAGTTGTTGATTTTCAAAAGTCTGCACGGGCCAGAAAAATTTTCGTGCGTGCGTTGTCATTTTGTATCAACGCAAGCGTAAAAATTTTCTACGGTCATTTTAACTATGTCTGCCATTCAATCAAGTGGTGTTTTTCAAAAGCGGGTTAAGACGAGGAGAAAACCCGTCGTTTGACTCGTTTGACGGGTTTTCACTCATACCGAAGGTGTTTGTAGTTTTAAACGACGCTGGCGCAGAAGGTCTCGCTCTCTGCGCTGCCTATCTCTTTCAGCCTTAAGGCGTGTGCGAGCGGCCTCAACGCCCTGCTGGAGCGCACGGATGCGGCTCTGCTGCGGCGTGAGAGGCTTGATGGGTTGGATTTCAAAAAATCTCATTTGCTAGTCTTCCGCTTGTATTTACTAGTGCTCGGTGAATCGGCTAGTTCGCCGTTTGTGCGCTCTTCCATCCACGCCCTTATATCACTCAAGCGCCAGGCAGTAGAACGCTCCGACAAATGGATCTGTTTAGGAAACCGACCTTCATTAATCAATTTGTAAATGCTTGAGCGACTAAGCCCAACAGCATTCATAACAAATGGAAGTCTGACAAAAGGGTCCAGTTCGAATCGTTCTGCGTCTGTTTGCTCAATCATTTACGAAATCCAGCACGCAGAGCGCCACTTGCGGCTTCAATCTGAGCATCCAACTCTCCCTCAATCACTGCTGACTTAATCACATCTAAAGTGCGGAGGAGATCTTCTGCGCTGGCAACCTCAATTGCGGTCTTACCTTTTGCCAGTTCAATTAATTTGGCTCCAT
>RFRK01000066.1 GCA_009924525.1 Betaproteobacteria bacterium
CGAACAGAATGATTGATCGCAACGGATTTGTAGTGTTGAAGTTATCGCCACACGTTCTTACTCGACCATCACTCCCGGGTGGGTGCCGCTGTGCGCCCTCATCCCGAGGCCTGTCTCGTCCGCTCTCGCCGCACTGCCTGCACGCTCAGTTTGACCGCTGACGCGGTCGCGCAGGGCCAACGCCGTTCGCATTAAATTGCGCCGGCAGGCCCGTTTGAGGAGTAGTGCATGAAACGCATGTTGTTTAACGCCACCCACGCCGAGGAGCTGCGGGTAGCGATTGTCGATGGCCAACGGCTCATCGACCTGGATATCGAAACCGCCGGCCGCGAGCAGCGCAAAAGCAATATCTACAAGGGTGTCGTAACCCGGATCGAGCCCAGCCTGGAGGCCTGCTTTGTCAATTACGGCGAGGAACGCCACGGCTTTCTGCCCTTTAAAGAAATTGCCCGCGAATACTTCCGGCCCGGTGTTGATGTTGGCCGCGCCACCATTAAAGAAGCGATTGCCGAGGGCACCGAACTGCTCGTCCAGGTTGAAAAAGAAGAGCGCGGCAACAAAGGGGCGGCGCTAACCACCTTTATTTCTCTGGCCGGCCGCTACCTGGTGCTCATGCCCAATAACCCCCGAGGCGGCGGCGTTTCGCGCCGTATCGAGGGCGAAGATCGGCAAGAGCTTCGCGAGACCATGGATCAGCTGGATGTGCCCTCGGGGATGAGCCTGATTGCGCGCACCGCTGGTATTGGGCGCACCGCGGCAGAGCTGCAATGGGACCTGAATTATCTGCTTCAGCTATGGCGTGCAGTGGATGACGCCCGCAAATTACAGCCGGGTGCTTATCTGATTTATCAGGAATCGAGCCTAGTCATTCGCGCGATTCGCGATTACTTTCACCCCGATATCGGCGAGATATTGATCGATACTGACGACATCTATGAGCAGGCCCGCCAGTTCATGCTGCATGTCATGCCTGATATGGGTGCCCGCGTAAAGCGCTACAACGACGATGTGCCGCTGTTCTCACGCTTTCAGATCGAGCATCAGATCGAAACGGCTTACTCGCGCGTTGTGCCCCTGCCATCCGGTGGCGCTATCGTGATTGACCACACCGAGGCCTTAGTCGCAGTGGATGTGAACTCTGCCCGCGCGACCCGTGGCTCCGATATCGAAGAGACCGCATTTCGCACCAACTTAGAGGCTGCCGAAGAGGTGGGCCGCCAGCTGCGGCTGCGCGATCTGGGCGGATTAATTGTGATTGACTTCATTGATATGGAGTCCGCTAAAAATCAGCGCGAGGTTGAGCAGCGGCTGCGCGACTCCTTGCATGTCGATCGTGCCCGCGTACAGATGGGAAAGATTTCACGCTTCGGGCTGATGGAGTTATCACGCCAGCGGCTGCGGCCGGCCTTAAATGAAGGCTCCCACATCACCTGCCCCCGCTGTAATGGCACTGGCGTGATCCGTGATGTGGACTCCAGCGCGCTACACATTCTGCGTATCCTGCAGGAAGAAGCCATGAAAGAGGGCACGGCCGCCCTGCATGTCCAGGTGCCGGTTGAAGTTGCCACCTTCTTGCTTAATGAAAAACGCACCGACATTGCGAAGCTTGAGTTTCGCCTGAAAGTAACCGTGGTGCTCATTCCGAATAAATTTCTGGAGACACCGAACTACAAAATTGAACGCCTGCGTCACGACGATCCTCGACTCGAAGATGTGCGGGCCAGTTACGCAATGGCCGATGAGCCGGCTGCCGATGCCCAGTATCAGCAGCAAAAATCCGATCAGACTGCGGCGAAGCCGCGCCAGGAGGCGGTGGTCAAAGGCATCACACCGGCGCAGCCCGCACCAGTGGTGCCCGCACGCGCTGCCGAAGTCACGCCCGCTGAGCGGGGCCTCTTTTCCCGCATCATGGGCTGGTTTTCGAGCGGCCCTTCAAAAAGCAGCGCCGAGGAAAAAACCGAAGCGCGCGCTGAGCGCACAGATCGCGGCGGACGTGGGCGCGGACGTAACGAACGTGGTAGCCGCAATGATGGCCGTGACCGTCGACAAAACGAACGCGAAGGCCGCGGTGGTGACCGTGGTGATCGATCAGACCGCAATGAATCTCGCAGCGAATCCCGAGGCGAGCAACGCGAAGCGCGCGAGCCCCGCCAACAGCGGCAGGATGGCGGACGCGGCCGGGATCAACGACGTGAGAATCGCGATGCCCAAAACGATGCTCGGCCTGAGTCTTCGAATGAGCAGCGTGCTGATGGTCGACGTGAGCGACGCAGTCGGCCCGATGCGGGTGAGCGCGCAAACAGTGCTGCATCCGAAGTCGCTGCCGAGGCTGCAATCACTGCGCCAACAGAGGGCGCACCGCAGGCCGAAGGCGCCGATCAGGAGCGCTCGGGGCGCCGTCGTCGGCGCCGCGGACGGGGTGGCCGAGAGGGCCGTCGCGATGACGAACTCGCAGGCAACGATGCACCGGGGCTTGAGCAGCCCATCTCAGAGACGGCTTTCACTGCTACGCCCGCAGTTGCGGCCGCTGAAGTAGCGGCCACACCTTCGCCAGAGGCCAGCGCAACATCGGCCGCACCGATAGCACCGATATCAGCATCGGAGCCCGTCCAGGTTACTGCGTCGCCCATAGCTGCGCCGGCACTTAAAACGCCCGCACCGATGGCGCCGGCAAGCCCTGCGCCTGCGCCCGCACCGATTCAAGTCTCAGAGGAAACGCTGCGGCAGTCGCTCGATGCTGTGGGGCTGCAGTGGGTTCAGACTGATCCCGGAAAATCCGCCGCCGAGGCCATGCCCGAGCCGCCACCAAAGCTCGGCCGTGCACCCCGTAGAAACACCGAGACAGCCCCACAGGAGCCCTTGGTAATGGTGGAGACGCGGCAAAACAATCCTTAACCGATCAATAATCGCGCATGTCCTACGGCCAGCGCATTTTTTCGATTGTTCCGGATTCAACCGCAGCACCGCGTATCGATGCGGCCCGGGTTTCCGGGCTGGGCCCTGCCCCTCAGGGCCCGCTTCAGGATCAGCATGCGCGGGTCTTAAAAGACCTGCGCATCTCAGTCATTGACCAATGCAACTTCCGCTGCACTTATTGCATGCCCAAGGAAGTCTTTGGCCGCGATTACGAATTTCTTCCCAAAGAATCGCTTCTGTCTTTTGATGAAATCGAGCGCTTAGCGAAAACCTTTGTCGGCCTGGGCGTAGAAAAGCTGCGGGTCACAGGCGGCGAACCGCTGCTGAGAAAAAATATCGAGGCCCTTATTGAGCGGCTTGCCAGAATTAATCTGCCCGATGGCCGGCCTGTTGAAGTGGCCATGACCACCAATGGCGCCCTGCTCGCGCACAAGGCCGCTGCACTTAAGGCGGCGGGCCTGCGCCGGATTACGGTAAGTCTGGATGCCTTAAGCGATGCTACCTTCCGCGAAATGAATGATGTCGGCTTTCCAGTCACCGATGTGCTCAAGGGCATTGATGCGGCCGCAGCATCGGGACTGAAGGTCAAGGTCAATATGGTGGTGCAACGCGGTGTGAATGATCACGAAATCCTACCGATGGCCAACGCCTTTCGAGACCGCGGTCATACCCTGCGATTTATTGAGTTCATGGATGTCGGATCCTCAAATGCATGGCAGTGGGATCATGTGGTTCCCTCCCGCGAAATCATCGATACGATTGCACTAGAGCATCCGTTGGTACCCATCGGCCGCGATACACCCAGCGAGGTCAGTGAACGTTGGCGCTACGCCGATGGCAAGGGCGAGGTTGGCGTCATCTCCTCGGTATCGAATCCCTTCTGCGGCAATTGCAGTCGGGCCCGCATCTCTGCCGAGGGGGTGCTGTATACCTGCTTATTTGCTCACAGCGGCACCGATTTAAGGGGGCTGCTGCGTAACCAAAGCGCGCCCAGTGATGATGACTTAAGCCGCGTGATTGCCGCCATCTGGCAGGAGAGAACCGATCGTTACTCGGAGCAACGGGCTGCACTACGCGCCCAAGGGGTGAAAAAAGTAGAGATGAGTTACATCGGCGGCTAAACGCGCCGCCGACTGATTTCTACCGACTACTTCTTGTTGTTTAAGGGCGAAGGCAGGCTTGCGTAAAACGCCGAAATATTCGCGATATCTTCTTTGCTGAGTGCTGCTGCCATGCCGGCCATGATGGCGTTTTTGCGGGCGCCGGATTTGTAATCCGATAATGCGCGGGCCAGATAGTCTGGGTATTGACCCGCCAGCTTGGGATAGCTCGGATCAATAGCAGCAACCCCGTCTGCACCGTGGCAGGCTGCGCACAAGGCGGTTGCCTTCTCTTTGCCCGCTGCAATGTTGCCGGCCATTACCGGCAGCGCAGTGAAGGCTGCCGCCATCACAACGGCGGCGCGAATGAGGCGTCGATGGTGTGTCATGGCGGGCTCCTTATTTCTTGTTAGCGTAATAAGCGGCCAGATCGGCCATATCCTGATCGCTCAGGCTGCGGGAAATGCCGACCATGCTGGGATGATTGCGCTCCCCGCTCTTGTAGGCATTTAAGGCCGAAACAATGTATTTCTCGCTCTGGGAATTGATCTTGGGCACGCGATAAACGGTCGGGAAAGCGGTTTTATAGTCCGCGATGCCATGGCATCCGATGCACATTGAATTTTTCTTTGCACCCGCATCGGCGTTGCCCACAATCGCTGCGGGAGCAGCTGGTGGTGCGCTGGCCTTTGCGGCCCCTTGAGCCTGTACCGACAAAGAGGCGGTCAGTCCGCCTGCGGCAAGCAGCACGCCAATGGCTGCTTTTGTGAAAGTGTTCAGCATGTCTCCCCCCGTGTTGAACGGGTCGAAGTTTAACACGGCCGGCAGGCGATCCCTGATTACTAAGCCATTAGACCGCGAAGCATGAAAGTGTTCAGACGCCGCACAAATGCAGCTGGATCCTGGGGCTGGCCACCTTCAGCAAGCAGTGCTTGATCGAACAACACCCAGACCAAATCATCGAAGCTTGCGCCCTGATCGGCAAGCAATGCCTTCACCAAGGGGTGATCCGGGTTGAGTTCTAAAATGGGCTTGCGATCTGGCGCCTTTTGGCCAGCCTGCTTCAATAGCCGCTCCAGATGGCCGCTCATGTCATGCTCATCTGAAACCAGACAGCAGGCCGATTCAGTGAGCCGACGCGTGATTCGAACTTCCTTGACTTTCTCGCCAAGCACGGTCTGCGCCCGCTCGACAATCGGCTTGAACTGCTTTTCAGTCTCTTTTGCAGGCTTGATGTCTTCGTCTTGAAGCTTGCCCAGATCTAAGGCGCCCTTGGCGACTGACTGAATCTGCTTGCCCTCGAACTCTGTTAGGAAATTCAGCATCCATTCGTCGATACGGTCTGCCAAGAGCAGCACTTCGATACCTTTTTTCTTAAAGACTTCCAGGTGTGGACTGGACTTGGCGGCAGCCAAGGAGTCTGCAGTTACAACATAGAGTTTTTCCTGGCCGTCTTTCATGCGACCGATGTAGTCCTTTAACGATACTGAGGGCGTCTCACCTTCGATGGCAGTTGAATAAAAACGCATCAGTCCAGCCAGCCGGTCGCGATTGGAGAAGTCCTCGCCAAAGCCCTCTTTCAAGCATTGACCGAATTCTTTCCAGAAGTTCTGATACGCCTCGGGCTTATCGGTCGCAAGCTCTTCGAGCAAAGACAGAATCCGCTTGGTGCAGCCCTCGCGAATGGATTTAATATCCCTGCTCTCCTGCAAAATCTCGCGTGAAACATTCAGCGGCAGATCGGCTGAGTCCACCACCCCGCGCACGAATCTCAGATACGACGGCAAGAGCTGCTCAGCGTCGTCCATGATGAAGACCCGCTTGACATAGAGTTTCAGGCCGTGGCGTTGTTGGCGATCCCAAAGATCAAAAGGAGCTTTGCTGGGCACAAACAGCAGCTGGGTGTATTCAGTGCGGCCCTCGACACGATTGTGGGTCCAGGCCAGCGGATCTCCCATGCCGAATCCAAGGCCTTGAAAAAAAGACTTGTACTGCTCATCAGTGATCTCGTTTTTAGGCCGGGTCCACAACGCCGAGGCCTGATTGATGGTCTCCCACTCGTCGTGCTCCACGTATTCATTCTTCTTGTCATCCCATTCACGCTTTTTCATCTGAATGGGAATACCAATGTGATCCGAGTAACGCTTCAGGATTTCTTTAATGGTCCAGTGCTCCAAAAGATCATCGTGACCCTTGGCATCCGGATCATCGGACTCTTTGGGGCGTAGATGCAGAATCACATCGGTGCCGCGGCCAGACTTTTCAACCGCTTGGACACTGAATTCACCCGACCCATCGGACTCCCAACGTACCGCATCGCTAGCGGGCAGCCCTGCCCGGCGACTGATTACCGTGACCTGGTCGGCCACAATGAATGCCGAATAAAACCCGACACCAAACTGGCCAATGAGGTTGCTATCTTTGGAATGATCGCCCGTGAGGCTTTTCATGAACTCTTTGGTGCCAGACTTGGCAATCGTGCCCAGATGCTCAATTGCCTCCTCACGGCTCATGCCGATACCGTTATCTGAAATGGTGATGGTGCGGGCATCTTTATCGATAGCAAGACGAATCTTCAGCTCGCCATCGCCCTCATAGAGGTCGGACTTCTGTAAGGCCTCGACCCGCAGCTTGTCACAGGCATCCGAGGCATTGGAAACCAGCTCACGCAGAAAAATATCGCGATTGCTGTACAGCGAATGGATCATGAGGTGCAGCAGCTGCTTGACCTCAGTCTGAAAGGCTAGGGTTTCTTTTGACATGGCAATTCCTTGGGCGTGCTGATTGACTGTTGCTTAAGGTGGGGGCCGACTGGCCCGATTTCAAGAGCCGGGCTTGATGCGGCTTGGCTTAAAGCGCAGCTCCAAAAGCTTGCCCCGCCGTGCCCGATTGCCTTCATAGGTCTTGAGTTCTTTTGCCTCAAGCAACGCCTCGGCGGGCTTACCGGCCCGGCCTACTCCCATCACGCGTAAGCCAGACTTCGGCGGAAGTCCTGCAGCATCGATAAAGCCATCGGCCTTCGCCTCGGGATCAATCAGCAGTACGCCCCGGCCGCCGGTTGGCAGCACTTTGACATCGGCCAAGCCCACAATCAAAAGCCTGCCTTTGGCAGACAGCATGGCCAGCTGAGTGGCCTGCGCGGAAATCATTCGCATCAGCGATGGCGAATCGGATCGCTCGATGGTCATAAACTGTTTACCCGCCCGCTGCCGGGTCATCATCGATTCAATCGTGCTGATAAATCCAAGGCCAAACTGAGTGCCAATTAATAGCCGAGCGGCCGGCTCGCCTGCAGCGAACTGAGTCAATACAGCCCCGGGCTCCAGCTCGACCATCGAGGTCAATGGCGCGCCATCGCCCCGAGCACCGGGCAGCTGACCCACAGGCACCGAATAGCTTCGGCCTGTCGTGGAGAGCGCCACCAGGGTATCCACGGTGCGGCACTCAAAACAGTCGTAAAGCGCATCACCGGTTTTAAAACCAAACTGGGTGGGATCATGGCCATGACCCTGGCGGGCCCGGACCCAGCCATTGACCGACACAATGACAGTAACAGGCTCATCCACCACCGGCACTTCAACACTGGTGCGCTCTGCGGCCTTCAGCAGTGTTCGGCGCTTGTCGCCAAAAATCTTCGCGTCTTGCTCAATTTCCTTGGCAACGCTTTTACGCAGGCTGCGCTCGTTTTCGAGAAGGTGCACAAGCCGGCCCTCCTCTTCGCGCAACTCAGAGAGCTCCTTTTCAATCTTGATCGCCTCAAGGCGAGCCAGCTGCCGCAGACGAATCTCAAGGATGTCCTCAGCCTGAATCTCAGTGAGCCCGAATTTTTTGACCAACGCCGGCTTAGGCTCATCGCTTTCTCGAATGACTTTGATGACCTTATCGATATTCAATAAGGCAATTGAGCGGCCCTCCAGAATGTGGATACGCCGGCGGGCCTGCTCAAGACGATGGGAAGTCCGGCGGCGCACGGTCTCAATGCGATAGACGACCCACTGGGACAGAATCTCCAGCAGCGACAGGGAGCGTGGCCGGCCATCGTGATCCACCGCTACTAAGTTCATGGCGACCGAACTCTCCAGCGGCGTATGCGCAAGCAGCACCCGAATAAACTCATCGCGATCCTGACGCGATGACTTGGGCTCAAAAACGAGCCGTACATCGGCATCCTTACCCGACTCATCACGGACCGTATCCAGCACGCCCAGCACTTGAGCTGCACCTGCTCGGCCGACAGCGCCTTCTTGCCGGCCCTGACCTTGGGATTGGTCAGCTCTTCGATCTCCTCAAGCACCTTCTGCGCGCTCGTGCCGGGAGGCAGCTCGGTGACGACCAACTGCCACTGGCCGCGGGCCATCTCTTCGATGCTCCAACGGGCCCGGGTTTTTAGGGAGCCACGGCCCGCGCTATAGGCTTGGGCGATCTCTTCGGCAGATGAAATGATTTGTCCTCCGCCCGGAAAATCCGGCCCGGGGATGAGTTTCATCAGCTCGCGCTCAGAGAGATCGGGCTTATCGATTAAGGCCACAGCAGCAGCGGCGACCTCAGCAGCGTTATGCGGCGGAATTTCCGTCGCCATGCCCACGGCAATGCCCGAGGCTCCGTTTAATAAAACAACGGGCAGCCGCGCAGGCAGCCGCAGCGGCTCGGTAAAAGAGCCGTCATAGTTTGGTCC
>RFRK01000067.1 GCA_009924525.1 Betaproteobacteria bacterium
CCGGGTGTTACGGTTGTCGCAAAGGTTCCTGTAGCGGGGCCCGTACCGCCACCAATCATGGTGGTGATTCCACTGGCAAGGGCCTCTTCAATCTGCTGGGGGCAGATAAAGTGGATATGGGTATCAATTCCGCCGGCCGTTACGATCATGCCCTCGCCAGCAATGATTTCGGTACCCGGACCGATCACAATGGTGACCCCAGGCTGGATATCGGGATTGCCCGCCTTACCGATGCCACTAATTCGGCCGGCTTTGATGCCGATATCGGCTTTGACAATTCCCCACCAATCGATAATCACTGCATTGGTAATGACAGTATCCGCACAGTCTTTGCTCATGCGTTGTGACTGGCCCATGCCATCACGAATGACTTTGCCACCACCAAATTTCACTTCCTCGCCATAAGTCGTGAAATCTTTTTCGATACTGGCAAAAAGCTCAGTATCGGCAAGCCGTATTCGATCCCCAACGGTCGGGCCGAACATTTCCACATAAGCCTGACGAGAGATTTTCATGATGGCAGTTTCCCCATGATTTTTCCCTGAAACCCATAGACCACGCGATCCCCATCAAGGGCGACCAACTCAATTTCACGTTCTTGTCCGGGCTCGAAACGGACTGCTGTTCCGGCTGCAATATTGAGCCGATATCCCAGCGCGGCAGTTCGGTCAAACTTCAGTGACTCATTGGTCTCAGAAAAATGATAGTGCGACCCAACTTGAATCGGCCGATCCCCGGTATTGGCGACCACTAGCTTTTTGGTCATACGCCCAACATTTAACTCAATCTCATTTTTGTCGATTAAAAACTCGCCAGGAATCATTTTTTCTGACCTCGACGATGTAGGTGCGAAGCAATACCAATCACAGCAATGATGACTGGACTGCCGCCCAGATGAGGGGGCCATGGCCCTCAAAAAAATGAGCAAGCGCATGAATCACGGTATTACCATGGCCTTCGTGGGCAGCAAGCGGAGCAGCCACTATGGATACTAGATAAGTGAAGAAAAGTCTCATCAATGCGTCTCCTATTGAATCGGCTGGTGTACCGTGACCAATTTGGTGCCGTCGGGAAAAGTGGCTTCAACTTGAATATCGGGGATCATTTCTGCAACCCCCTCCATTACTTCAGAACGATTCAAAATCATTTTCCCCTCGTGCATTAATTCAGCGACCGTTTTCCCGTCGCGGGCGCCCTCCATGATGGCTGCAGTGATTAATGCGATAGCCTCGGGCACATTGAGTTTGAGCCCCCTTGCCTTGCGGCGCTCAGCCAGCAAGGCCGCAGTGAAAATCAAAAGCTTATCTTTTTCCCTTGGGGTTAGATCCATTCCGATAATCCTTTTCCAATCCTAGGTTGCCCAGATTCGCAACGACAGCGCCGGTCGATTCATCACGCGCGGCCGAAGTATCGTCCAGGCCTTCAAGCGCGCCTGCTGCAATGCTCGACTCATTCCCCGCTGCCGACCCACCAAGAGCCTTGAAGAGAGGGCTGTCCAGGCCAGCTCCGGACACTGTCGTCGGATCTCATTTTGCTCCTCTTCGGCCCACTGGTCACCCTCTCGCAGTACCGCCCAAAGGGTGCTCACAGCCGGGTTTCCCGCTAGGCCAACGGCTGAATCCTGGGCGGGATCAACGCCAGACAGACTGAGGCGCTCCTCCCACTCGAGCTGGCCCTCAAATGAGAGGCAAATGGATTGAGAAAAATGCCCACTAGAAAATGTCTCTCCGGATGCAGTCCTACCGAAGACAATCCCATCCCAACCAATCATGCGCGATTCTGGTGCGAGGTTGACCTTAATCAGTGAATTTCCGAGCGATTGATTAAAAATGATGGCCTCTTGGGGCAGCCACTCAAGATCACCGTGTACGGTCAGTTCAATCGATTGGGCTGCCGAATGTTGCTTGATCCATACCACTTTGCTGCGCCCGGGGTCGTAATCACCGCGGCCGCTGCCGATTGCACGGTAAGTGTGATCTCCAGATGATCGCCTCCGGCTATTCCACCTGGTGGATGGACGATGATCGCGTGGCACGGATCCGGGCCCTCGGGATAAAGCGCCTTCTGAATTCGAAGTGGGCCCTGATGCAAGTGCCTTAAAAGAGTCTTTGACTGATTTGTTGTATCAGAAAAAAAATCAATCGATAGTCTTGCTGGCCAGAGCGATTGGTCAGATTTTAGGGATTTAGGCATTAGCATTTTTTGCGAGCCCTGATTTTACTCTCGCACTAAAAACCCAGGAATATCGACATCGGGCCAGTCTGCCCCGCCCACCTTGCTCTTAAGGCATCAGCCTTAATGCCTTCAGTGATTATGAGAAAATTTGGGCATGGCCGCTCCAAACTTTGTCCATCTTCGACTGCATTCCGAATACTCGGTTGTGGATGGCATCGTGCGCGTGGATGCTGCAGTTCAAAAAGCTGCGCAAGACGGCCAGCCGGCACTGGCCATCACCGATCTGGGCAATACCTTTGCCTACATTAAGTTCTATAAAGCAGCCCGGTCCGCAGGGCTAAAACCCCTGCTCGGTGCAGATGTCTGGATTACGAACAAAATTGATCGTGAACGGCCCTTTCGACTCCTATTGCTTGTACAAAACAATCTGGGCTATCGAAATCTCTGTGAGCTGATCTCTCGAGCCTGGCTTAAGAACAGCTATCGAGATCGCGGAGAAATTATGCTCGATTGGTTCGCCGAGCCTGCCTCGCAAAACCCAGCAACTAACCAGACTAGCCCCGATGGCACGCTGGCCGATGGCTTGATTGCCCTATCCGGTGGAATACAGGGCGAAATTGCTGAGGCGCTATCTCGTTCCGCAGTTACTTCAGGATCAAATAAAGATGCGCCGACTGCCGCAGATCTGGCCATAAAAAAATATATCGCTGCCTTTGGTGATCGCTTTTATCTCGAGTTACAGCGGGCTGGCCTGCCCGGAGAAGAAAGCTATATTCGTTCCGCTTTAGCCCTCGCCCGCCAGCACAATACTCCAGTCGTTGCGACGCACCCGGTGCAGTTTCTCAATCCGGAGGACTTTCGCTCTCACGAAGCAAGAGTCTGTATTGCAGAGGGTGAGACCCTTGTAAGCGGAAGGCGCCAGCGCCGGTTCACCGCACAGCAGTATCTGGCTTCGCAGTCGGAAATGGTCGAGAAGTTCAAAGATATACCCCAGGCGATCAGCAATACCCTAGAAATCGCCAAGCGATGCAATGTCACACTGCAGCTCGGCAAGGCTCAACTGCCTGATTTTCCGACCCCAAATGGAGAAAGCCTGGAGGAATATCTTGGCATCACTGCTCGCCAGGGGCTTGAGCGTCGATTAAATGAGCGCTATCGCAATCCAGAGATTCGTGAGCGGCACGCAGCGCACTATCGCGATCGGCTTGAGATGGAGATTAAAACCATTATTGAGATGGGATTTCCAGGATATTTTTTGATTGTTGCCGACTTCATCAACTGGGCAAAAAATAATGATGTGCCCGTCGGCCCCGGCCGGGGCTCAGGCGCCGGATCGCTGGTGGCCTATAGCCTCGGCATTACTGATCTCGATCCCATACCCTATGCGCTGCTTTTTGAACGTTTTTTAAATCCCGAGCGGGTATCAATGCCCGACTTTGATATCGATTTTTGTCAAGACAATCGTTACAAAGTGATTGACTATGTACGCAGCAAGTATGGCAAAGATGCAGTGAGCCAAATCGTGACCTTTGGCACGATGGCATCGAAGGCTGTTATTCGTGATGCCGGGCGGGTTTTAAATCTCCCTTATAACTTCTGCGATCAGCTCTCTAAACTTATTCCTGTAGTCCAGAATAAGCCCTTATCTTTAGAGGCGGCAAAAAAAGAAGAGCCTATTTTGGCTGAGCGGGCGGAAAAAGAAGATGAGGTCCGCGAGCTTTTATCGTTGGCCGCACCCCTTGAAGATTTGACTCGAAATATCGGCATGCATGCTGGCGGTGTGCTAATTGCCCCGGGCCGGCTGACCGACTTCTGTCCGCTGTATCAGGCCCCAGGCTCTGAGCAGGATGAGGGCATCGTTTCGATGTATGACAAAGACGATGTCGAGGCAGCGGGCCTTGTGAAGTTTGATTTTCTGGGGCTTCGAAACCTAACGATTATTCAGATGGCTGTCGAATACATTAATCGGCTCTATCCCGATCGTCGGCTCACACTTCGGGAGCTCGATGGCTTTGACGATCCATCTGCCTATCAGGTGCTGCGCGATGCCAATACCACGGCGATTTTCCAGGTGGAATCGGATGGCATGAAAAAACTGCTGGCAAAGCTTCAGCCTGATCGCTTCGAAGACATCATCGCTGTGCTTGCCCTTTACCGGCCTGGGCCACTGAATTCCGGCATGGTGGACGACTTCATAAAACGCAAACGGGGCGAGCAGCAGATTGATTACTTTCATGATTCGCTGAAAGATTGCCTCTCACCGACTTATGGTGTGATTGTTTATCAAGAGCAGGTGATGCAGATTGCCCAGATTATTGCAGGCTATTCGCTGGGTGGTGCGGATCTGTTGCGACGGGCAATGGGTAAGAAAAAAGCTGAGGAGATGGCCCAGCAACGGGAGATTTTTGTTAAGGGGGCGCTTGCGAAAGGGCACAGCCAGTCTCTCGCTACCCGGCTTTTCGATCTGATGGAGAAATTCGCGGAATACGGCTTTAACAAGTCACATACCGCTGCCTATGCTGTGATTACCTATCAGACGGCCTGGCTGAAAGCCCACCATACGGCTGAATTCATGGCTGCCACACTCTCGGCAGATATGGATGACACTGACAAAGTCGCTTTTTTCTTGGCCGATACCCAAGCCAATGGGGTTGAGGTACTGGCCCCAGATATCAATACCTCTAACTACCGCTTTGAGCCGATTCAGTCACAGAATAGTCCTTCACAAAAAGTCGAGGTAGGATCATCCGAAAATCGCCCCGCACTTCGGATTCAGTATGGGCTTGGTGCGGTCCGAGGTGTAGGTGAAAACGCTGTAATGAACATTCTCTCTGCGCGTCAGCAGGGTGGGGCTTTTAAAGATCTGTTTGATTTTTGCCAGCGAATTGATCGTCGCATTGTTAATCGTCGAGCGATTGAAGCACTTGTAAAAGCCGGGGCCTTTGATCGGCTGCATCCGAATCGGGCACAGCTACTGGCCTCGGTCGGGCTTGCGATTAACGCAGCAGACCAGACACAGGCGAATCTGCATCAGAGCGGTCTCTTTGAAGAGGCCGCCCAGTCCATCCAAGCGGTTGAGCTCCCTAAAGTCGCCCCCTGGACGGAGCGCGAACAGCTACTCGAGGAAAAGCAGGCCCTAGGCTTTTGTTTTTCGGGGCATCTCTTTTCTTCTTACTCAAATGAAATCCGTCGTTTTATCTCTGTCACCCTAAAACGGCTCAGTCCTTCACGTGATCCGGTCTGGATCACCGGGGTCGTCAGTGCAAGCCGGGCGCAGATGACCAAGCGGGGCATGATGCGAATTGTTGAAATCGATGACGGCACCGCGTCGCTTGAGATTACGGTCTTCTCTGAGCTCTGGGATCGTTATCGGCAATCCATTAAGGTCGATGAGCCGCTGATTGTCTGTGCCCGTATTGAAAACGACGACTTCTCCGGCGGACTAAGGGGCGCCGCAACAGAGCTGCTCACCCTTGGGGAGGCGCGAATTAAGTTCTCCTTAGGGCTGCGGCTGAATCTTCCCGCCAGCACAGCCCCCGAAAAGATTCGCAGCCTGCTGGAGCCCTGGCGGGTGCCTCGTCAGGGCTGTCCCATTATCTTCAGGCTTGAGCGGGAAGGCGCCCAATGCGATATTCAGCTGCCCGAAGACTGGCGCATCAAGCCCGAAGAGGAGCTGATTCGAACTCTCTCAGAGCATCTGCCGCGGGAATCGGTTGAGATTGTCTACCGCTAGGCGCTGAACAGGGGCTTACCGCAGGGCTTTCTCGCTACCCGAAGGATAGGCCGGTTTAAAATTCGGGGATGAAAATTCCTGAAGCCATCAGCGGAATTATCGGGCCCATTCGCGCCATTCGGCGGGATATTCATGCCCACCCTGAGCTGAAATTCGAAGAGCACCGCACCGCTCAGCTTGTGGCTGCCGAATTGGAGGCCTACGGATGCGATCAAGTGGTCACTGGGCTCGGAAAAACGGGGGTCATCGGAGTCATCCATGGCAGTCGCCCCCCGGCCCCCGGGCAGTCGCGAACCATGATCGGACTGCGCGCCGATATGGATGCACTACCCATCACGGAACTGAACCGTTTTGAGCATCAGAGCCAATACCCAGGAAGGATGCATGCCTGTGGCCACGATGGTCATACCGCGACACTTTTAGCAGCGGCCAAAGCGATTGCACTCGATCGAGATTTCGCGGGCAGTGTCGTCTTCATTTTCCAGCCTGCAGAGGAGGGTGGTGGTGGCGCGAAGGCGATGATTGAAGATGGTCTTTTCGAGCGCTTTCCCTGCGGTGCCGTTTTTGCAATTCATAACTGGCCGGGCCTGAGAGTCGGTGAGTTTGGATTAAATCCGGGGCCGATGATGGCCTCCAGTAATGAATTTGAAATTACGCTGCGAGGCAAAGGTGCCCATGCGGCCATGCCTCACCTAGGTGTAGATCCAGTGCTGATTGCAAGTCATCTTATTCAGGCTTTTCAGAGCTTGGTATCAAGAGAAACCAAGCCTATTGATGCGACCGTACTGTCTGTCACCCAGATTAATGCAGGAGAGGCAACTAATGTCATCCCCGATCACTGTGTGATGAAGGGCACGGTGCGGACCTTCTCGCTTGATGCTCTTGATACGCTGGAGTCTGGCATGCGGCGGATTTGTAATCAGCTGCCGGGCGCGTTTAACGCACAGGCCGAATTTCTTTTCAATCGGAACTATCCACCAACAATCAATCACAGCCGCGAGGCTATGTTTGCGGCCGATGTTGCCGCCGAGATTGTTGGGGAATCCATGGTGCAGCGAAATGTCGAGCCCACCATGGGGGCTGAAGACTTCGCCTACATGCTCTTGGAAAAACCGGGTGCTTATATCTTTTTGGGCAACGGGGATGCGGGCGGACTGCATCGATCTCAAGGCCACGGACTGGGACCCTGCACCCTGCATAACCCCAGTTATGACTTCAATGATGATCTCATTCCAATTGGGGCTGCCTTTTGGCAGCTTTTAGCCAAGAGATTTCTGACATAACTGTCATTGAAGGGCGCCAAGCGCCTTCCGGTAGACTCTCTCTATGCGAATCCTCTCTCCTTTTGATCAAATTTTTGGTGCTGCAGATAATTTTCTTCGTTCAATCGCAACAACACCGCCAAGTAGCCGGCCGTATCCGGCAAAGGTAATCGCAGAGGCGTCACTTTCTGAGGAAGAAAAAAAGCTCTCAGCAGCGCTCATGCGTGTTAACCACTCGGGCGAGGTCGCCGCTCAAGCCCTATATCAAGGTCAGGCCCTCACCGCGCGATCCCCTGAGACGGCACGGCTTTTAAAAGAGGCTGCGGCTGAAGAGGCCGATCATTTAAATTGGACAGCTCGAAGAATCGAAGCTTTGGGCGGCCGGCCCTCGCTGCTCACACCGCTTTGGTATGCGGGCGCATTTGCACTTGGCGCTATTGCTGGTCGAATGGGGGACCGGATTTCGCTTGGATTTCTTGCTGAGACTGAACGGCAGGTTGAGCAGCACTTGATGAGCCATATGGAGCGGCTGCCTTTAGCTGACCAAGCTTCGCGGGCTGTCGTGGCTCAAATGAAGGAGGACGAAGCCCGACACATGAATTCCGCCGTCGACCACGGTGGCGCCGATCTGCCGCGACCGGTACAGCTGGCCATGCAGGCCAGCAGCAGAGTCATGACGGGCCTTGCCCATTACATCTAGACATCATGGATATCAAAGGCGAAGAGCGCATCCCTGTTCCCATTCAAACCGTCTGGGATGGCTTAAACAGCACAGAGATTTTGCGCCAGGCTATTCCGGGGTGCGAGAGTATTGAGCGAATAGGTGACAATGAATTACAAGCTCGGGTCATGATTAAGCTGGGGCCGGTTTCCGCGCGCTTTAGTGGCAAGGTCAGCATGTCTAATATTCGGCCACTGGAGGGCTATACCCTGAACTTCGAGGGCTCTGGCGGTGCAGCTGGCTTTGCAAAAGGCAGTGCTGAGATTCGTCTGTCGGATGAAGGTCACGAGACACTACTCATGTATAACGCCAAAGCATCAATTGGCGGAAAGCTCGGCCAGCTTGGCAGCCGACTGATTGAGGGGTCCGCCAAGAAGCTCTCGGCTGAATTCTTCTCGGCCTTTGCGAAAGCTGTTGGTCCTGACGCGACCAGTACAAAGTCTGTCGCAGCCACTGGAATCAGTGATGCTGCAGATAAACCACAGAATAGTTCGATGAGCGGACCGTTTGAGTCTCGGCTATTCTGGCTGGCCATTGCCGCCGCGGCCGCTGGCCTTGTGGCGTTAGCTGCAAATCGCAAATCTGCCCG